>NZ_JACJRS010000045.1 GCF_014697375.1 Phormidium sp. FACHB-1136
GTGCTCAACAAACTGCCCAAACGGCAGCAACCGGAGGCGAAACAAGCCCTCTGGGAGATTTATCGAGCCGACACCAAAACCGAGGCCCATCAAGCCTTCAACCGGTTTATCCAGACCTACCAGGCCAAGTATCCGGAGGCCACCCAGTGTCTGGCCAAAGACCGGGATGTCCTGCTCACCTTCTTCGATTTCCCCGCTGAGCATTGGGCGCACATTCGCACCACCAACCCCATTGAGTCCACCTTCGCCACTGTCCGCCTCCGAACCGACAAAACCCGAGGCTGTGTCTCCAAGGACACCATCCTAGCCTTGGTGTTCAAGCTGGTCGAAAGTGCCCAGAAACGCTGGCTCAGAATTCGAGGCTTCAAACACCTCGCGGACGTGATTGAAGGCGTCCCGTTCAAGGATGGATACCGGATGGATGACAACCCCGATATGACTCCAATGCAGGACGTCGCCTAGATCCTAGCCATACACCAGATTTGACAATATCTCCGCAGTTTTCCACAACGAAGTCAGGACAAAGGGGGGCAAAACCCTGGCGCTGTTCCGGCGTCAGGGCGTCCCAGCGATCTGGGCTCACCCATGAGGCATCGGGGGATCGGGTCGCACCGTTGGGCAACTCAAATCCACTCGACGAATCAAAGGCTTTACCCGGCTCCCCAGCATTGCGCCACCATAGATACAACTCCCCCGAAAGGCTCCAATTTCGATAGCCTGTTTCACTCCCGGTCGGTGGGTTCACCATGAGTTCTCCGGTGGCGGTGCGTTCCAGCCTGAGATCGTGGTTAGCGGCGGCTAGGGCGGCAAACTGAGCCGGAGTAACCTGAAGCGCCAGCCGAGCGGGAACGCTGAGACGTAACAATTTTGGCGAAACGTATCCCATGCTTGCCCCCATGCCGTTGGACGAGGTTTATGCCCCCATTGTACTCACCCCGTCCCCTGTGCCTCTATCCCATCCCAGCCGCCTCGCCTGCTTCCTCAGCGGTTGCCGTTGAATCACCCTTATTGAATGCGTTTGCAGGCGTGGTATGGCCGCACCAGGGTTTTCGACAGGCTTCTTCGAGATGTTTTTTCGATATAGTAAGGGCTTGCAGAAACGATAGGGAATCAACCATGGCACGGCTGGCACTGCTGAGCGTATCGGACAAAACGGGGCTGGTGGAGTTGGCCCAGGCGCTCGTGAGCGAATTCGGGTTTGAGATTGTCAGCAGCGGCGGCACGGCTCGCACCTTGGCCGAAGCGGGTTTGCCCGTGACCAAGGTTTCAGACTACACCGGATCGCCAGAAATTTTGGGCGGACGGGTGAAGACCCTGCATCCCCGCATCCACGGCGGCATTTTGGCGCGGCCCGACATGGCCCAGGATGAGGCCGATCTCGTCGCCAACCACATTCGCCCCTTCGACCTGGTGGTGGTCAACCTCTACCCCTTCGAGCAAACCATCGCCAGGTTAGGCGTCACCCTGCCGGAGGCCACCGAACAGATCGACATCGGTGGCCCCACCATGGTGCGGGCGGCGGCGAAAAACCACGCCTATCTCACCATTCTCTGCCAGCCCAGCCAGTACGCCGATTATCTGGAAGCCCTACGCGCCAGCCAGGGCCAGGTGCCGCTGAGTTTCCGCCAAGCCTGCGCCCAGGCCGCGTTTTGGCACACCGCTAACTACGACCAAGCCATCGCCACCTACCTCACCCAGGCCAGCACCGACGGCGAAGGAATGCCGCCCCAGTGGGCCATGATCGGCCAGCAGCACGCCACCCTGCGCTATGGCGAAAACCCCCACCAAAGCGCCGCATGGTATCGCACAGGAGCCACCGCCACGGGCTGGGCCGGGGCCGAGCAGCTTCAGGGTAAGGAACTGAGCTACAACAACCTGGTGGACTTGGAAGCCGCCCGCCGCATCATTGCCGAATTCCCCGACGACCAACCCGCCGCCGCCGTCCTCAAGCACACCAACCCCTGCGGCGTGGCCATGGGCGATACCCTCGCCACCGCCTACCAGCGGGCCTACGAGGCCGATTCCACCTCCGCCTTTGGGGGCATTGTGGTGCTGAATCGGGCTATTGACGCCGACACCGCCCAACAACTCACGGGTACGTTCCTAGAATGCATTGTCGCCCCCGGTTGCGATGCGGCGGCACGGGAAATCCTAGCCAAAAAGCAAAACCTGCGGGTGCTGGTGCTAGAAGACCTGCTGACCGGGCCAAAACAGGCGGTGATGGCCATTGCCGGAGGCTTCCTGCTGCAAAACCCCGACACCTACCGCGACGACCCCGCCACCTGGCAGATCGTCACCGAGGCCAAACCCAACGAGGCTGACCTGTCGGAGCTGCTGTTTGCGTGGCGGGTGGTGAAGCACGTTAAATCTAACGCCATTGTGGTGACGAACCAGCACCAAACCCTCGGCATTGGTGCTGGCCAAATGAACCGGGTCGGCTCCGTGGGCATTGCCCTCACCCAGGCCGGAGACAAGGCTAAGGGTGCCATCCTCGCCAGCGATGGCTTCTTCCCCTTCGATGATTCCGTCCGCACCGCCGCCGCCGCTGGCATTCGCGCCATCGTACAACCGGGGGGCAGCCGCAAGGACGAAGACTCCATCAAAGCCGCCAACGAACTAGGCATGATCATGGCCCTCACCGGAGTGCGGCATTTCCTGCACTAGTCCAAAAAGTTAACGATGCTAACCCCGGTTCATCGCTATCCTCAGGGTGATCATGATTGGTTGCTGCTATGGCGAACTCCCGGTTGCTCACCTCAACCACCCCCACTTCGCACGGGGCCTCAACCACCTTGGTGGTGATCCTGCATGGTTTGGGGAAGCACGTTGAAGATTGGTGCCATGCCCTGAAGGAGGGACTACCCGATGCCGATGTGATGGTGCCCAAGTATCGGGCTGATCTGCTCTCGAACGTCGATCCTCGGCGGGTGGCCGATCAACTGGTGGAGTATATCCATGAGGCTGACCAAGCCCGTGCCCAGCGGGCCGATGGGGGGCAGTATGACCGGATTATCCTGATTGGCTATAGCATTGGCGGGCTGATTATCCGCAAAACCTACCTGATTGCCATGGGCTACGGCGACGATGAAACCCTTGTGCGCAAGGCCAAACCCATGCCCTGGGCCACCAAGGTAGAACGCATTGTGCTGATGGCGGCGATTAATCGGGGCATTTCTAACCTCAAGCCCAAGGCCACCCCCTGGGGGCTGTATGCCCTGCAACAGATCGGTTGGGCCACCATTCCTCGGCTGGGGTTAGGGCAGTTGTTGGCCCAAATGCAGCGGGGATAGCCCTTTGTGGCCAATTTGCGCGTCCAGTGGATTCGCCTCAGCCAAGCCGCCGATTTTCAGTTGCCGCCCACCATTCAATTGTTGGGGGATTTGGATGATGTGGTAGCCGAGGAGGACAATGTGGATGTGCTGGCCGATGCCAACTTTCGGTACATCAAGCTGCGCGATACGGGGCATTCCTCGATCTGTAACTTCCAGGATGCCGAAATGGGAGCCTATCGCCGCACCAAGTTTCTGCAAGCCGTAACCACCCCCATTGCCCAACTAGAGGGAGACGGTGTGGTGAATGGGCAGGAGGTCGGCCAAACCATTGACCATGTGGTGTTTGTCATGCACGGCATTCGGGATATGGGGCTGTGGACGATTCGGGTGAGTGAGGCGGTTGAAACTGCCGCTCAGCAATTGGGCCAGTCGGTAGAAACGATTACGGCGGGGTATGGGTACTTTCCGATGCTTCGCTTTCTATTTTTTGGGGCGCGTCAGGTCAACGTCCGCTGGTTTATGGATCGCTACACCGAAGCTCTGGCCCGGTATCCCCACGCCAAGATTAGCTATGTGGGCCACAGCAATGGCACCTATTTGCTGGCCAGCGCCCTAGAACGATATCGGGCCTGCCGCATTCACCATGTCGCCTTTGCAGGCAGCGTCGTCCCCAAGCAATACCCCTGGGATCGGCTACGGGCGGAGGGACGGGTGCAAGCGATCCGTAATGATATTGCCTCGGCAGACTGGATTGTGGGGGTATTTCCCGGCCTGTTTGAGCTGCTGCACTGGGCCGACCTTGGCACCGCTGGGCACAATGGTTTCCAAGACGATACGCCCAAGGAAAGCTCCTTTGATCGCTACTTTCAGGGAGGGCACGGAGCCGCCCTTACCCCCGCCAACCACCCGTCCCTGGCCTGGTTCATCCTCACCGGAGAACGTATCCCCCCCGACCCGACGCTTCTGGTTGATCAACAAAATGGCTTGATCGCCACCCTAGCGAAGCTGTGTTGGTTGGTATGGCTACTAATTGTCGTCGCGCTAGGGTTGGTGGGCCTGGGGGTAACCATGGGCCTCACGGGGCTAGGGCTTTCCCCAACTTTGGCATGGGGGGCATATGGGTTGCTAGTGCTGCTGTTGATGTACACGCTGTAAGGTCTGGGGGACTGGGCTAGGATGGAGGCGTTGCGCGTGCTCGATGCCCTATGGTTCCTGCCCAGTGGTTTACCAACAGTCGCCTAGCCCTGCCCACGAATCCTGCCGAGGTGGCGGAGTCTACTCTGCTTATGCCCCATCTAATCTAGCCGTCGTCCGCCACATCGCCCTCAATGCTGCCCCGTCAAGACTCTTCTGCCAAAGGAGGAGTCAAGGCCAAATGACTGCAAGCCGGAGGGGAAAGTGATTATCTACTTCGGCTACGCTCATCCTGAGGATGCGTTTGCCCTGGTGAATCTAGGGCACTGTCTTGGCATTTATCAAACTGCTGTGAGATAATGAAAGACTGTGTCTTAACTTCCATCCGCACTACTCTAGGTGAACTGTCATGGCTAAAGGCGTCCGCCTCGTCATTACCCTTGAGTGCACTGAATGCCGGACTAACCCGGACAAGCGCTCTAACGGTGTATCTCGCTACACCACCCAAAAGAACCGTCGCAACACGACGGGCCGCATCGAACTGAAGAAGTTCTGCACCCACTGCAACAAGCACACCGTCCACAAAGAAATCAAGTAAGCAACTCCCATGGCCTATTTTCGTCGTCGAGTATCTCCAATCAAGCCCGAAGAAAAAATTGATTACAAAGATGTAGACTTGCTCCGCAAGTTTGTCACCGAGCGCGGCAAAATTCTGCCCCGCCGCATCACTGGCTTGACCGCTCAGCAGCAGCGGGATCTCACCGTCGCCATCAAACGCGCCCGCATTCTGGCCCTACTCCCCTATGTGAACGGGGAAGGCTAGGCTAGGGTAGAAGGTGGCGATTGTAGGGTAGGGTTCTGGTGGAAAAGGGAACGTTAGTCGAATTCAAACACCAGGGCCAGCCCCGCCTGGGGGTCGTGGATCGGCCTGAGGGAAAGAAAAACTGGGTGGTCATCGACGAGCGTGGCCAATCCCACACCCTACATCCCAGAGAGATAGCCTACGAAGTGGTCGGCGAGAGGTACACTCCCGCCGACATTTCGGCATTTTTAAGCGAGGCGGAGGGCTATATTGATCCCTCTAGCCTGGAAGTGGCCTGGGAATTTTTGACGGAATCTGAGGAGTCTGCTGACCCGGTTTCCCTGGCGGCACTGCTGTTTTCTGACCAAAGCCCGCCCCTGTGCTACGCCGCCCATCGACTGCTGAGCGAAGACAAGATTTACTTTAAGCAAAAGGGCGACCGCTACGAACCCCGCCCTGCTTCCCAGGTTAACGAAATTAAGCACCAACAGGAGCGGGAAACCCAGCGCCAGCAGGAATGGGAATCCTTTATGGCCAAGGCGCGGCAGGGTTTGGCGGGGGAAGCTGTCGCTTGGGACAAGACGGATCGGCCCCGCATCGAGATTCTGGAGCGCTTTGCCCTGCTAGGCGAGGAATCCAGTCAGCGCAACCAGGCCGTGGAATTGCTGAATGCGATGGGCTGTGCCCCAACAGCGGCGGGCGCATTTGATACTCTAGTGGCATGGGGATTGTGGCAGCCCCACGAAAATCTGGCCCTCCGACGCAGCCAGATCCCCAGTCAATTCTCCGAGGATGTCCTAACTATGGTGCAGCAGCGGCTCCAGTCTCCGCCGCCGGATCTCGATGATCCCCAGCGCCTAGACCTGACCCACCTCAAGGTCTACACCGTTGACGATGCCAGCACCCAGGAAATTGACGATGGCCTCAGCCTAGAAACCCTGGAGGACGGTCGCCAGCGAGTTTGGATTCACATTGCCGACCCCACCCGCTGGGTCGTCCCTGGGGATGAGTTAGATTTGGAAGCCCGTCGCCGCTGCACCACGGTCTATCTGCCCACGGGCATCATCCCCATGTTCCCCGCCGAGCTGGCCACCGGGCCGATGAGTTTGATCCAGGGGCAAATTTGCTGCGCCCTCAGCTTTGGTATCGTCCTCGGCGAGGCTGGGGATGTGCAAGACTACACCATCGCCACCAGCTTGATTAAACCCACCTATCGCCTCACCTACGAGGATGTAGACGAACTGCTGGAACTGGGCATTACCGCCGAGCCGGAACTGCATGACCTGGCACGATGGTCGCAGGTGCGGGGGCAGTGGCGCGTCACCCAGGGGGCGATCACCATCAACATGCCGGAATCCAGCATTAAGGTGCTGGAGGCCGAAGACGACATTGTGATTGAGGTACTAGAGGATTCCCCCGCCCGTCAGATGGTGGCGGAGATGATGATTCTAGCTGGGGAAGTGGCCGCCCGCTATGGCCAAACCCACGATCTCGCCATTCCCTTCCGCAGCCAACCCCAGCCAGAATTGCCCTCCGATGAAGAACTGATTCAACTACCGACGGGCTGGGTGCGCGATTCCGCCATTCGCCGCTGCATGACCCGCAGTGAAGTAGGCGTTACCCCCAGCCGCCACGCCACCCTGGGTCTCGACAGTTACAGCCAAGTCACCTCCCCCATCCGCCGCTATCTGGATTTGCTGGTGCATTTCCAGATTAAGGCCCACCTGCGAGGGGATCCGCCGCCTTTCTCCTCCCACGAAGTGACTGAACTCGCCCAAGGAGCCAGCACCGCCGCCTACGAAGCCACCCTAGTGGAACGCCAAACCAAGCGCTACTGGGCCTTGGAATATCTGCGCCGTAACCAGAAGCAGGTGTGGGACGTGATGCTGCTGCGCTGGCTGCGGGAAGACGATGGCCTCGGCCTGATTATGGTGGAAGACCTGGGCCTCGAACTGGCTATGCGCTTCAATCGTTCCGTGATCCTAGGGGAACAGTTTCAGGTGCGGGTCAGCCATGCGAATCCTCGTCAGGACATCATCCGCTTCGAGGAAGTGGCCGTTGAGGATGTTGACCCCAGCCTAGCCACCCCCGCCTAATCTTCACCTAAGGCGCGACGCCCCAAAACTCCATCAGCGCTACAGCCCGTTCCGCGCCTTCGGTATTGCCCTGGCGCTCGTACATGGAACGGGCCAGTTCCACATTGGACACCGCCTGGGCCTGGAAGCCTTGGCCCCATAGCGCCAGACCCAGGTTGTAGAAGGCCGCCGGATCACCAGGGCGAGCCGCCACCACACGACGGTAGGACAACACGGCCTGAAGAAACTGCTCCCGTTCTAGCAGCAGTTCTCCTAGCAGGGCATGGGCCGCAATCAAATCAGGGTCGAGCCGTACCGCTCGCATCAGGTAGTCGAAGGCGGCGTCCCGGTTGCCCTCTTGGTAGAGGATATAGCCCATCTGGTGCTGGGCGCTGGCATTGGTGCTGTTGAGCGTGAGGGCTTGCTGGAGGGCCGCACGGGCGGCGGGAACGTTATCTTGCAACAGATAAAGGCTACCAATGCTGGCATAGAGCGTATCTTTGTTGCTGCTGGCGCGTAACCCTTGGTTAAGGTAAGTAAGCGCCTGGTCGTAGTTGCCCTGCTGAATGTAGAGGTTGCCGAGGGCTTCGTAGGCTTGGGCGTTGCCGGGGGCAAGGCGCACCAGTTCGCGGTAGGTGGCTAGGGCGGCGTCGCTGTCCCCTTGCTGAAGCTGAATGCTGCCGATGCCCAGGTAGGCGTTGGCTTCGCGGGGGTGGCTAGACAGGATCTCGCGGTAGGTGGCCAGGGCTTCCGTGAGTTGGTCGCTGTGGAAGAGGCTGTGGGCAAGGCCGTAGCGAAAGGCCAGGTTGCCCCGATCCAGGGCCACGGCGCGGCGGTAGGCGGTGACGGCTTCGGCATAATTGCCCTGCTGAATCTGGAGATAGCCGATGCCCGAAAAGATGCGAGCATTCTGGGGATCGATCTGGGCGGCCTGCTGGTAGATGACAATGGCCCCCGCCGGATCGTTGGCCGCAACTCTGGCTTGGCCCTGGCGCAGAAGCTCGTCTAGTTGCTCCTGCTGGGCTGCGCTAAGGTTACTGGAGGAGGCATTTTGGGCCAACCACAGAGGGGTCTGTTCGGCCCAGATTTCTAGCCGGGGCTGGGGGATTTCAGCCATGGCCCCCGGTGCAGCGGCCCAGGCTGCCGAAGCGCCTAAGCTCCCCACCAAACCGACCATCACCCCAGCAAAAACGTGACTCCGTTGCACAGGCCATTCTCCTTGATCGTACGTATCGATCATGCGTCGCAATTCTTCATAATAACCTTTTCATTGCCCGACCTTGAGTTGTGATGTCCCAGACCGTCCCCAGAACCCGGCCCTGGCTTTGGCTTTCGGGCCTCAGTGCCCTGGCCCTAGGGCTGCGGCTGTGGGGCTTGGGGCGCTTGAATTCTTTGATTTTCGATGAAATCTACTACGTCCCCTTTGCCCTGGGCTATCTCACCCATACCCCCCAGTTTGATGCCCACCCACCCCTCGGAAAGTACCTGATTGCCCTAGGACTTTGGCTGGGGCAATGGCTTGCGGATGGGCTTCACTGGCCCATGCTGACAGTGGAGGGGCAATCCACCAGCCTGATCGGAGGACGGGCGATGAATGCCGTTGTAGGAGCCACGATCCCTGGTTTGACGGCGATGTTGGCCGATGGCCTTAGCCACGGACAGATCCCCAGCCGACGGATTCGCTTTAGCCTGGTGGCCGCTACGTTGATGACCCTAGAGGGGCTGACCCTAGTGGAATCGCGGCTGGCCTTGATTAACCTCTACTGGCTGTGGTTTGGGTTGCTGGGACAAGTTTTCTGGGTAGTGGCTCCGCAGAAGGCGCATCCCTGCCGCTGGCGGATTCTGGCTGGGATCGCCCTGGGATCGGCCATCAATGTCAAATGGAATGGGGCGGCGTTTTGGTTGGGATTGCTGCTGTGGGAGGTCGTTCGTCCTCAATCTTGCTTACTGACCGCTGGGGTGGGTGGGGGAGGAGACCGTGCCCCTACGAGGTGGATGATTTCTGGTTGGGATGGGCAAGGAGACTGCGCCCCTAGGGGGTGGTGGGTTGGGACGCGGCGTTGGTGGTTGTATTTGGGGTTGATTCCCCTAGCGACCTACGGCCTACTCTGGTGGCCCCACCTGGCGATGACGGGGGACTCCTTTTGGGGTATTCATCACCAGCTTTGGCAGGTTCACCAAACCATTGGCGCAGGTGGTGCTTCCCATCCCTACTGTTCGCTCTGGTTGACCTGGCCACTGATGTTGCGCCCCGTCGCCTACTTTTACCAGGTTCTTTCCCCTGGGACGGTGGTGGCGATTCAGGCCATGGGCAACCCGATTTTGTGGTGGCTGTCCACGGCGGCAATGTTGGCCCTTGGTCTCATCTGGTTCAGCGGTCGGCGGCCATCGTGGGCCATCGCCCAGCCTAAATCTCAGCTTTCCCTGGAATCTTCCCTAGAATCGACGGCCCATGCAACTTCAGTAGACCCCGGTTCGGGAGAGGCTTCGTTCGGTGGAACTGCCCGTGAGTCATCCTTTGCCGTCGAGTCCTTCCTGGTGCTGAACTACCTAGCCCAGTGGCTACCGTGGCTCTTGGTGAGTCGTTGCACCTTTCTCTACCACGCCCTGGGCATGGTGGCCTTTAGCGCCCTGGCCTTGGCTTGGTTAATGTCGGTTTGGCTGGGTCATCACCGCCGATCCCATCGGGTCATGGCCTGGGCGATGCTGGGGCTAATTGTCCTGGGATTTCTCTTTTGGTTGCCCGTGTTCTTGAGTTGGCCGCTGTCTGCCGATGCCCTGCAACGCCGCTGGTGGCTCCCCACTTGGATTTAGCGTCAGGGCCAACGATAGCAGATTGCACTTGGGTGAAGTGCATTATGATGATCCCCCCTGCCCCCTTATCAAGGGGGGTACAGAAGGAAACTCAGACTACTAGGCACTGGGGGGATCTAGAACCCAGAAATGAGGTATCTCACCCCATCGAGAACCGCCATAGCAATACAATTTTTCTAGCCTATCCCCACTCTCCACTCCCTACTCCCCTTTCCCAACACCCATCAAATATAGCAGGGCCATGCGTACCGCCACGCCGTTGGTGACTTGTTCGCTGATCAGGCTGAGGGCGGGGTCGTCCATTAGGTCGGAGCTAATTTCGACGCCGCGATTGGTGGGGCCGGGGTGGAGCAGTTTGACGTTGGGTTCGCAGGCGTTGAGGCGGTTGCGGGTGAGGCCAAATTCGGCATGGTATTCGCGCAGGCTGGGTAGGCGGTGCTGGGTCATGCGCTCCTTTTGCAGGCGCAGGGTCATGACAAAATCGGCATTCTCTAGGGCGGGGGCGAGGCGGCTGTGCTGCACCACCTGGCGATGAATGGGCAGGGGCGATTGCCGCATAAAGGCTTCGGCAAAGCCCGGTGGTAGCAGGGTGGGCGGGGCAGCGAGGTGAACGTCGGCTCCGCAGGCGGTGAGTGCCCAGAGGTTAGACCGGGCTACCCTGGAATGGAGGATATCGCCGACGATGGCGATTTTGAGTCCGGCTAGGGCTTGGCTGGTGGGCTGGTCGGGGTTGAGGGATAGGGCCAGGGTGAACAGGTCGAGAAGGGCTTGAGAAGGGTGGGCATGGAGACCGTCGCCGCCGTTGAGGACACCGACGCCGCTCTGGAGGCGATCCATTTCATCGGCAATGGTTTGGGGCACCCCGGCATCCTGGTGGCGAATCACCATGAGATTGGTGCCCATGGCCAGGTAGGTTTTGGCCGTATCTAAAATGGTTTCGCCCTTGGTGAGGGAGGAGGTGCCGGGGGCAAAGTTCAGCACATCCGCCGACAGCCGTTTGGCCGCCAGTTCAAAGCTGCTGCGGGTGCGGGTGGAGGGTTCAAAGAACATATTGGTGACCACCAGCCCTTGCAGGGCGGGCACCTTGCGGGTGCGGCGCGACAGCACATCGCGAAAGCTGACGGCGGTTTGGGTCACGGTTTCCAATTCCGCCGCCGTAAAGTCTGCCAAAGACAACACATGTCGCCGTTCCCAGGTGGCTTCCGTCATGGCCTGTTTACCCTTTTACCCATCTGCTAACCCATGCCGTTTCTAACCATACCCGCAAGCGCCCCAGCCGATCTCTTCTTTTAGTGATTCGCTTTTAAAAATCTGCGCTAACATCCACTTGACGAAGGGCAGGAATGGTACACAACCATTTCTCAATTCAAGGTTTTGTGATGGCTCAGTTTTTGTGATGGGTAGGAGTGGTGATCCCTATGCAGCGTTACTCCCGGTTAGGTGAAGGGTTGAGTCGGTTTGGCCAGAAAGCCCAGAAAGCATCGATGTCCCCCCAGGCCCGTCGAGCTGGGTTGGGAATTCTGTCGGCCCTGACGCTGGCCTCGGTGATGGGTCAGGGATCGGCCCAGGCCCAGGGCTATGATATTGTGCCGCCGCTCCCCGCCGGGGTGGTGCCCGTGCCCGTCAGCCCCATGCCCCAGACTCCGGCCAGTGGTCAGCAGTTTGTGGTGTTTGTGAACGACACTAGCGAGGCCACCCTGCGCCAGGTGCAAATGGTTGAACCCACCGCCTTTCGGACGACCTTCCAAGGCCAGCCTGTGATCCAGGCGGGGCGTTTCAACCACTCCGCCAATGCCCAAATGCGGGTCAACGACCTGGCCAGTCGGGGGGTCTCAGCCCAGATGAGTGCGGCTCCAGCGGCTCAGCCCGTCTTTGCCCAAACGCCGACCATGCCCAATAATGTCTATGCCGCTTCGGGTACCCTGCCGCCACTGCCTGGGGTCACAGTCATTCCCCCCGGTGGTAGCGTATCGACCCTACCCATGCCCAGCGTTCAGCCGCCCCCGGTTAGCCCGTCCGCGTCCGGCAATGTGGAATTTGGCCAGCAGTTGTCCTACACCACTCCCGCCAGCCCTGCCAATAGCTACCCGGTGAATATGCCCCCCCCCAGTGGCAGCACCGCCATGGCCACTCCGGCGGAGGTTCCCAACGCGCCCTTTTATGTGGTGATTCCCACGGCTGAGTCCAACCTTCAGGCCGTTAGTGCACAGATTATTCAGCTCGGCACGCCAGCGGATCGGGTGCAGATGCGTACTGCCCCCCGTGGCCCCCATGTGGCCGTTGGCCCCTTTGCCGACCGAGGTTTGGCCAACCAGTGGAATAACTTTTACCGAGATGCGGGTCTTTCTAGCAGCCGAGTTTTCTTCGAGCGCTAGGATCATGGTTCATCCCATGACACTATGACGACCAAGCCATGACTCCAAAGCCGTTGTCACCCTCCTACCGGATATCCGCTAAGGATCCCGATTGGGTGGTAACGGCAGCGATCATGCAGGCCATTGAATCCGCCATGTTTGAGGCGGGGATGCCCGTGGCGGCGCTGATGGAAAAAGCAGCCCAGCGTATGGTGGCCTGGGTGATGGGGCGTTTCCCTTGTTCTACCCATGCCCAGGTGGGGGTGTTGGTTGGCCCCGGCCACAATGGCGGTGATGCTTTGGTGATGGCGCGGGAGTTGGCCCATGGGGGCTATAGCGTCCAGATTATTTCTCCCTTTGAGCGCCATAAACCTCTGACTGCTGACCATCTCCGTTATGTACACGCCCTAGGTTTGCCGATTACGTCAGCGTGGCCTCTAGGTGATGGGCGAGGAGACCTCGTCCCTACGGTGGGTTGGGCTGGGAACCAGGGTTTTCCAATGCGGATTGGGTATCAGACCGTGGATCTCTGGATTGACGGTCTGTTTGGTTTTGGCCTAGAACGTCCTGTGGAGGGGACAATAGCGGATCTGATCGCGGCCATCAACGCCCATCCGGCCCCGGTGGTCAGCTTAGATTTGCCCTCCGGTCTACACACCGACACCGGGCAGGTGCTCGGCACCGCCATCCAGGCCACCCACACCCTCTGCCTGGGGCTGTGGAAACGGGCTTTTTGTCAGGATGTCGCCCTGCCCTACCTCGGCCACCGCCATCGGATTGACTTCGATATTCCCCCCTTTGCCCTAGATGCGGGGTTGAGAAACGAGCCGCCTGTCCGTTGGATTAGTGCCCCAGAAGCCCTAGCCCGTCTACCCTTGCCGCGCCCTGTCAATACCCACAAATACCAGGTGGGGCAGATGTTGATTGTGGCTGGATCGCGGCAGTATGCCGGAGCGGCGCTGTTGGCAGGGTTGGGGGCCAGGGCCAGCGGCGTAGGGATGCTCACCCTGGCGGTTCCCGAATCTCTGCGGCTGATGGTGGTGGCCCAACTGCCCGAAGCCCTGGTGATTGGCTGTCCTGAAACCGATACCGGAGCCATCGCCCAGTTTCCGGTTGGCCTAGCCGATCAGATCAACCGCTACGACGCGATTGCCTGTGGCCCTGGTCTGTCGCGGCAGGCGGGGGCAGTGGTGGATACGGTTCTAGCCAGCGACCGTCCCCTGCTGCTGGATGCCGATGCCCTGAATCACCTAGCCGAAGGCGATCCGGTGACTACCCTGGCCCAGCGTCCGGCACCAACCCTCCTGACCCCTCACCTAGGCGAATTTCAGCGACTCTTCCCACATCTTTTGGCTCAATCCTCAGACCCCGGCCAAGCCGCCCAAACCTCCGCCGCCCAAAGCCGCAGTATCGTGGTGCTCAAGGGAGCTTGCACCGCCCTAGCCCACCCCGAGGGTCAACTTTGGTTCAACACCGAGAGCACCCCCGGCCTAGCCCGTGGCGGTAGCGGTGATGTGCTGACGGGGCTGATTGGCGGACTTTTGGCCCAGAGCATCGCGGATCAAAAAATCACGACCCAAGGCAACCGTTGGAATTTGGCCCTGGATGCGGCCCTTGCTGGCGTGTGGTGGCACAGTCAGACCGCCAGAGATCTAGCCACCCGTTACACTGATTTGGGCATTGATGGCCCCCGCCTAGCATCCGCCCTCACAGGCACCCTAGCCCATCGATGCTCAGATCCTATCCATTAACCCGATCCCATCCATTCAAGCGATCCTGATGACTAGCCTGCTTTCCCTACCACCGTTGCCAGAGGGGTTTCGCCAAGGTATTGCCTTGTTGACCTATGGGTTGCTGCTCATCTGGGCCTTGGCTGTGGTGGATTTGCTCACCGGACGGCGGCTGTGGCATCATCTGGGCATTCAGCCCCGTCGTCTAGCCGGATTGCCGGGGATTTTTGTGGCCCCCCTGCTGCACCAAGATTTTCGCCATACTGCCGCTAATTCGGCCCCTTTTATCATTTTGGGCAGCTTTATCCTACTCCAGGGGCTAGAGGTGCTGGGCCTGGTGACGGCCCTCTGCTGGCTACTCAGCGGCCTGGGCATTTGGCTGTTGGGGCGCAAGGGCACTGTCCACTTGGGGGCCAGTGGGGTCATTTTCGGCTACTTAGGCTACCTGCTGCTGCGAGGCTATTTTGATCGCAGCGTACCAGCCGTAGCCTTAGCGATTTTGGCAGGGTTGCTCTATGGCGGCACCCTTTGGGGTTTGCTTCCCCTGCAACGAGGCAAGTCTTGGATAGGCCATGGGGCGGGCTTTTTGTCCGGGGTCTGGGTGGCGCGTCACCTGGAGGCCATCCAGACCTGGTGGATGCAAAATTCTGGTTGGTAGGAGAGGGGCGAGGTCACCTCGTCCCTACCAGCCAAAGGCTGAAAATGCCCCACTGCTCAGGGCCAGATCTTCCTCCGATGGGGCTGGGGTGTCGGCCTCTACCACCCGCATTTCGGCACAGAAGGATGCCGTGCTAAAGCCGCCAAAACGTTTCACTACACTGGTTCGCAGGCGCAGATTGGGATTAGCAAACCAAAACCGCTCGATGGAACTCATGGTTTCATACTCGGTGGTGAGCAGCAGCCCTCCCTCGTCATCGATTTCGTAGCGACCAATGACGGGCACAATTTCGGCATAGCCCCGTTCGCGCAGCAGTTGACCCGTTTTGGGGTTGTCGGCATCGGGGACTAGGGAAAAGACGGTGCGCCCCTCGTGGTTTTCGTCGTCCTTATCCCAGGCCATTGACCCCTGCCAGGTCACCAGGGCACCGCCCACCGCCAGGGCTGGATCGACGCTGTGCAACTGGCAAATTTCGACAACGCTGGGGTCTTCGGCCTCCAGGGCTTCGACGGCGATGATTGATCCACCCAGTTCCGCCCGTCGGAAAGGGAGGTGGTGAGTGGTGCGCTGAGAGTTCCACTGGCCCGCGCTGAGGCGGAAGAAATCCATTACATCCATGGAGCTAGAGAGATGACAAGAAAACAACAAAACTGCCGCGAGCCTAAACTAGACTCAGACCGCACGAACCTTATGTTAACCAATCCCGCAGGCTAGGGCCAACGGTGGGAGGATCAGGAGCCGTAATGGTGATCATACGCGATGGCTGGCCCCCTGGGGCGGGCGGATGGGCGAATGCCTAGGCGCTGAGGACGGCCTGTTCAAAGGCGGCTCGATCTTCGTAGACCTCAAACACTCGATCCATGCTGGTGAGTTCAAACAGCATCCGCACCTGGTCATTGATAGAACAAATGCAAAGTTTGCGATCCAGCCCCCGCACCTGTTTCAGAATCACCACCAAGGTGCCCAGCCCGGAGCTATCGATGAAGGTAATGTCCTTGAGGTCAATCAAAATTACCTCAATCCCAGCGGCGAGCATTTCATCGACCATCTGCCGAAATTCCTCTGCCTTGGTGCTATCTAAGATGCCCTCAGGGGTAATTACTTCCAACTTCACGCTCATCGGGGGAATTCCTCTCAACAACCGACAGGGAATGCTGCCGTCCGGCATTTCGATAATACCTATTCTGGAGGAGCGTAAATCGCCCTTGGCGTTCGATCCAGGTTAATTTCTACCACGAGCTGGGTATGCCGCCGATCTTGCTTGAGGGGATCAATAAACAGGTTGGGGTGAAGGGCTCGCCAAAAATACGCTACGAATTCCTCAATTTCGGCGTTGTCCATGCCCGGTTTGCCCTGAGTTTTCATCTGCTGCTCGGCCTGCTGCCGCCACACGGTGCTAATCCGATAGTCTTGGGGATAGAGAATCATCAATCGATCCAGTCGATCCCACAGGGGCAGGTATTGGGCTAAGGCATCGTTCATATCACGGGCAAATTGGCGGTCTGCTGCCGTGCGGATGGGATCAGGGGCTTGGGCGAGTTGCTGTTCCAACAGGCCCGACGGCAGGGGCTGTGCCCCCAAAAACCAACCCTCAAACAGCACAATATCGATTCCTTGCACCACCTCCGGCGCGATTCGATCTCCCTCGCCGCCGTGGAGGGATTTATCAAAGCGGGGTACCGAAACCGCCTCCCCAGGTTGGGCTTGCCGCAGGTGATCCAGCACGGCAATACCGAGATCGACATCGTGGGTGCCCGGTGGGCCACGCCAGCGCAATCGGGGGTCGGCTTGGCGCAACTGTTGCCGATCCGCGTAGGTCTTGTATAGGTCGTCGATGGAGAAGCCTAGGGTGTCATAGTCCATGGCCCCCAGAATATGGCGCAGAATGCCGGAGAGGGTGGTTTTGCCCGTTCCCTGGCCACCTAGGATGCCTTGAATCAAGGGTCGAGGTTGGCGTTCGCGGGCCTGCTTTAGGTTGAGGGCCAGGGGCAACCAAAGCTGCCAATAGAGAATCAGGGTAGCCTCCAGGGGAGCCGGGGGAAGTGCCAGGGTGCCATGGTGGGGCATCAAGGTTCGTAGCCAGTGCAAACGCTCCTCCAGGGCGGCATCCACGGTATCTGAGGTAATGCCCCAAGCCCTAGCCCGTTCCCCATCGGCGAGTTCCCAAGCCCTTAGCGCCTGTCCCTGGGCGGGCGACACCGCCGATGTCGCCAACAGATCAGCAAGCAGCTTGGCAATGGGGAAATCGGTGGCCATGGCAAGGACTAGGATCGGCTATGGGTTCTGGAGTTGGATGAAAAGACCAGCGTGGTGTACCTGGGGGGTCTGGCCATAGCTGGCTAGGGTGACGGTCTGGACGTGCTTCAGGGCAGGTTTGGCCACAGTTTCCCACAGCCGGAACTGAGGAATCTGCTGGCGTAGATACCCTTCCAGGGCGATCCAGTCCACATGGACATAACTCTCTCCAGCCTGGGGAAACGCCTCAACGGCCTCAATCCAAGCCAGGGAACCATCCCAGCGTTGGTCAACCCCAAGGGCCTGTTCCATCAACTCCGCTGAGGTCGCAAACACTTGATCGTGACCAACCTCGGCCCGCAGCCCCGCCACCTCCGTTTGCACCTGCAAAGGCCGATTCGCACTGTCCCTAGCAACATTCTGCCGTAGGGATAGGCGCGTCCAAACCGTGGTGGGATAGCCCAAAATATCGAGACGCCCCCCACTCAACCCCTGAGCCTGAGCCCGCTCTTCTAGGGTGTCGATGGCCGCTAACACCCCAGGGCTACTCGGAGTCACCATCAACCCCTGGAGAGGTTTGTCTTTAGCGGAGAGATCGAGCCCTAGGGCATAGCGTTGGTCAACCTTCGCCCACAGTGGACTGGCTTCCCCTGACCCCAATTTATCCTCCACCCATTGGGTCAGCAACCCCTTAGAGGCAGACCCACCCAACCAGGGATCAAGCCAGGGGCTCAGGTGATCCTCCAGGTCAGGCAAGCTCAGCCCCACCGACGCTAGGCTGAGGGAATCCGACAGGTAGCGGGCCAGGGGATACCAATCTGTGATGACCTGCTGGTGAGGATCAAGCTGATGCCCAGGAGACACCACCCAAGCCGCTTCCGTCAACACTCCCTGCCGCTGAAGGCCCAGGGAAATCAGTCCCCAGTCTAGGGGAGGGCGATCCGCTGACCAAGGGGCATGGATGAACGCATTGGCCGATGGATCGGGGTGTAGCCACTGCGCTATCTGGGGCAGGTTCACCGCCAGTAGACCGATCCGGTGGCTGTCCAGGGTCTTGAGGGCCAACCGATAGCGTCCGTCGGTGCGCAGGTTATCGCCCACGGATTGCGCCGCTGCCAGTGCCCGACGCAGCACCCCCGGATCGTTGGCCACCAAAATAAACCGATTGGTGACCATGGCGGTGGCTAGGGGGGGAAACCCTGACGAAGCGGCTGATCGACCTGAGGCCCGACTGTAGATTAAACGGGTGCCACCCAGGTCTTCAAAGGCAAGGGGATCGCCAGCCAAGGCTCGATTTTGCCAAAACAATTCCAAGGTTGATCGGGCTAAATCCGCATCCCGGCAGGCCAGGGCCACCAAATACCCCGGTGCTAGGCCGTTGCTGGGATCTTGATCCAGGTCGGAAGTGACCAGAGCCACCGTGATTTCTTCCCCCAGCCAAGGCTGAAGATCCCGCTCGTAGGTTAATCCAGTCTGCGCCAGCATGGCCCGCTCTAAGCGTTCCCGGTCGGTGCGCAGGGTGGGCCGCTGCCTAGGATCCGCCAAATAATCCCATAGCTGGGCCAAACGATCCGGTCGAGCCAGCACCGACGCCACCAAGGCCGACTGCTTGGGGACAAACTGGAAGGCTTCCGGTATCGACTGCCCGCCCCGATCCAGCAGATACAGGGGAGTCCGTAGGGCCAGCCCACCTAAGAGCCCAACCCCCAACACCAAGACCAGCCCCGCCGCAAGGGCCAAGGGCAAGATAAACGTCCGAAACTTGATGGGCCGAAACTTCATGGGCGAAACCGTCAACACCGACAAGGCTCGAACCCCTAATGGGAGCGCAGCCAAGGACAACATCCCCAGTTTAGGGTGTGGCTGCATCCTTACGCACCTAGGGCCACTAGAGCGTGTTGAAATGCAACAATCTTGACGGCAAGGTCATGGTGCCCGCTGTTCTGGTCATTGGCCCTGGGTGATGTGCGACCGATCAAAGGGCTGGATCAAGCCGAAAAGTCGGGATCGATGCCGCGCCAAACCGCAATCAAACGGCCCTGAATATCCACCATATCGGCGGGGAATTCCATCACCGGGTAGCGAGGATTAGCAGGTTTGAGCTGCACCTGATTGCCGCTGCGATAGAAGGTTTTGAGGGTCGTACCACTCTCCACCCGCGCCGCCACGATGGTGCCTTCGCGTACCGCCTGGGGGTCAGTCACGGGCCGCATGATCACAATGTCGCCCTCCTGAATCATGGCGTTGATCATGCTGTCTCCGGTAACGCGCAGGGCGTAGTCACCGTGGCGAATGGGAAGCCCGTTCAGGTTTAGGCGCTCGACCGCATCGGTAAACACTTCGTTGACAAAGCCAGCGGCAATGCTACCCAGAATGGGCACACCACGCACATCCTCCCTCACCCGAATGGTTCGCGCCTTCCCTTCACTCCATTCGATGTAGCCCTTCTTTCTGAGGTGCTCTAGCCGACTTTGAATTGGAGCTGGCGACTTCAGATTCATCGCCTTCATCATCTGCCGGATGGAAGGGGAATGCTGGTTCTCTTGGATATAGTGAACCAACCAGTCGTAGAGCTCTTGCTGAGCGGAGGTTAAGGTTTCCATGGGAGATAACCGAGTCGGCGACAATAATTTTACAGAACAATTGTACCACTAATAATTGACAGATAGAACTCTGCCAGAGACTAAAACTTAGGATGCTGACCATGGACAATCGTTGATAGCGATGATCCGTAGATGTCCTGAGCCTTTAATCCGGCCCAACACTATGGAAAAAGTGGAGGTTGGCGCTGGGCTATATTTACTATAGTCCAGTTGTATTACAAAAGAAAGTTAATATCCATAGGATTTAGACATGGCCTTGTGCTTCTCCCATCCATGGTCTAAATAGAGCCTGCGCCAATGGTGTTTGACGCCGACCTTGGGGTGACCGTCTGGCGGCAACAAAAAAGACCGCCCCGTGGAGCGGCCTTGTCATTGCAGCCGTTGAACTAGGGATAGCCCAGACGACTAGCGAATGTATTCCTTGAGGATGCTGTTGCGGTTGGGGTGGCGCAATTTACGAAGGGCTTTGGCCTCGATCTGGCGGATGCGCTCGCGGGTGACGTTGAAGATCTGACCGATCTCCTCCAGGGTCTTCATGCGCCCATCATCTAGGCCATAGCGCAGACGCAAAACATCCCGCTCACGGGGGCTGAGGGTACCGAGGACGCTTTCGAGATCTTCCCGCAGTAGGCTCTTAGACACCTGATCTTCGGGGGTTTCGCCATCGGATTCAATGAAGTCTCCGAGGCGAGAATCCTCTTCCTTACCGATGGGGGTTTCTAGGGAAATGGGAAGTTGGGCCGACTTCGCAATGAAACGCAGCTTTTCGATGGTCATTTCCATGCGAGTGGCAATCTCTTCCTCGGTGGGCTTGCGGCCTAGTTCTTGGGAGAGCAGCTTGGTGGTTTTTTTAATGCGAGAAATGGTTTCGTAGAGGTGCACCGGGAGGCGGATGGTGCGGGATTGGTCGGCAATGGCGCGGGTGATGGCCTGACGAATCCACCAGGTGGCATAGGTGGAGAACTTATAGCCCTTTTCATGGTCAAACTTTTCAGCAGCGCGGATGAGCCCCAAGCTTCCTTCCTGAATCAAATCCTGGAAGGACAGTCCCCGATTCATATATTTCTTGGCGATGGACACTACTAGACGCAGGTTGGACTGCACCATTTTGTCCTTGGCCCGTCGTCCCACATGCACCCGATGCCGGAACGCACCCACGGTAAAGGTCGTGCCTTCCTCCTGCATGACCGCCGCTGCCCACTGTTCCCATTCTTCGGAGGTGAGCTCTTGACTTAGGCTTTGGAAATCTTCTTCTTCTAGGTTGTCAGAGAGGTCATCAAAAATGCGTTCCAGCTTCAGCAGATCGGCAATTTTGCGGGCCAGCTCAATTTCTTCCTCAGCCCTCAGGAGGCGAATACGGCCAATTTCCTGAAGATAGAGACGGATAGAATCTTCGGTGTAGTGACGTTTCTTAGCTGGAGCCCGACGGCGGGTGGTTTTCCCCTTAGCCCCCTTGGCGGTAGCATCTGCCTCGTCATCTTGAGCAACAAAATTCTCGTCCCCATCGGAATCGTCAACCAATAGATCGACATCGCTATCAGCTTCGATGGTTTCGAGCAGATGATTTGCTTGGGTCATACCGCGATCCTCGTGCTCCTTCACTTCAAGACAAAGGTGATTTCAAGCTAACAGTTTAGACCGTTGAATGCCCAGTACCCTGACCAGGTGAGGGGACATGGAACAGACAAGCCAGCCCTGATGCTGCTTGATTTGCCCCCACCGAGAGCCCGATGGCCCACGGTGCGCCGTGTTATCGATACCCTTCTGTCTATTGAAGGTATTGAACGAATTGGCGAGTGGCTTACTAATTCTAACCACAAAGTTTCGGGGCTGCACAAACTAGGGAGATGGCTTCCCGGCAGAATCGGCCAAATAACTGAAAAATCTATTTTTTTAGAAAATCCCCTCGACCCACCTAGTCACTAATGTAGTTCAAAGGAACTAAAAAACGTTCATTTTCCCCTGAGTCAAGCCCCTTTGGCCTTGGCCCTTAGGGGCTGGCCATGGCCTGAAGCTTGGCAACGGCATCAATCTGGGGGGCACTGAAGCCAGCCCGGTCGAGGTGGTCGAGGTGGGATCGGCTGAGGTAGCGACGGTCGATCTGGATGGCCTGCTGATAGGTGGTTTGGGCCGCAGCACTATCGCCGCTGGCCGCCAGGGCCAGGGCCAGGGCTACCCAAGGGTGAGGGTTTTGGGGTTCTAGAACAGTGGCTTCCTGGGCGTGGTGGATGGCGGCATCCCAGTTGCCAAGGCGTTGGTAGGCCAAGCTGAGGTTGTAATGAGCAATTTCGTTATCGGGCTTAAGTTCTAGGGCACGGTGATGGGTGGCGGTAGCTTGGTCGAGCTGGCCTTCCACTAAATAGACAATCCCCAGGGCATTGAGCGCTTGCACTTGGTCGGGATCCTGGCGCAAGGCGGTGGTGAGGGTGGTGATGGCGATGGGACGATCTCCCGCTAGATGCTGAGTCCAGCCCAGAATAATGTGGCTATTGGGGTTGTAGGGGTCGAGGGCGGCGGCAATTTTTAGGGTGGCCACGGATCGCTCCAGATCCCCCCCAGACCGATAGGCTAGCCCCTGCTGACGGTAGCGCTCGGCGGTGCCCGTATCCACCAAAAAGGCCGGATAGGCCAGGGCGGCCAGGGTGTCCTCAGCCCAGGTCGAGCCTTGCAGGGGGGTGATGGGTTCCGTTTGACAGCCCCCCAAGCCCCACAGTCCTGTGAGCAGTAACCCCATCCAGGTCAACCGAATGCGTCCCATAGGTGTTGACTCTATATGATTCCGAATGATTCCGATCATCCTGTAATTCCGAATCATCCCGACGCTGTTACTGTCGAGACTCATGCCTAGCCATGCCCTAGTGTTAGGGATGACGCGCCCCAGAACAAGCCCGGATCAAGCCATGGGGAAACAGCGGTTGGGAGCCAGGGGCAAATACGGGATTTCGATGGGATTTGGCGACGGACGCGGGGCATAATGGAAGGCATAAATACATCTCTATCCAAACCCTCTATCCAAGTCTCTACTCCAATCGAAAGCGTATTAACTTGTTCGCAGAGCGTTCTCCCTGAACTTTCTGGAGGTTCGCCTCTGTGGCACAACTGGGCCATATAAAAACGTCATAAAACTTTGCAATCAGGTTGGTCGGACGGGATACCGCCTAGCTAACCGTCACCGCTTAACTTTTGCTTTAGAATCTTGTCAACGGTTCATCCCGGCCCCATCAATCGGCATCCACAGTTCATTCCGCAACGGCACTCACCTATGGCTATCGGATATCTTGCCCTGGTTCTCCATGCCCACCTTCCCTACGTCCGGCATCCCGAAAGTGACTATGTGCTAGAGGAGGAGTGGCTCTACGAAGCCATCATCGAGACCTACGTGCCGCTGCTGACCATGTTTGATGGGCTGAAGCGGGACGGGGCGGATTTTAAGCTCACCATGAGCATGACGCCGCCGTTGGTGTCGATGCTGCGGGATCCCCTCTTGCAGGAGCGATTTGATGCCCACCTAGCCCAGCTCGAAGAATTGGCTGAATTAGAGGTGGAGCGTCATGCCCACAATGGCCACCTGCGGTATTTGGCGGAAACCTACGCCCAGGAGTTCAACCACGTCCGCAACACCTGGGAGAACTACAGCGGCGATTTGGTCACCGCCTTCAAGCAATACCAGGATTCTAACAACCTGGAGATCATCACCTGCGGGGCCACCCACGGCTATCTGCCCCTGATGAAGATGTACCCCGAAGCGGTGTGGGCGCAGATTCAGGTGGCGGCGGAGCATTACGAAGACACCTTTGGCCGCGCCCCCAACGGTATTTGGCTACCGGAATGCGCCTACTACGAAGGGCTAGAGCGCATGGTGGCCGATGCCGGAATGCGCTACTTCCTTACCGATGGTCACGGCATTCTCTACGCCCGCCCCCGCCCTCGCTTTGGCAGCTATGCCCCCATCTTCACCGAAACCGGGGTCGCCGCTTTCGGACGGGATCACGAATCGTCCCAGCAGGTGTGGTCGTCCCAGGTGGGCTATCCCGGCGCACCGGAATACCGCGAGTTCTACCGCGACCTAGGCTGGGATGCGGAGTATGAGTACATCAAGCCCTACATCATGCCCAATGGCCAGCGCAAGAATGTGGGCATCAAATATCACAAAATTACCGGGAAGGGGCTGGGCCTGTCCGACAAAGCCTTGTACGACCCCTACTGGGCCAAGGAAAAAGCCGCCGAGCACGCCGCTAACTTTATGTACAACCGGGAACAGCAGATCAGCCATCTCCATGGCCTGATGCAGCGCCCGCCGATTATTGTCTCCCCCTACGATGCCGAGCTGTTTGGCCACTGGTGGTACGAAGGCCCGTGGTTCCTCGATTACCTGTTCCGCAAGAGCTGGTTTGACCAAAACACCTACGACATGACCCACCTGGCCGACTACCTGAAGGCCAATCCTACCCAGCAGGTCTGCCGTCCTTCCCAATCGAGCTGGGGCTTTAAGGGCTTCCACGAATACTGGCTGAACGAAACCAACGCCTGGATTTACCCCCACCTGCACAAGGCCGCCGAGCGCATGATTGACCTGGCCAAGCGCGAACCCGAAGACGAACTGGAATGGCGCGCCTTGAACCAGGCGGCACGGGAACTGCTGTTAGCCCAATCCTCCGACTGGGCCTTCATCATGCGGACTGGGACGATGGTTCCCTACGCCGTGCGCCGCACCCGTACCCACCTGATGCGCTTCCAAAAGCTGTGGGACGACATCCTGCGCGGCAAGGTTGACTCCGGCTGGCTGGAAAAAATGGAGGCCATTGACAACATCTTCCCCAATATTAATTACCGGGTCTATCGGCCTCTGTAGGGGAAATACCTTCACGCAGCAACGCACTCGACGGGCTGACAACCCATTTCCCCTGGTTAAGAAGGGTGAGGCGATTTCGCTAGAATTCTGACCGTGCCAGCCTGAGCCCAGCAACCCATCCCCCAGGCCATCCGGGGGTATGAAGCAATGGGTTAGGGCCGTGGTGAGCAGCGCTAGGTGGAGAATCGTGACCACTATCGTCACCACGGATGACGAAGACTTTGTGGACTGGGCAGGCTCCTATCAACATGATTTGGGCCTGCACCAAGATCTAGAACGCAGGCTCCAAGATGTTGCGTAGGGTTCTGGTTGCCTCTTTTGAGGAGAACGATAGAAAACTGTGAATTCCTTGCCCTAATCCTATCCCTAGGAGGATCAGCCAGGGCCAAAAAGGGCTTAATATTGATTAACACATTGATGAACACTGGGTGCTCATGTTCCATGGATCGAGAGAATCGTACCGTGGATCAGTCGTCGTGTAATGGCCATGCTGCCAGGTGCCTAGTCACCAGGTAACCGTGTCGTGTGGTGACAGTGTCGTCAGGTGTCTAGGCGATCAGGACAATCGCAGGCTATTCGCGGTAGTCTGCGATCAGATCCCGACATCAGGTGGGTGAGGCGTGACATCAGTAAGGCAGGTATCCATGGAATCGTCGCAACAACCGGAAGACCCCAGGGTTTCCTTCCCCGCGTCTTCGGTATCTTCCCCTGGGGAGTCTCATACCGCCGCTGTCCTAGATCATTCCGATGATTCCCCATCACTCAACTCCGAAGCACCTACCCCAGAAGCCTTTCATCCAGTAGACTCCGGCTCAGCAACCTCCGGTCTAGAGGATCCTGATTCCCTCTCCGCTTACCGCTATGTCGCTCCCCGTCGCCACCGGGGCTGGTTGGGTCGTACTCTGAACGGGCTACTGTGGAGCGGTATCTTTTTAGGCACAGCGGCGACCTCCGCCTTCATTGGGGCCGGAGCGGCCTTGATGTTACCTCTGCCCGGTGTGCCAGAGGCCAATGGCGGCGGTGCAGGGCTGAGCGATCTCTGGAAAGCGGGCTTTCGCTACCAGGTGACTCGCCCGGTCAATATTTTGGTGATGGGGTTAGACGAAAATCTTGACGCCCCGTCGGGATCCGATGCTGTCTTTGGGGGCCGCACCGATACCCTGCTGCTCGTGCGCATCGACCCCCACAACGAGACTCTCCGGGTGATGTCTATCCCTCGGGATACTCGGGTGCAAATTCCAGGCTATGGTATGGCCAAAATTAACCATGCCAATGTGGAGGGTGGCCCTGCCCTGGTGGCCCAAACCATTGCCGACAATCTGGGCAATGTGCAGATTGACCGCTACGTGCGGGTCAATACGGTGGCCTTTCGCGAAATTGTAGACCTGGTGGGCGGCATTGACGTTGAAGTGCCCCACCGAATGCAGTACACCGACCAAACCCAAGGGTTGTACATCGATCTCTATCCCGGTTGGCAAACCCTCAACGGCGACCAAGCCGAACAGTTCGCCCGCTTCCGTAGCGACATGGGCGATGTGGGCCGGGTACAGCGACAGCAGGTATTGCTTAAGTCCCTACGCGAACGGTTAACCAACCCCATGGTGGTGCCCAGCTTGCCCCAGGCCGTCCGCGTGGTGCAGCGTTACGTAGACACCAACCTCACCCTAGAGGAAATGCTGGCCTTGGCTAACTTTGGCCTAGAAATTGACGCCGACGAATTTCAGATGGTAATGCTGCCGGGACGGTTTAGCAGTGCGACCGAGTTTGAAGCCAGCTATTGGCTCCCCGACTGGGAGGCCTCGGCTACGGTTCTGCGCACCTTCTTCCAAACGGAGGGGGTCGGTATCTATGCTGACAACAACAGTTCACGCTATGTCGCCAACCTCCGCATCGCCGTCCAAAACGCCTCGGACACCTCCGGGGCGGGGGCGGCTATGGCCCGCTATTTGCGGGAGAACGGCTTTGGCAATGTCTATCTCATTAACGACGCCCCCACAACCCACCGCGATACCAAGGTCATCGCCCAGCGGGGGGATCGCGATAGCGCCGAAATCCTTCAGTCGATGCTAGGTCAGGGGCGAGTGCTGTCTGAATCGACCGGAGACCTAGACTCCGATATCACCGTCCGCGTCGGTCAAGACTGGGCTACCCAGTGGGCCGAATCCCCTCCCTAGGTTCCCGGCTAGCTGGGATGCCTGTCAACGGGATGCATGTCAACGGCGGCTTGGAAGGCATCCCAGGCGAGTACATCCTGCATGAGGGATCGATAGCCGAGGACGTTGGGGTGCAGCCCATCGGCAGAGAGGCGATCCCGCCACCAGGCATCCCCTCGGTGTAGCCAGAGATCCATCACATCGAGGTAGGGAATATTGTGGCTTTCGCAGGCGAGACGGGTGGCCTCCTTGTAGCGCCACTGCTCCCGCTGGGAATAGTACAGTACTTCAGAAAAGGGCATGGCCGCTTCGTTGACGGGCACCATCCCCACAAACAGCACCGGACAAAGCTGACGGGCCTCGGCCAGCAGATCGGCGAGGGTTTGCTCAAACTCGTCAACGTCGGTGTAGTTGCGACCGAGGGCACGCCCCACGCGGGCGGAATCGTTGGTGCCCACGGAAATCACTAGGCGGTCGGGCAGACGGTTGCGAATTTCTCCCCGATAGCGAAACTCATGGGCGAGGCGTTCCCGCACCTGACTGGCCCGATCTCCCCGTACCCCTAGGTTATAAAACACCGCTCCGGGGGTGCCCGGTTCCATGGCCCTGCGTCGCAGCCGCTCCACCCAGCCGCCCCCCTCTGGATCACCATAGCCGTAGACCAAGCTATCGCCCACCACCACCACCTTCTGGGGATGGACGTGGCGCAGGGAAATGCCGGACTGGGGTTGGGCAGAACCAACGGGGGAAGGGGTTGCTAACATGCAGAGAGTCCCAAGACCGAAAACAGCAACGGCGGCGCGGCTATCGCACCGAACCCACCGGGCTAACACTGGGGGCATCCTAGCGTGACCGGGGATAATTGTTTCAATAGTTTACATAATTCCTTCCCAATTCCACGTTTCTCCAGCCCCTAGGCCGAGGGAAAGAGCTAGTTTTGGGGCTCAACCCCACCCAGGAAGGCGGTTACGTGCTGATGCACCTCTCCTCCCAGTTCAGCCATCCAAGCCTGGTAGGGGTTAACGTCGGCTAGGGGCGGGACGGGCACCAGCAGGGTGACCGCTACCCAGGGGGTGAGGGTGTGGGTGGTGAGTTGGGATCGCTGGTTGGCCCAGAACCAGCGCCGAGGAGCTGGGTGGCCTCCCCCCGGCCAGGCATACCACTGTAGGGCCACAAAGGTCTGCTGACGGTTGTGGCCCTGAATCCAATTGGCTTGGACGGGAAGGGGGTGTTGCCCATCGCGTAATTGGAGACGCTGTCGTCGTTCCACCCGCCAGTTTTGGACTCCGGCCAGGTCTACCCATTCCACCTGGGGTTGGTTGTTGTGCCAGGGCTGAGGATACAGCAATACCACCATCTGCTGGGCTAGGGCGGTGGCGTTGGTGGTGGTGTATTCATTCACGCTCCAGTCTTGGCGGTTGAGGGGAATTACCTGATGCTGAGGCGGCGACCAGTGGGGAATCTCCAGACCGTTGTTCCGCAGAGTGTTCAGGGCGGCAAGGTCAGCGTCTGTGAGTTGGGGAGCCGTCACCCAGGGCCATTGCCCCGTGAGGTAGGCGGGGGCCATCACCGCTGCCATCAGCACCATCAACAGCGCCACGAGGCCCGGTTTGACCCAGCGCATCGGCAGACTAGGGGCAGGGGAGGAACTGGGAGTCATCGCTTCGGGGTCGCTAGGGAACGGGAACGTAGGACGGCGGTTTCGGTGGTGGATAATGGCGGCTGAGGATCAGCGGCGGATAATGGCGGCAAGCCAGCCCCTATACCGAGGCTGGGGTACGGCCATCGAGCTTCAGGGTTGGCGGCACGTAATGGCGAATCAGCCGCAGCCACAGAATGAGCGACATCAGCAGCAGAGCCGAGTAGAGGTCGCCCCCCCAGCTATCGTGCAGCCAGACAAAAAGGTCGGTGTAGCCCATGCCATGGAAGTAGCTGAGCAGGGCATTGCGGATAATGTTGCCCACCACGCTAACGGCCACGGTGCCGCCAAAAAAGAGACCCATCCATAGCCTTGAGGTGTAGGCTCCCGTCCAGTAGGCCAGCATCAGGGCGACATAGAGACTGGTGAACAGCATTTTGAGCCCCGCACAGTGGGGGGCCACCTCCACGGTTTGGCCATTGACATAGAGATAAATCTGATCAACGGTGACGTTGACCCCCACCTGGGTGAGCAAAAACCCCGCCACAGCGGCAATAAACCGTTGCAGTGGCAGAATGTAGGGCTCAATCAGGTAGGGCAGTTGGGTGGGGGTGGCTAGGGCTACTAGCAGCAGGGGCATCTTTTGCAGCCGCAGCCCCGGCATCCCCTTCAGGGAGAGGCACAGTCCCGCCAGCATCAGCGGCAGGGAAAGGTTCATCCAGTCTGGGAGCCCGGTGAGGTACAGAAGACCAGCCAGCAGCACCAGCCCCGGCCCAACGGGATGACACTGGGGAGCCAGCCGTTGCCAATCCGTGCGCTTTTCCCAAACGATGTAGGCTGCAAAGGGCAACCCCAGCAGCCCATGGCTAAAGTACTCGTGCTGAATACTGATCGACTTATTCAGCCAGCCATCCACCCAATGCATCAGTAGCGGGCCATAGAGCAACGCGATCAAGGCCGTAATCAGCCAAGACAGGGAGGGGACAGGGCGACGGGAGAGCATAGGCCGGGTTGGGTTACAGCAGGAGATCGGACAATCTATCTGGGGTGGTGCGGCGGCAATCAGGAGAAACGGTCAAGACGTAACGGCTAACGTCTACCTCACCCCAGGGCCGAGGTCAGCGGGGCGGATGAGGCTGAGAGAACTGTCTCTAGCATAGCGTCTACCACCTGATCGACCTGGGCTTCTGTAAGGCCGGGGTACATCGGTAGGGAGAGAATTTCCTGGCTGAGGGCTTCGGACTGGGGAAAGGCACCGGGGCCATAGCCTAGGTTGGCAAAGGCGGGTTGTCGATGGCAGGGAATGGGGTAGTGAATGCCCGTTTGAATCTGCTGCTCCCCTAAACGGGCCTGGAGATCGTCGCGGCGGAGGGGGCAGTCCGCCGTGACCCGCACCACGTAGAGATGGTAGACATGGCCGGGGCCAGCCTCGTTGCGGATGGGAACAATGCCGTGTTCGACTAGGGGGGCGAGTTTGCGGTCGTAGGCTTGGCCCAGGGTATTACGGGCTTGGTTCCAGGCGGGCAGGTGGGGCAGTTTTACGTTCAAGACAGCGGCCTGGAGGGTATCTAAACGGCTGTTGGTGCCTGCGGGATCGGTGTGGTAGTACTTGCGGCTGGCCCCATAGTTACGCAGGGAACGCACGGTCTGGGCCACCGTTTCCTCGGAGGTCACCACCAGGCCCCCATCCCCGAAGGCACCGAGGTTTTTGCTGGGATAGAAACTAAAGGCCGCCCCCTGCCCTAGGGATCCCGCCCGTTGGCCTTCCCGTTCCGCCAGATGGGCCTGGGCGGCGTCTTCAAAGAGGATCAGATCATACTGTTCCGCCAGGGTGCGCAACCCCTGGGGCGACACCATTTGGCCATAGAGGTGGACGGGAATGATCGCCTTGGTGCGAGGGGTGATGGCCCGCTGGGCGGCGTCCAAATCGATCAGAGCGGTGGCCCGGTCGCAATCCACCAAGACGGGCGTTGCACCGCAGCGCAAGACGCCAATCAGCGTGGCCACAAAGGTATTGGCCGGAAGAATCACCTCATCCCCCGGCCCCAGGCCACAGGCGATTAGCCCCAGCGCCAAGGCATCGGTGCCACAGCCCACCCCCACCCCAAACCGCCCCTGGCAGGCGGCGGCAAAGCGGGCCTCAAAGTCCGCCACGGCTCGACCTAAGACAAAATCCCCGTCCGTCATCACCTGGGCCAGGGCCGCTTGTAGGGCGCTAGATAGGGGACGATGCTGCCAATCGAGATCCACAAAGGGGATGGGGGCCAGGGCGGTCATAGGCAAACCTGTCGGAGGGGAATAGGGTTAGGGTGCCCCAATTTTCGCCTAAGCCATCAGGGTTTCGGGATAGATGCCCAAAAAATTACCGTATATTTGCTGATTTTCCATGGCTCCGTAGGATTCATTCCCCAGGGATGCCAACACTCCCCTGGGGCGATAGACTGGGGGATCACACGCGGGCATCGCCACTGTTCTTTCATGATCGAGATCCCCCATGGACTTTGACACCGCCCACCAGTTTTTACTTCAGCAAACCCTCTCCCCCGCCGCCGACCAGCGGGAAACCTTCATCGCCTGTCTACACCAGGGGAAGCCTCCCATTCCCGGTCAGGTCACCTCGCTGTTGCTTGCCCTTAAGGTGATCTACGAAGCCCTCAAGGATGAACCCGTGCTAGATCGCACCCTGCTCAAGGCGCTGCTGGTGCTGATTGACGACAGCGGCCATCTCTATCGCCAGGGCACCACCGAGGGCGTGATTTGGCCCCCCCTGCTAGAGGACGACCTCACCCGCCTACGTCAATCGGCCCGCGCCATCGTCACCGGACAAACTGAGTAGGCCAACCATGACGTTATCGACCCGCGCCTGTGTGCTGGTGTTTGCCCGCTACCCCACCCCAGGGCAAGCCAAAACCCGCCTGATTCCTGCCCTGGGGCCAGCGGGGGCGGCGCAGTTATATCAACACCTGGCGGAACGGGTGATTACCCAGGCGCGAGCAATCCCCCACCCTGTGGACCTTGCCCTGTGGTACAGCGGGGCCACGGCAGATGCCATGCAGAATTGGTTAGGCGACGACCTGATCTACTGCCCCCAACCGGAGGGCGACCTGGGCCACCGCCTCGCCACTGCCATGGATTGGGCCTTTGCCCAGGGCTATACCGCCGCCCTCGTCATCGGCACCGACTGCCCCGCCCTAGAAGCCACTATCCTCCACCAGGCATTAGCGGCCCTCGCGGCAGGATCCGACCTCGTCCTTGGCCCCGCCCAGGATGGGGGCTATTATCTCCTAGGACTCACCTCCCCCCAGCCCGCCCTGTTTGAGAACATTACCTGGAGCACGGCGGCAGTCCTAACCCAAACCCTAGCCCAAGCCAAACGCCTCCACCTCACCCCCACCTACCTGCCCACCCTCCACGACATCGACACCCCAGCAGACTTAGTCCATCTCCCCCCCTCCTGTACCCCTCTGCGGCATGCCTAACGCCACGTCCTAACCCGACTCCCGACTCCCGACTCCCCACTCCCTAACCCGTGCCCCACCCCGCCACGATTTCCATCATCATCCCCACCCTCAACGAAGGGGCAACCCTGGGGCATACCCTAGAGCGCCTACCCTGGGGGCCAACCCTGGAGGTGATTGTGGCCGATGGCGGCAGTACGGATGAGACCTGCGCCATCGCCGAGGGCTGGGGTGCCCAGGTGGTGGTGGCTACGGGGGGACGGGGGGCGCAGCTTAACCAGGGGGCGGCGGTGGCCCAGGGCGAGATTGTGCTGTTTCTCCATGCCGATACCCAACTGCCGCCTAATTTTGAGCCCCTAGTGCGGCAAACCCTGGCTCAACCGGGGGTGGTGGCTGGAGCCTTTGACCTCGCGATTGATGGCCCTGGCTGGGGGTTGCGCTGGGTGGAATGGGGGGTGAAATGGCGTTCCCGTTGGCTGCATTTGCCCTACGGCGACCAAGCCCTCTTTCTCACCGCCGACCGCTTTCACCGGATGGGTGGTTTTGCCAAGCTGCCGATTATGGAAGACTTTGACCTCGTGCAGCGCCTCAACCGTCAGGGTCGCTTGGCCATGGTGCCTGTCCCTGTGCTCACCTCCAGTCGCCGTTGGCAGCGTCTAGGGGTATGGCGTACCACCCTGGCCAACCAGGTCATGGTGGCGGGGTATGGCCTAGGGCTGGATGTGCAGAACCTCGCCCACTGGTACCGTCGCCTAGGCTAGGTTGATCAGCCCATCGAGGCATGGAACCCTAGGGCGGGTTATCCAACGGCTTGAGTGAAGGTTGACCCGTTAGACACTTGGCCGATTTAAGGGCGCTGGAGCCAAACACCCCAGAGACCAGCGGCCTTTGCGCCGTGGAAGTCGTCCCCTTCGCTATCGCCCAGGTGCCAAGCTTGGGAGGGGTCGCAGCGGTGTTTTTGCAAGGCGGTTCGGAAAATCAGCGGGTTGGGTTTGGCGGCTCCGGCCTCAGAGGAAATAGTCACAGACTGGAAGAAGTCGGCCAGGTGCAGGGCTTCTAGCACCTTATATAAACGGGAATCGAAATTAGAAATAATTCCTAGCTCAATGCTGCGCCGCTGCCAACGTTGTAGGGCGACGGGCACATCGGGGTAGACCTTCCAGGGGGCGGCGGTGGCGAAGTGGGCGTAGAGGTCGGCAAAGAAGCTGTCGAAATCCACAAATTGGTCAATCACCCCGGCGCTGCTGAAGGTTTGCTGGGCCAGCACGCGCCACCAGTGGTATTCCCGCTGGGGAATGGTCGCAGGGTCGCAGCCGGGGAAGACCATTTCTGGGGCAGCGCTGAAGGTGCGGAAGAAAGCCTGGTTCAGAGCCTTGGCATCAGCCGTGACCCCATGGCGCTGGGCAATGTTGGCATAAATATCCCCTACACTGCCCGCCACCCCAAATAGGGTGCCCACGGCATCGAGAAAAATGACTTGGGGCAGGGGGGTGTAGGTCATGGCCGGAATGCTTCAAACTACGGGCGTTTTTGGGGTAGATGAGCCGATTATAAACGGCCCTAGCAGGAATGATCGGGCCAAAACGTCGAGTTGAAACAATATCCCTGCAAGACTTTCAGCGCTTGTGTTAGGAAAATCAGGCACTCTACCAAACACCGTCGCAGCACTCCAACCATAGCGGCTACCGTTGTCATCTCCTCGTCCAGGTGGGACAATCCCATGAACGATCCCACCCAGCTCACGTTTCTAGCACCGTCAGGATAGCCCATGGGTCAACCCTCTGCCCCTTCCGTACCCAGCCCCAGCCTTGTCCTGCGGGGAACCCTGATCGACTGCGTGGCCGACCCGTTTTTTGTGCCAGAATCCGAGGCTGTACGCTACATTCCCGATGGCCTGTTGGTGATCGAAAACGGCCACATTGCCGCCCTTGGCCCTTTTGCCGACCTGTATTCCGCCTATCAACACCTGCCCCTGGTGGACTATTCCGGCCACCTGATCACCCCCGGCTTTATTGATACCCACATTCACTATCCCCAAACCGGGATGATTGCCGCCTACGGGGAGCAGTTGTTGGCATGGCTGAACCAATACACCTTTCCCACCGAGCGCCAGTTCCAAGACCCGACCTACGCCCGCCAAGTGGCCGATCTGTTTTTGGATGAACTGCTGAAAAACGGCACCACCACGGCCCTAGTGTTCGCAGCGGTGTTTCCCGAATCCGTAGATGCTTTTTTTGAAGCGGCCCTGGCCCGTAATCTACGCATGATCAGCGGCAAGGTGCTGATGGATTGCAACGCGCCAGACTACCTGCGGGATACGGCCCAGACGGGCTATGACCAATCCAAAGCGCTCATCGAAAAGTGGCACGGTCGAGGTCGGCTGCTCTATGCCGTTACTCCCCGCTTTGCCGCCACCTCCACCGAGGCCCAACTGAAAGCTGCCGCAAAGCTGCTAGACGAATTCCCGGACCTGTATTTGCACACCCACCTCTCGGAAAATGTCAACGAAGTGGCCTGGATTCGGGAGTTGTTCCCCCAATACGACGGCTATTTAGATGTCTATGACCAAACGGGCCTCGTGCGGGAACGGTCGGTGTTTGCCCATGGCGTTCAGCTTACCGATGAGGAGTTTCGCCGCCTCTCCCAAGCCAAGGCCGCGATTTCCTTTTGCCCCACCTCCAACCTGTTTCTAGGCAGTGGGCTGTTTCGCATCGAGCAGGCCAAATCCACCGAACACCCGGTCAACGTGGGCTTAGGAACAGACGTGGGCGCAGGCACCAGTTTTTCCCTCCTGCAAACCGCCAACGAAGCCTACAAGGTTGCCCAACTGCGCGGCCAAAAGCTCTCGGCCTTCAAAGCCCTGTTTTTGGCCACCCTAGGCGGTGCCCAGGCCCTGTGTTTGGACGACAAAATCGGCAGCTTTAACCCCGGTAACGAGGCCGATATCGTTGTCCTCAACCCCCAGGCCACGCCCCTGCTGGCCCTCCGCAACCCAGCCCCCCTGGAGCATGACCTAGCCACCATCGCCGATCCCCTCTTCTCCCTGCTAATCATGGGCGACGACCGAGCCATCGCCGCCACCTACATCCTGGGTCAGCGGGTTAACCCGTAGGATCGTCCTGCCCTGGTTGGGATTCGCCCGGTCGTCCTAGTCCTCAGGTAGCACCCACTTGGGCGGCTGGGAGGCCCGCTCCAACATCTTGCGCCGCACCGCTTCGTCGGCCATCTCCAGCATTTTATCGAGGGAGGTGTCGGCAATAAATTTGCTGGCTTCCTCGGTGTACTTGAGGTTAGGGCATTCATCACCCAAAATACAGCCGTCTCGGCAATCTACCGCACAGTTAATGGCCATGGTGCTGTTTTCTCCTGCGTCGCGCAATTTGAAGGAAGGGAATATTCCTTGGAAAATTGTAACAACCTAAACCATCCCCATCGACCCCATGCTGTCTCGCTGGCCTCTGTGGATTCTCGGTCTTACGCTGCTGACCCTGCTGGGGCTGGCCTATGGCTGCTGACCCTGCTGGGGCTGACCTATGGCTATGGCCTGGGTCTACCTCCCTTTGGCGCTTTAGGAACGGAGGTTTTCCCATCACCCATTGAGAGGCTGGGATGCGCCCCAGGGGCCATGCCTGGGAGGACAACGGCAGAAGCCCTACTCAGATTCCGTCAATTGGATTTACAGTAGTAGGTATAACAATTGCATTGTCCTGCTGGATCCTAAGGGGTTATCCGGCCTCGGTGCTCAACCCACAGGGCAATAATAGGCAAACCATTAAGATAAGCAGACCATAGATAAGCGGACAAAATAATACGCGGATCATCTTCAACCCTCCTCGGCTTTGCCTCCGCCGCTGCCATGCCCTGGCTTCAACAATTGGATCAGGTCTGTGCCGATAGTCTGCCCCAGGTGGGCTACAAGGCCTACGCCCTAGGGTTGCTGGCCCAGCAGCATCTACCCGTTGTGGCAGGGCAGATTATTCCTGCCCAGGGGTGGCAAAACGCGCTCTCCAGCCTGATGGACGCCAATATATTGCGGCGGCTAGACGACCTAGAACGGCTGAAAATGGCCGGGTTTAAAGAGCTTCAGCAGATCAGCCAGCAGGCCCAAGCTGCCTATGCCGCCGCCGCCCTGCCGGATCAACTGGTGGCGGATCTCGCCGCTTGGCCCCATCCCGCCTGGATGTTGCGGGCTTCTCTGGGGCCAGCCTCAGCCCGACGGGGACAGGGCATGGATCTGGGCGTGGGACTGTTACCCGCCCAGGTGGGAGCATCAACCCTGGTGCCCCTGGCCAAAGCCCTTCAGCAGTTTTGGGGAGAGGCGCTATCGGCCCGAAATTTGGCGGTGTGGCGACATCGTCAGCCCTCCTTGGGCTACCTTCCCCTAGCCACCCTGGTCACCCCCCTCTATCCGGCCCTGGTAACGGGAACCCTGCGGCTGGGCACTCGGCGGGCCCTGTGGGACTGTGTGATGGGGTTGGGTCTGCCCCTGGTGCGAGGGGAGGCGATTCCGGCCCGAGGCCAAATGGAGTTGACGCAGCCGGATAGCCTTCAGTGGAAGCCCGGATTTCAGGAGCAGGTCTACCAAGTCAGCTTGGGCCAAGGCGACCGACGCGATCCAGCAGGGCCAGCCCACGTCGATCTAGAACGACTGGAGCCAGATCGCCCTGTCAGCGGCCTGCCCCTACGGGTGATCCAGCGGGAAGATCCAGCCCTCCTGCCCCCCCTCACCCCCGATCACATTCGTCAGTTGATTGATTTGGGTCAACGCAGTCGTCAGGTGCTAGGGGCCGATGCCGCCCTGGTGCCCCCCGCCGCTGAGTTTGATCTGGGCCTGGAGTGGATTCTTTGCCCAGGGGAACAGGGCCAGGGCTGGCAGTTTGTGATTACCCAGGTGATCCCCTACGTGGCCGCGCCCCCCGCCGTGGCTCCGACGATAGCGCCCCCCGCCCCCCGTTCCGTTCGCCCGCCCAGCCTGCCCCATCTCCCCTCGGTGAGTACGGTGGTTAAAGGGATTGGAGCCTCGGCGGGGCAAGTGCAGGGCATTGCCGTGGTAGCCCGCCAGCCCCAGGATTTGCCGCGTCCCCTGCCCCCCAATGCCATTGTGGTGTTGCCCGATCTCCAGCCCGACGTGTTCCTCCAGCTCGAAGCCGTGGCGGGCATTGTCACCGAGCAAGGGGGGGCCACCTGCCATGCGGCCATTCTGGCGCGGGAAATTGGGGTGCCCGCCATTGTGGGGGCTCCCCAGGCCACCCAAATCTTAGAAAACGCCATGCCCCTCTGGCTGGATGGGAACCGGGGCGTCGTCTACGGCCTCGATGCGGCCCGGATTCCCTCCATTGTGACCCAGCCCCCGGCCCGCTCCCCGGCCACCCCCCTAGTGGATTTGCCACCCCGGCGCTACCACGACCTCCGCACCAAAGTGATGGCCAACCTCAGCCAAATTCGGCGGCTCGACACCCTACCCGTGGAGCACATTGCGGGGGTGGGGCTACTGCGGTCGGAGTGGCTGTTGCTGGATATTTTGGAAGGCCGACATCCCTGGCACTGGATTAACCAAGGCCAGGGGGCCGAACTGCAAAGCCGCATGGTGCAGCAGATTGAGCCGATCTTGAAAGTGCTTGGCCCCAAACCCCTGCGCTACCGCAGCCTAGACCTACGTTCCCACGAATGGCAGGCTCTCGTGGGTAGTCCGCCCCTAGAACCCAACCCCATGCTGGGCCTGCGGGGCACCCTCAGCTACGATGTCGATTCCCGCCTGTTTGAGATAGAACTAGCGGCCCTAGCCACCTTGCAACGGGCGGGCTATGACAACCTGCAACTGATTTTGCCCTTTGTGCGCACTGTGGAGGAGGTGCTGGCGTGTCAGCAGCATATTCGGCAGGCGGGCCTGAACCAGGCCGAACCCTTCGCCCTGTGGATTATGGCGGAGGTGCCCTCGGTACTGTTCTTGCTGCCCGCCTATGCCCAGGCCGGGGTGCAGGGCATCGCCCTCGGCTCTAACGATTTGACCCAACTGCTGCTGGCCGTGGATCGCGATCAACCCACCATGGCCTCCGCCTACGATGAACGCCACCCCGTCATCCAAATGGCCATCGCCTACCTGATCCAAGAGGCCCAACGCTGCGGCCTCACCTGCTCCATCTGTGGGCAGGCCCCCGTTCGCCACCCCGACCTGATCGCCAACCTAGTGGCCTGGGGCATCCATTCCATTTCAGTGGAAACCGCCGCCCTGCCCTTCACCCTAGAAGCCGTGCGACAGGCCGAACAAGATCAAATTTGAGGTCTAATACCAAATCCGACTTGTTTGCCTCGGTATCAGCGGGCGAGGAGACCTTGCCCCTACGATTTGCTGGGCGGGGAATCGGGGTTATTCGATTAGAATTTGGTATAGGACGGCATCCTGGTTGATGACCTCCGGCTAGGTAGGACAGCACAGGGTAGGGAGACCCTGCCCCGGCAAGAGGATGAGGATGACATTGGAGATGGAGACTTTTCTATAGGATAGGAAAGCGTTTTAGATCGGGAGAGGGGTATGGAGACAGGGGGACAGGGGGGTGATCTCCTGGGGGGGCGCTACCGGATTCTGCGGCAGCTTAGCGACGGTGGCTTTGGCCGTACCTACCTGGCGGAGGATACCCACCGATTTCAGGAACTCTGTGTGCTGCGGGAAGGTAACCCCCAGGTACAGGGCAAGGACGCCCTGGATCAGGCCCAAAAGCTATTTGAGCGCGAGGCCAGCATCCTCTACCAGTTGGATCATCCCCAAATTCCTCGGTTTCGGGAACTGCTGCGACAGGAGGGCCAGATCTTCTTGGTGCAGGACTATGTGGAAGGCCCCACCTATCGCCATCTACTAGGCCGTCGGCAGGCCCAAGGGGGACAGTTCTCTGAAGCCGAGGTGGTGCAGTTGTTGGCCCAATTGCTGCCCGTGTTGCAATACCTGCACGGACTGGGCATTGTCCACCGTGATATTTCCCCCGACAATCTGGTGCAACGCAATGCCGATGGTCGTCCGGTGCTGATCGACTTTGGCAGTGTGAAACAACTGCTGGTGAATGTGCGTCACCAGATGGGAGTGCCCCATCCCTACCAAACCCCCCATGGGACGATTACCCGCCTCGGCCATAGGGGCTATATCCCCGCCGCCCAACAAAAGACGGGCTTCGCTACCCCCTCGGATGATCTCTATGCCCTGGGCATGACGGCCATGGTGCTGTTGACGGGCAAAGAACCCGATGAACTCTACGACGAGCGCAAAAAAGGCTGGGCTTGGCCCAATCACCTGGAGGTTTCGGCACATCTGCGAACGACGCTAGAGCAAATGGTGGCTAGGGATGTCGCTGAACGGCCCACATCGGCACAGCAGGTGATGACCGCCCTGAACCTAGCCAACCCCTACGGATCAACCCCGGACGACGGGGAGACGATGCCCGTGCGGATGCAGCCCACGACGCCGCCCCCCCCGGAACCGCCCCCGACGGTGGTGGCTCCGGCCCCGCCGCGTCCCTTGCGACTGCGGGTTTTGTCCGCCGCCACCCCCCAACCGCTGGCGGGCTATCCCAATCCTGGCGCTTTCGGCCCTGGCGATGCCGACCCAACCATTTCCGGATCCATCTATCCCCCAGATCCAACCTACACCGTACCGCCGCCACCCCGTCCGACTCAATCGCCCCAGCGCCAAGGGATGAGGGCGGGATGTTGGCCAGCGCTGGCGGGGATGGCCCTTGTGCTGGGGATGGCAGCGGGCCTAGGCTGGTGGCTGGATCCCTTAGGTTGGCGCAATTCAACCGCCGTGGCTCCAGGGGTTAACGATGCCAACAATAGCAACCTCAGTGAGGCGGAACAGGTTCGCAAGCAGGCGATTCGGGATCGGGCGACAACCCTAGGGGTGGACTGGGCCTACCTCGTCAGCCTCACGGATCAGTTCTTTTTTGAGGCCCATCCCGACCGCCAGGGTACCCCGCTCACCGACCAGCCCCAGGATGCCGCCCTACGAGACGAGTGGGACGCCCTCGCCACCGCAAATCTAGATTTAATGGAGGCTCACCTCAGTGCGGAGGCCAGGGACAAACTGGGTCGCTACAACCCCGCCGACCAGGAACGATGGCGACGGCAAATTAACCAACGCTACGTGGGCAGCAAAGCCCTAGAGAACTTGACCAACGCTCGGTTTGAGGCGCTGTTTCCAGGGCGTACCCAGCAGGGCTTTGTGGAAACTCCGGTGGATCAACTGCGGCTGGCCCTCGCCCAGGATCGGGTGACCGCCATCACCAGCGGCGATGCCCTGACCGAAATTCGCTTTGAACCGGGCCAATTTAGCCACCAGGTCACGGGGGATCTACCCCCCGGCGATGGCCACATCTACATCCTGAATGCCAGCCAGGGCCAACTGATGCGGGTTAACCTGCAAGCCCCTCCCGACGCCACCCGCCTGTCGATCTACCTGCCTGCACCCACGCCAGAACGGCCCTACCTGCTATCCAGCGCGGCCCAAAACACCTGGGCCGGGGATCTCCCCCAGTCGGGTTACTACGAAATTGTGGTGGTGGCCCAGGCCAGGGAAACCACCCCCTTCAACCTCACGGTGGGGGTCGATACGGTCACCGATGATAGCCCCAATCCGCCCCCCGCCCCGCCCAAAACCAACTAGCCTGTGCCCATGGAGCCATGGCTAATGGAGTGCTCTTTTCTTCTTTTAGTGCCTCTTTTACAATGGCCCTATGGCACAGCAAACCCATTATCAAATTCTCGAAGTTCACGAAACGGCGACCCAGGCGGAGATCAAACGGGCCTATCGTCGCTTGGCCAAGCAATTTCACCCCGATAGCCAAGCAGAATCCGCCTCCCACGACCACATTGCCCGCATTAACAGCGCCTACGAGGTGATTGGCGACCCCAGCCGTCGGGTGAGGTACGACCGGGAGCGGCAGGGGGTCGTCATGGCCAATCCAGAGGCCACCGCCCAACAACGCACCCAGCGCACCGCTAACATGCAAGCCGCCTATCGACGCCATCGGCAGGCCAGCCAATCCTCGGAGGCCCAGGAGGATGCTTGGCTGAAGCTGGTCTATGCCCCGGTGGATCGACTCATCGCCAAGATTATGTCTCCCCTTAAGGCCGAAATCCGCAAGCTCTCCGCCGACCCCTTCGACGATGAGCTCATGGAAGCCTTCCAAGCCTACCTAGAGCAGTGCGGCACCTGGCTAGAACAGGCCAAAACCAAGTTTCAATCCATGGCCAACCCCGCCAGCACCGCCGGGGTCGCCGCCGATCTGTACCACTGCCTGGGCCAGCTAGAGGATGGCCTAGAGGAAATGGAGCGCTTTACCTACAGCTACGAAACCTCCTACCTACACACAGGCCAAGAACTGTTCCGCATGGCCCGCCAACAACGCCAAGACGCCAAGGAACGGGTCAAACACCTAGGATAATCAGCCGTTGGGATAAGCTGACGCGCATTTAAATTACATTCATTATGTTTCCTTTAGGCTTGATCTTACGATCCCAGTTAATGACAAGCTCCCCCTTGAGCATCTCGAAAAATGCAGGTCTTCTTGAGACTGGCTACGAAGTTCCATGGGTTTTAGGCTCTTCGAGTTCGCAATAAGGTAATTAATCGAGGTGCCCTTGAGTAATTAGAAGATTTATCGTCGCACAGTCATCTATTAATCAATATTTTAGATACCCATATTCTAGTCTAAGTCTCATTGTGAGACGGTGCTTTTCGCTATTTTTCGAGGAGCCTCTTCGTTAAAATTCTAGGACGGTTACGAAATACCGATGGGTATTTTCATCCTTTGGAGATCTTTGTGGTGGTTTTTCCTAACCCTATTTCCCAACCGAGCGAGCATTATCGATGAAGGTGCCACCCCGGTCTGCCCAAAACTGCCCGCGCCGGGGAGAGGCTAAGGAGACCATCGGTGTTTCGGTAAATTTTCTACAGGTGATCGATTGTCCGAATTGCGTTGGCCAGATGAGCCCTATCTCAAACTAGAGGCGGCTGGCCCCTCATCGGAAATCACGGTTGTTTATCCAAAATCCCTCATTAAATGTGCGTAGATGTAGCGCAGATATCATCCCGACATCATCAACGCCCCTTAGAGTGGTAAAGGTATGTTACGTTGCAGCCTGAAATGACTCTGGCGTGTCAAGGCCATGCATTTCTCTGGGTTGTGAGCTGGCGAATCGGGCACCTAATGAGGGCTTCTATCCGTGGAATCACCGCAAAAACTGGCGTTTGTTATCCAGGCTAATCGATTGCAGGGGTTGATTTGGCAGTCCCTACTCAAGTCTCAGTCCCTAGCGGTTATCCTAGAACCCTCTCGGACAGACTTGGTAGACTGTATCAGTCAAATTGCGGAGGCGGGACTTACCCTCCCCGATCTGATTATTTTAGATACGGAAATTAGCGACATTAACCCCTACGAGTTTTGTCGCTGGTGTCGTCAGCGCTTTCCTCGCATTCAGATCTTCCTAACCCGCACCCATCGAGGTCCCATTGCTGAAACCGAGCGGCGCTGGGCAATGCAGCAAGGGGCATCGGGCTTTTTGCACGGCTTCCACCGCGAAACCCTGATGAGTGCCGCCGCCGCCAGTATGCGGTTGATTTTGGCCTCCCTAGATGCCCCCTTCCTAGACGAAAAGGCACTCCTCTCGGTACTGCTCAACATTCGCCGCCAGATGAGCCAATCTGCCCCCAGCACGACCGCCCTAACGCCCGCGAAGCCGCAAGAGTCCTACACAACGGCAAAAGGGAACGGTAATGGTGCGGATACAGGTAAGCGTCAATCCGCTACCAATGAAGGTTCTGACCTCTTCAACGACATTAGCTGGGTCGCCGCTGGCCTGCGATCTCTCAACCCGCGCAACGGTTCGTCGGAGACCAACAGCCCCGCCCCAACCTTTGCCGCCACGCCAGAGACACCACCACCCACCGTTCCCTCCAGCGACATCCCAGCCAGCACCGAGGCAACGCCCAAAACTCGCCGCTATCGAGGGGTGGTGTATTAAGGTGGGCTGAATAGTGGGATGGCATTAACGCCGATTTACCGGGGATAGGCTGGAGGCTAGCTGGCTAACGGCAGTTCGTAAGGCAGCGGCAGCACCTCATCGAGGGTAAAGGGGTAAATAAGCCGGATTTAGTCTGAATCTGTTCATCGCCTCTGGCAATCAGCGTACTGTGACCGTCGGCAGAGTTGTAGTGAATCTCCTGCAACTCGACGGCCCCTTGCTCCACGGGGTCTAGGTAAGTCTGCATCGCCCCCGCCTTGATCTGTGTCCCCCCGAGTGGACAGAGATAGTCGCCGCCCGTGGTCTGGAGAAAGCAACGGGTCGCTAGACTGGCCATCTTGCTATCTCCCACGTAGAGCAACCCGGACTGGCTGAGGGTCTGACGCACCTGTTGAATGGCCGGAATGTAGAGAGGGTCGTCGGCGTTCTGCCCTGAAACAACCTCGGTCGCTATCGGTAGTCCGAGCGGATCTAGCGTCGCCAGCATCAGCTTCCGTGGGGGCAGGTCGGGGCAATGGTCTTTGCGATGACCATACTGAAACAGCCCCGCCTCAGTGACCCTCCAAAAAGCAACTTCGCTACCAACAGGTAAACGCCAGACAGATGCCTCAGTAGGGCTTGCACCTCCTCCGGGGAGAGCACCGTTGGTAAGTAGCGCGTTGGCCTTGCTCTCACGGCATTTAAGCCCCAATCCGTAATGCTGCTCATAGTACATTTTTACGCATGAGTGTGGTGGGCTTCTCAACACCTTTGCCATTACCCTGGCCCAACGACAAGGCTGGCGAACCGTGCCCCAAACCCTCAGAGATTGGGCCAACCGGATCCATTACGTTTTTTCTTTACTGGTATGAAACTACCCTGCCTCTCCTCGTGGGAGAGGGGCTGGGGGTAAGGGCTTCCGGGGCAGCGGGCTACTGAGCATAACCCGAACTGAGGTTAAATTAGGCTAAATATTGATCCCCACCACCCGGAAATTCAGTTGTGAGCGATACTTTCTTCTGATAAGATCAGCACACAGCGGTAGAAATACTTATCAATCCCGATTCAGACGCCACGGGCAAGGCTCCTTAGCCATAGGGGTTCTCCGTGTCTGTAGGCTGAATGGAGGGCTAGGCTCAGGATCTCCTGGCCGCCATAAGTCACCAAACCGTTGCCGTGGATGGCCCTGGATTCTCTAGGCACGGCCCCTCCCCAGGAGGAGTTTTGCTGTGAGAAGGTTAGGGATTTACGCTTCACAAGCGCCACATTTTACGAGATATTTTTTGGGGTATTTCGTGGGGGTCGTGGGGTGTTGCGATGCGGCCAGCCTCGCCCACCTTGCTCAAACGGCATGACTTTAACAGGAGTTGTATAGAGGGAACCTATGATCAACAAGCCAGACAAAGTAGTTCTCATCGGTGTTGCGGGCGACTCTGGGTGTGGTAAATCCACCTTCCTCAGACGACTGAGCGACCTGTTTGGGGCCGAGCTGATGACCGTCATCTGTCTGGATGACTACCACAGCCTTGACCGCAAACAGCGCAAAGAAGCTGGCGTCACCGCCCTCGATCCTCGCGCCAACAACTTTGATCTCATGTACGAGCAGATCAAAGCCCTGAAGGAAGGCAAGAGCATCGACAAGCCCATCTATAACCACGAAACTGGCGAACTTGACCCCCCCGAACGGGTTGACCCCAACCGCATCATCGTGATCGAAGGGCTGCACCCCCTCTACGACGAGCGCGTCCGTGACCTGATCGACTTCAGCGTCTACCTCGACATCAGCGACGAGGTGAAGATTGCCTGGAAGATCCAGCGCGACATGGCCGAGCGTGGCCACACCTACGAAGACGTGCTGGCCTCCATCAACGCCCGTCGTCCCGACTTTGAAGCCTACATCGACATCCAAAAGCAGTATGCCGATGTGGTGATTCAAATTCTGCCCACCAAGCTCATCCCCAACGACGAAGAGAAGAAAGTGCTGCGGGTGCGCCTCATGCAGCGGGAAGGCGTGGAAGGGTTCGACCCCGTCTACCTGTTCGACGAAGGCTCCACCATCGACTGGATTCCCTGCGGTCGGAAGCTCACCTGCTCCTACCCCGGAATTCGGATGCACTACGGCCCCGACAGCTACTACGGCCATGAGGTCTCGGTGCTAGAGGTGGATGGTCAGTTCGACCGCCTGGAAGAAATGATCTACATCGAAAGCCACCTCAGCAACACCTCCACCAAGTACTACGGTGAAATGACCGAACTGCTGCTGAAGCACCGCGAATACCCCGGTTCCACCAACGGTAGCGGCCTGTTCCAGGTGTTGGTGGGTCTGAAGATGCGCGCTACCTACGAGCGTCTGACCTCCACCAGCCTCAACGTCGCCACCCACGCCTAGGCTAAGTTGCCTGGGTAGGTTGGGTGAGGCGAAGCGGAACCCAACACCCACGGGGCATCACCATAGTCTGACGAATCATTGTCTGGCTCATCATCAAGGAGGGGATACAGGATTGTGTCCTCTCTTTTTTGTTGGACATTCGCTAGAAAACCGCTTCTGGCAACAACGCTGGCCCACCCTGACGGGGCATCGGGTTACTGAATTTAACCCGAACTGAGGTAATTAGGGAAACGCGGCGATAACGTTAAACTGTAGATTATGGTGCTAGCCCCAGGCTCCTGTGACCGCCGCGCCCTATCCCCTTCGCAAAATGCTATGGTCAGCGTTATTCCCGCCAGTCAAGTTTCTATCGCCCTGCTCGAAGAGCGCTATGGCCTGCGGGAGACCACCCAGCCAGACTTCTTTGGGGAATGGACACAGGGGTTAGGGTCACTAACCGAGCTAGAAAAACAATATCTTGATCGGGTGAAGACCCATTTCAAACGCCTTCTAAAAAACCCGCCATTATTAGAAAACAGCGTCAAGATGGTGGTGCTTTCGCCCCTGTTGGATAGGGCTGGTTTCTATGATGACCCCTTTCATATTCAGTCGGAGGTGAGTATTGATATTGCCGCTGAGGACGAGGGGCAAATGATTCGCGGCAGAATCGATGTTTTGGTGCTGAAGGATCGGTTTTGGATCTTGGTGCTGGAGGCGAAACGCAGTGATTTTGATGCGAATGTGGCGATGGGGCAAGCGCTGGCCTATATGCTGGCAACCCCCGAATCGGAGCAGCCTACGTTTGCCATGGTAAGCAATGGCCAGAGTTTTTTGTTTTTGAAGCTGACGAAAACCCCTCAGCCCCAGTACGCCAATTCTCGCCTATTTTCCTTGGCCAATCCGGGGAATGACCTCTATGAGGTGCTTAAGGTAATGAAGCGGATTGGAAAGATGGTCACGGCTGAACCCCAGAGCGATTAGACTAGCCCTACCGCCAAGCCGACCGCTCTCAGGTGCGCCGCGCTAGCCGTGCTGTTTCGTCGGCCTCGCTTCTGGCGATAGGGTAGCCCCAAACGCGGTTACAGGTGTATGGTCTACCCAGCCCACCTCCACCCGCCTCAACGTCGCCACCCACGCCTAGGCATCAGTCCGACGAATCATTGTCTGGCTCATAATCCATAGGAGAGGATACCGCTGGGTGTCCTCTCCTTTTTTGTTGGACATTTCCCCGCTTACCAAAGAAGTCCTATGGTGCGAATTACTGATGCAAATGTAGCTAAAATTGACAACTTATTGTAGATCTGGCTCTGATTAACTTACGGATCTCACATCGATCAGGGATCGTCAACTGGCGGAATATAAGAAAAAAAGTTCGGTATTCAAGCTGAAGGCATCTTCTTCTGCCCAGTATAAAATCGAACTACGAAGGCGGTGATGCATTACGAGGCTCTTAACCAAGGGCCAACGGCTGCATCCAGCCTTCATAAGTTCTGATCGAGGTAATCTCTGATGTCCAAGTACAAGAAAATCAAGTCTGGGGTCAAAGAAGTCGCTGGGTTTGCCGCAGGTGGTGGCGCTGTAGGCTTAGGGATTGCTGCACACGTTGGGAGGATGGGGCTAGCCGTTGCTGGTGGAGGTGTCGGTATTGGCGCGGCCCCGGTTGCGGCGGCTGGGGTTATTACGGGTTTGGCGGCATACGGTTTGAAGCGGGCCTTTAAAGGCTAGATCAACCAGAACGATGGTTTTAGAGCCTGCATGATGGCTTGGCTAATCAACAAGCTGATTCTGAAAAGAATCAGATCTTGCTACGATTTCGATTCACATAAACCCCTAGGAGTTGAATATGGGCTTTGAGTTTGATGCAAGTAATACCAATAAAAAATGAAGTTGAGCATAATTTAGGCTGATTTCTGGAATTCAGCTTGGAGTAGGGCATCGAGAATGAAGTCATAGCCCGTGATGGACTGCACTTGTTCTGGCGTCAGACGGGCGAGTTCTTGGTCAACCCGCTGTTGAAGGGCCTCCAG
>NZ_JACJRS010000046.1 GCF_014697375.1 Phormidium sp. FACHB-1136
ATGCTGTTGAGGCTATCCATCGGTGCACCGTGTTTTACTTGCACCTGCACTCTATGCGGTGGATAGCTTTTTTCCAACCCAACCCCAAAAAACTGTCCGGAGTGTTGCTATCAATCACTTCGTCTTTCGTAATATCAAAAATTGTAATGTCGATCATAGCTACATTTAGAGATTTCTTTCTTTGGCAGGTAAAAACGCTCAGTTAAACTAGCTTGGTGTTTTTTCTTCTAACTTATCGACTAAATATAGCCTCACGAACTTTTCAGCAGCCTGAAAATTAAGACTTTTCAAAGCTTCTACAATCTCCACCACTGTCTCAGCCGTTGGGTCGCGTTTGTCGTGGTACCAGCGGGAAACGCTGCCCCGCTCTACACCCATAGCTCCGGCAAGCTGATTTTGGCTAATGCCGTAGGTGTCTAACACCTGTTTTAGTGCGTGGCTTGCTCTACCCATGCTCCAACTTTGGCAGAGAGTCACGAGAACGTAAATGTTGCTTAGTGGATCACAATCCTGAAATTGGTGCTATGTTGTGATCCATTAAGCAACAAAGGAGCCTTCCATGCCTCATGCCTTTATCCCGTCAACCTTGGCTGACCCGGCCTTGCAAGTCACCCTCGCACCCGCCAACGCCCCAGGGCGAGAGGTGATTCGTATTTTGGTGATCGGCAGCGCCCACGGTGTAGAGCGCATCATCCACGAACTCTATCGCCTCGGTTTTGCCGAAGTCCGCGAATGGAGCACCCCTCAACCCACCGGGCGCAGCCACGAAATCATGCGGGTGCTTACTCGCTATGTCATGGTGGAGTAACGGTAATGAGGTTTTGGTTTTGAGGTAGGTATGCCATGACACCCAAAGACCTGCTGATACAAGAACTCGATAATGTGTCTGACCCTCTGATCACTTAGGTTTGGGACTTTCTCTGCTTCCTCAAGGCAAAGTATCCCCAGGCCCAACGCGACTACTTCGGAGCCCACACCTACCAGCGAACCGACAAAGAAGGCACCTTCCACACCGAATGGACGAAGGCTCCGTCCACCGTGTAACCCTGCCGCCCTCCATCGCCATCCGATAGGCCATTGGCATGGGCGATGGCAAAGGGGCCATGTGTTATCAATGGTTTCCATATTCAGTCCGCTGGCCAGCCTTTGAACTTCTTCACAGGAAAAGTGGCCATTGTTACGTACTCTGATCATCAGGAGCCTACTCCACCCCCCATGTTAGGATTTGCTGAAAAACCGACAACGGAGGCTAACAATGCCTTTTACCATTGATTCTGCTCGCTCCATTTTTCCCAATACCCTCAGTGCGGACGCGGTGCCTGCCACCATTGCCCGCTTTAATCAACTCAGTGCCGAAGATCAGCTCGCGCTCATCTGGTTTGCCTACCTTGAAATGGGGAGAGCCATTACCATCGCGGCCCCCGGTGCGGCCAGTATGCAATTTGCTGAGCCGACCCTAGAAGAAATTAAAAAAATGTCCTTCCCGCAGCAGTCCCAGGCGATGTGCGACCTCGCCAACCGGGCTGATACCCCCGTTTGTCGTACCTATGCCTCCTGGTCGCCCAACATTAAGCTGGGGTTTTGGTATCGCCTTGGCCAATGGATGGAGGAAGGTTTCGTCGCCCCTATCCCTGAGGGCTACACCCTATCCGCCAATGCGGCCTCTGTGCTGCAAGCCATCCGCAACCTTGACTCTGGTCAGCAGATTACGGTGCTGCGTAATGCGGTCGTCGATATGGGCTTTGATACCGGGAAGTTAGCCGCCGATCAGCGCGTTGCCGAGCCTGTGGTGCCTCCGCAGGACATGGGCCAACGCACCCAGGTCACGATTGAGGGGCTGGATAATCCCACCGTCCTGTCCTATATGAACAACCTCAATGCCAATGATTTTGAGGCGTTGATTGGCCTGTTCGCCCCCGATGGTGGCCTACAGCCGCCCTTCCGTCGCCCCATTGTCGGCAGCGAAAATATTCTGCGGTTCTTCAAGGAAGAATGCCAGAACCTCAGGCTCATGCCTGAACGGGGGGTCTCCGAACCAGCGGACGAGGGCTTCACGCAGATCAAAGTGACGGGCAAGGTGCAGACCCCCTGGTTTGGGGCGGGTGTGGGCATGAATATCGCTTGGCGGTTTTTGCTCAATCCTGAGGGCAAGATTTTCTTCGTGGCCATCGATCTCCTGGCCTCGCCCAAGGAACTCCTGAATTTCGCCCGCTAATCCGGGCGCAGGTCTTCTTCCACAGCCGGAGTTCTCGCCTGGAGGGATCCGGCTGAATTATGATATCAATGTGAAGTTTTGTGAAATGCCTTAATATTGAGAGATATTAAAAGAGTCGATTGACTATACCAATACTCAATGAAGCAGGTTACCGAATCCCAGTGGACTGTCCAAGAGAGAAGCCTCGTCAAGGCGGCGCTAGCCATCGCCCGTAGCCGCGAGGTGGAGGCGATTATTCAGGTGGTGCGGCAACAATCCGGCCACCTGACCACCCTTGACGAGGTGTGGCAGTTGCACGACTTCTTAAGTGCGCGTCGCTTTGACCTGGATGGCAAATATGGAGACGACGGGGATGAGGAAATCCTGTTTCTTCTCGCCAAATTAACCAAAGACGGCTGGCTCACGTCGCAAGACTTGGCGGGGCTAGAAGCTGCCAAGCTCTCCAAAATTACGGCGTTAACCCGAGTCCTGTAGGGCCAACGGTTAAGGGCCAAGGGTTAAGGGCTAATAGTTAAGGAGATTGGCGCTGTTCAAGCAGCCGTTGCCATTCTTCGTCGATTTTGTCTTTGTTGGCAATCTCCTGATCCACCAAATCGGTTTCGGTGGTGTAAGCGAGATCATCGGTACCCACGATGGTTTGTCCGGCCAGGGTTTTAGCAAAGGACAGTTTTTCCCGCACCGGATCATCCAGTTGAGCCAGCAGTTCGGCCCGTTGTTCGCGTTCTTGGTTGCGGCGGGCAATGTTACGATTCTGTTGCTGCACCCAAAAGTAGCGAACTAGGGGAATGCCTAGAAACGCTGATCCATAGCCCAGCAATAGCCAATAGATTGAGTTAACGAAAATGACTAACTCTCCTGCACTGGCTACTAAGGCTTGATCCTGCAACATAGACCCCAGGGCCAGCGCACCGATAAAGTTGGCGCTACCCAGGGCAATGGCTCCGATAATTTGCCCGGAACTGGCATGGCTAAATTTGCGGGGAAGTTCTTGCAAAAACTGGGGTGGCGACAGTTTCCGACGTTCCTGGGCGGTTACCTGTAATTCAGGAAATTGATAGACAATGCCTCCCTCTGGGCTGACTTCTGGCACACCGTTAAAGCGGCTCAGCACCGGGATCATAAAGTCCTCGAATTCCTGGCTCCAGCCTTGGCCTAAATCGCTGAGGAAGGGGGCCACTTGTTCTGCCACTACTACGCCACTGTTGGCTTTTACGACGGAAGCAATCGCCTGCCAGCGACGTTCTTCTAAACCAGCATTGGGATCGCCATCGCCAAACAGGAAGGAAAAAATCGCTTCCAGGAAGTTCATCTTGCTATCAGAATCAGTTTTCTTGGACGGGCTGCGACGATCATAGCGATAGTCGAACATCCGAAATAGATCCGGCCCAAACCACATTCTGGGGATAAAAATCATGCCCCCACCGGATCGGTTGTCCCGCCGATCATTGCCCTGCTGAGAAGCCGCTGCGGCGGCGATGGCCAGTGCAATAATGGCCAACACAATCAACACGAGGGAGAGGATCAACACAATCCCAAAGGAGATGCGAATCAGGTAAAACAAGATACGCCACACTTGTTCCCAGGTGGCTTGCCAACGTAGTTTCCAGGATTGACTCAGCAAAATACCCTGGATATTTTTCGGAAAAACGTAGGCAATTTCCCCGGACTCAGAGACTTGCAGGTGGGCCTGAACGTCACTAGCTAGGGCCAAGACACCCTGCTGGGCTTCGTGGAGGGGTAAGCCCGCCTCAGCCGCCACATCGCCAATGGTGACGCGGTGGTCGAGGCGTTCGATGGCTTGGATGAGGACTTTGGAATCGGCCATAGCAATAAAGATCCCCTGGGTGGGAGGTCGAATAGCGTTCAGTACTCACAGTATAGAAATTCGACCGCGATACCGCAGGGGACAGTAACCGTACCGGATGAGGGGAGTTGAAGGGCTAGCTCTTGCCCAGCACCTGATCTCGAATGGAGGCGATGTCGTTGAGGAGTTCCTGACGGTTGGACGCCTTCAGCAGGTAGCGATAGAGGAACCACCCGGTATAGAACAACCCAATCAGCTCGAAGGTGGGGGCCAGCAGGGGCAGATCGTTGATGGCATCGAGCAGCGCTAGGACGATCTTGACGGTGATAATCGCCGCCACAATCAGGCCGACGGTGACAATGGGCCGACGGTACTGCTTAAAAAATTCAGACACATAGTCGGGCAGGTCGCCCAGCAGGCTGGAGACCTTTTCCCAGGCTTGCTTAATTTGCCGGGTGGCTTCATCGCCTAGTGCTTCGGCGGTGGATTCGGATTCTTTGAGGTCTACCATGGGCTTTTCCGGCTCCGAGAAGGGGGCATCCGACTGAAAATCTGTGCTCATAATCCTGGGGCTTCCATAACGAACGACGGGGAGGAGGGGCGAACCGAAAAAGTATGCCAAAATTACGAAAACAGAATACACCCAATCGGCCTTGATCGTTAGCCGAAGTGGTTACGGATCTAACAAAATCCATGGATGGTCGCCTAGGCTCCCGCCAAGGTTATCCGTGGGTGCTGGGATCTACTCTCCAGACAAGCCTTCTAGGGAAGCGAGGTACTGGCGGAGCCGCCGTCGGTCTACCACAAAGTCGGGATCGGGCCGTCGGTTGGGAGGTTGCCCAGAACTCGACACCACTGACCACTGAATAAAGGATCGGCCACAACGGGCTTGCTTACGGGAAGATGAAGTCATTTTATGGTTACCATTGATACAAAACCACTATAGCTAACCCTGTATACAGTAGACGCGACTTGTCATGAACCAAAAACTTTGGCACAGATAGCGTGGGCCTGAATCGGTTGCAGGGGGCGGGTTGCTAGGCTTTGAGCCCAGATTCCAGAACGGTTAAGAACGGTTACCGCCAGGGGCGATGGCCGTGCGTTCAAAGGTAGCGATCCTGAATGGGGTTTCCGAATCGAGGGGCGTTCTTTACCATGGGAGCGTTATAGCGTGTTTACCTAGAAGCCTTGAGGGGGGATGAACCATGAAAGCATTGGTGGCCGGGGCAACCGGATCAACGGGATCGCGGATTGTGGCGCAATTGGTACAGCGCGGCATTCCGGTCAAAGCCTTGGTGCGAGATGTGGCCACGGCCCAGGCCAAGCTGCCCCCAGAGGTGGAACTGGTACCGGGAGAGGTGGGGAATAAGGCCAGCCTGAAAACGGCCCTAGAGGGCTGTACGGTGCTGATCTGTGCCACGGGTGCCCGCCCCAGCCTAGACCCCACTGGGCCGTATCAGGTGGATTACGACGGCACCAAAAATCTGGTGGATGCCGCCAAGGCCGCTGGAATCGAGCATTTTGTGATGGTGTCGTCCCTCTGTGTCTCCAAGTTCTTTCACCCGCTGAACCTGTTTTGGCTGGTGCTGTACTGGAAAAAACAGGCCGAAGCCTACCTACAACGCAGCGGCATTGCCTTTACCATCGTGCGCCCCGGTGGCCTCAAAAACGAGGACGACGACCCTCGCCCCCTGGTGATGGCCCCAGCGGATACCCTGTTTGAGGGCAGCTTGCCCCGTATGAAGGTGGCGGAAGTTTGTGTAGAAGCCCTGTTTGAACCCGCCGCCCGCAACCGCATTGTAGAGATTGTGGCCCAGGAAGAGGCGACGCCCCGGTCGATTTCCGAACTGTTCACGGCCCTGGCGACCTAAGCATCCCCCTCGGTGCAGCACCACCCCAGCCCCAGAGAGGCTTAGACCTGGTGATCGGGTTCTAGGCGGCAGGGGTATTGGTCGTCGCCCATTTCGACTTGTAGGGTGGTGTGGTCAATATCAAAGTGGTGGTGCAGATCGTCGCTGACCTGGGCCAAAAAGCTGTCCCCTGGGCTACCTGTGGGCATCACCAAATGGGCGGTAAGGGCCGTTTCCGTGGTGCTCATAGCCCAAATGTGCAGGTCGTGAACCCTGTCCACTCCCGGTAGATCCTGCAAGAACGTGCGTACCGCTAGGGGTTCAATGTGCTTGGGCACGCGGTCGAGCATCAGGCCAAGGGCATCGCGAAACAGTTGCCAGGTACCCACGACAATCACCACCACAATGATCAGGCTGATGGCTGGATCAAACCACAGCCAGCCCGTCAGCAAAATGGCCACCCCCGTCAGCACCACCCCCACCGAAACCAGGGCATCGGCAGCCATGTGCAAAAAGGCACCGCGAATATTGAGGTCATGGTCGCGACCTGAGAAGAACAGAATCGCCGTTAGGGTGTTGATCACAATGCCAACGCTCGCCACCCAAATCAGCGTCATGCCCGGTACGGGGTTGGGGTCTTGCAATCGCCGCAGGGCTTCCCAGGCAATGCCGCCCACGGCCAGCAGCAGCAGCAGTGAGTTCATCAAGGCCACCAGGATGGGGGTGCGTCGCAGGCCATAGGTATAGGTGGGGCTGGGGGGACGCTGGGCCAAATAGCTGGCTCCCCAGGCGAGTACGAGCCCTAGCACATCGCTGAGATTGTGGCCCGCATCCGCCAGTAGCGCTAGGGATTGGCTAAACCAACCAAAGGCCGCTTCGATGATCACAAAGCCAACATTGAGGGCAATACCAATCTGAAAGGCGCGGGTAAAGTTTTTGGGCGCAGGGTGGTGATGGCCGTGGTGGACATGATCGGAGTGGGAATGGCCGTGATGAACCACAAAACACCTCGCAAGGGGAAGTTTAGGGAGCATTAGCCCAGATCAACCCCGCCAGCCATGGGTCACTCTCGGCCCCTCTGATCCTATCCTTTGAGGGTAGGGCAGGGTAGGGTTGAGAATATCGGTCAGTTACGTTAAAGCCGCACTTGCCATGGATTCCATTACCGTCACGGTGAAGCTCTTTTCCATTTACCAAGAAGCCTACGGGGTGCCGGAGGTGCGGTGGGAGTTTCCGCCCCAAAGCTCAGTACAGACAGTGCTAGATCGCGCCTTGGCCGATCATCCCCATTTAGAACCCTGGCGCAACCAAACTCGTCTGGGCCTGAATCTGCATTTTGTTGAGGCCGATACGCCCCTCTCCCCAGACGATGAAGTGGTGCTGATTCCCCCGGTCAGCGGTGGGTAAGCCCCCTCAGCCCCTGCGCCCTAGTCTTCGGGCTTGGCATCTGCATCTGAGGATCCGGCGGCGGTGTTCTCCGCTTCCTCCGCCCTAGATTTCAATAGGGTTTCGGTGTCAATACAGTTTTCACCGTCGTACAGCACCGTAACCACCGCTTGATAGATCGTGCCTGGGGTCAAGGGGGTTTCGGAATTGGCGGCTAGGGCTTGTAGCGTTTGAATCGCCGTTTGGTTGAGGAAGGGGTACCCCGTACTCTTGAGCACCGTCGTAGAGATGTCCACTGTACCTTCCTCCTCACCGGGCAGCAGTGCAAAGCCCAACAGCCCCGTACTGGGTTCTGGATTGAGGCAAAGGCGCAGGTCGTAGGGCACCTCCACCGCAAAGGTTTCCTCAGCGGTAGCGGGTTCTTCGCCCAGGGCCTCTGCGAGGCGGTCGGCCCAGGCATTCGCGGCTGCCGTCGATTCTGCCGTGGTGGTTAGGTCTGGGCTGTATTCCACCCGTGCCATTAACTCTCGCGAACGGGCCAGTTCTGGGGAGACCGCCGAATCGCTAGACTCAGCGTTTAGGGGCTCAGAGGGGCGGTTGGTCGCCACGGCTTCCTCGTCGGTGGGCCGCAAGGCTTCGGCCCCAGGTTGCCGGGGCGATGTAGTGGTTGGGGTAGATGCCTCTAGACTGCGATCCGGTTGATCGCTGCCAGGTGCCGCACTCCCTTGGGGTGGGGTGGGCAGATTGGGGCGATTGCCACCGGAGGGGGTGGGAAGCACGACGGAACCGCGCCCAAGGCGGGACGGAAAGGGGCTCACGGTAACAGGGGATCCCAGAGGGGATCGCGTGGACAACCGAGGTAGGGCACTCAACCCCTGCGGCAAGCTAGGGAAGCTAGGCGGATTCGTCCGACTGCCAGCGGGCGGAAACAGATCCATCAAGTCGCTGGGGTTGCCGGGGGGAAACTCTCCCGGCAAGAGTTCCCCCGGCAGGAGAGAATAGGCAGGGCTGTTGAAATCGGGTAGGCGGCTTTGCTCTTCGGGGGTGAGTTCAATCATGGGCACCCGACGCTCCGGTTGGTTGCCAAACCCCGGTGACCCCATCGCCATGCTTTGCAAGTTGGCGAACGATGGCCCCACCGCAAACAGCGCCCCATGGAAGCCCACCGATGCGATGGCGGCGATCCACTGGGGTTGACGCAGGACAGCAGGAATCCCCTTGAGCGCTGCGGGGTTAGGTTTGAGTGCCGCCAGGTTAATGGGTAGCCCTTTCAACGGTTTCATCGTGCTTCTTGATCCCTCACCCATCGGGTGAATGCGGTGTGTGTTGTGCGGACGATCCCCATCCGTTGACGGAGATCTTCCGGCCAAGTTCCTGCCCTAGCCTAGCGAATCATGCCCCCCTTTGGGGTAAGTTGGGTGGCCAATGAGGGGTCAACTAGGGGCCAATTAGGGGGCAATTAGGGGGCAACCAGGGGCCAAGCCTTACCAACTCGAATCACTATCAGGGAAAAGTAGGGTAGGTCTAGGTCGGGAGAGTTTTCGAGGTCGCGGTAGGTAATCTGATCCGGCTGACTGGCCCGCACCACGACGGAACTGGTAGACAGGAGATCCCGCCGCTTCAGCACGTCCCACACTGAGGCATAGACCGAACTCACCTTCATCAGCACCACCACATCAGCCCAATCGAGGGTGTGTTCTAGGTCTTCGACGCCGTAGAAGGCGGGCAGGACAGCGAGCTTTTCCGCCTGCACCGTCAGGGGAATGCCCAGGGCACTGACCGCCGCCATGGGAGAACAGACCCCCGGAATTCGGTTGATCGTGACTTCGGGATGGGCAAGACTCAGGGCATCAGCCAAGTAGGTGAAGGTACCGTAGAAACTGATGTCGCCCTCGCAGGCAAACACCACATCCTGCCCCGTTTGCAGCACCGCCCACACCTGTTCCGCCGCCCGCCGCCAAGCCGCCTGAAGCTGGTCATCCTCCACCACAAAGGGAAACTCCAGGGGAAGCTGTCGCTGGGGAGCTTGCAGGTGGGGGGCAATAATCCGCTGGGCCACCCCCATGTGCCCCGGTCGCCCCTGGGGAAAGGCCACCACTGGAGCCGCCTGTAACACCTTCAGGGCTTTGAGGGTAATCAGGTCGGGATCGCCGGGGCCAATGCCAAGGCCCGTTAGGGTGCCCGGTTTGGGAACAGGGCGGTCGGAAACAAGTCCGGCGTGAACCGGACTGTCGTGAACCGGACTGTCGGAAGCAAGACCCATACCCCTAGGACGCCGCCACCAAGGATGGTTCCACGGCGCTGGCCAACTGCCGCAGCATGGTGGCCGTGGTCTCGAAATCTACACAGGCGTCGGTGATGCTCTGGCCGTAGGTCAACTCTCGCAGGTTGTCGGGGATGGATTGGTTGCCCGCCTTCAGGTGGCTTTCAATCATCACCCCTAGAATGTGGCGCGAACCACTCCGCATTTGGATGGCGACATCCTCCAGCACCGACACCTGGCGGGTGTGGTCTTTGTTGGCGTTGGCGTGGCTGCAATCGATCATCATGCGTGGGTTGAGCTTCAGCTTGGCCATTTCTTCGGCGGCTTTTTCCACATGGGCTTGGCTGAAGTTGGGGCCGCCCTTGCCCCCCCGCAGCACCAAATGGCAATCGGGGTTGCCCGTGGTGGTAACGATGCTGGCCAAACCGTGGTGGTTAATGCCCAGAAAATGGTGGGGCTGGCTGGCGGCAACCATGGCGTTTTCCGCCGCTTGCAGACTGCCATCGGTGCTGTTTTTAAAGCCGATGGGCATGGACAGCCCGGAGGCCATCTCCCGGTGGGTTTGGCTTTCGGTGGTACGAGCGCCAATCGCCGTCCAGGCAATCACATCCGCGATGTATTGGGGCGTCACCGGGTCCAGCAATTCCGTGGCGGCGGGCAGACCCAGGTGGGCCAAATCCAGCAGCAGCTTGCGGGCCAAACGCAGCCCCGTGTTGATGTCGTAGCTGCCGTCCAGGTGGGGGTCGTTAATTAAGCCCTTCCAGCCCACGTTGGTGCGGGGCTTTTCAAAGTAGACCCGCATGATGATTTCCAACTGACCCGATAGCTCGTGGCGCAGGTTCACCAACTTTTGGCCGTACTCATAGGCGGCATCCACATCGTGCACCGAACAGGGGCCAACAATCACCAGCAGACGCCGATCTTCGTTGTAGAGAATGTGGCGAATCCGATCTCTCGCCTCAGACACCAGCGCCGCCGCCTCATCGGTCATCGGGAGCTCGTGGTGCAGCAACGCCGGACTCACGAGGGGACGGGTCTCAACAACATGGAGGTCTTGGGTCTGCTGCATAGCCATAGCCTAGGGAACGGGAAACGGGAAACAAAATTGAGTCTAACGAAGAAAATTCGCTGAAACCTTTGGGTACAGAGAAAGGTTTTTAAATAGTAACGTAAGCCGTTAAGTCGCCTGAGGAGATCCCCAAGCCCCCGCTGACCCTTCTGAGCTACCCACACCCAACCCGACTTGACAACCCCCAAGGCCCAGCCCGACCAGCCGTCGGGGCGAGGTCTTCTCGCCTGCTGATATCGGGGACAAGCAAGCCGGATCTAGAACCAGCACCCCACTCGCCCCAAATCCTGGATGGTTGGGTTTCGATGCGCTACACCCGGTAGATGGGTTAGGCGGTGAGGGCGGTGACGCTTTCGGGTTGGCTCAGGGCGGGCAGCATTTCCACGGCGGTGTTGTTGAACAGCACCATGGTGGTGGAAGGGTTTTCCTCAAAGCCGATGCGCTGGTAGAAGCCCTGCTGGCGAGTGGTCATCAAATACACCCGCTCTACCCGGCTCATGTGGGGATGGCTGAGCAGGGTTTCCACCATTTTGCGGCCTAGCCCGCCACCCTGGTAGGCCGGGTCAATCACCACATCCCAAATGGTGGCCCGAAAGACGCCATCGGAGGTGGCCCGCGCAAAGCCCATCAGCACCTTGCCATCCCAGGCAGTGACCACCGGAAAGCTGTGGGCAATGGCGGTGGCCATGTCGGCTTCCGTGCGATCCTGCGCCCAGAAGGCTGCTGTCCGAAACAGGCGGATCACCTGGGCCATGTCGGCCTCAGAAAATTGGTCGGCATACTTGAACTGAATGGTGCTGCAATCCATCAGAAACCTGCTGTTCCCAGTAAGGGCTATGGGTGGGTAAATCAAAGACTGTGTCGTGAACGACGGGGTAGACGGACAAAACACTGCCGACGGGCCATTTCCTGAGGACAAGCCATGGAGAAGGGAAGCTTGGCAGTGCAATCACAGAGGCGGGCGAGGAAAGCTGAGCGACGTAAACTTTCTGTAGTCAGAATAAACAGATTTTCTGAATAGTGGTATACCAAAACGGAAATTTCCTTGACATTATCAGGACTCCCTAACACAAGCCGCTATCCTAATCTGCCCAGCCTTTGCCGCCTAGGTCTGTTCCCCATGGGCCTTAGGGCAGATTCCTTTCCCTATTCCACCACCACCCAAGCCCCACTACGACGGGCGTCGCCAACGCCGGAAAGGTCTCCGCTGGCCGAACGGGCGACCGCATGGACGCCCCCGAAGAACATATTGGGGGCTTGCCACCAGGTACAGTCGTCCTCGGCCCCAATGCCCTGCTGCTCTAGGGTGTGGCGGTCGTAGCCCGGTTCGAGGTGAAACGATCCCCGTTCCCAATGAAGGCGGGGCGCGATGACGGCAGCGTCGATATCCATGCCAAAATCCAGCACGTTGGACACCACCTGCAAAATGGCGGTGCGAATCCGATTGGATCCACCCGACCCCAGTACCAGCCGAGGCTTGCCGTTTTCTAAGACCATGGTGGGGGCCATCATCGAGGAAATGCGCTGATTGGTCTGCCAGCGGTGGAACCCGTTGGGGTTGAGGTCTTCTTCGCCCAGCATATTGTTCAGCATCACCCCCGTCCCTGGAATCACGTAGGACGATCCTTCACCGTTGGAGGTGGTCATGCTGGCGGCGTTGCCCTCGCCATCGATGACGCTGATGTGGGTGGTGCTGCCCCATTTGTTGACGGCGGTGGAACCGAGCGCCTCGATAAGCTGTTGGCGGTAGGGGGCTAGGTGGGGGGAGCCCAAAAATTCCGCTAACACATCATCGCGGTATAGGTGGGCATCGTAGCCATCCTGACGGGCCAGGTTGGTGAGGCGCATCACTTCGCGCAGGGTGGCCACATGGCGGGGGCTACCATGGTCGGAGAGGGGGACGGTGGCCAAGAGTTCCAGGGCAAAGGCGATCAGGGCACCGCCAGAACTGGGGGGTGGGTTGGTCAGCAGCAGGGCATCGCGGTAGGGAATGGCTAGGGGTTGGCGTTCGATCACCCGATACTGTTGCAATTCCTCCCGCCGCAGATGACCGCCCTGGGTTTCACAATCGTGGACAATCTGGTCAGCAAGGCGACCTTGGTACAACAGGTCGGCTCCTTCATGGACAAGCTGATCTAAAAACGCGGCAAAGTCTGGCAGGCAGAAGGTATCGCCCCCTTGCAGCAAGCGACCATAGGGCGCATAGATGGCCTGGGCCGCTGGGGTCGCCATCAGAATAGGGCTGACTAACTGAAAACAGAACGCTTGAAACGGCTCAAGGATGGTTCCCTGGGTTGCCACCTGCTGAGCGGGAGCCACCAGTGCCTTGAGGGGTAAGCGCCCCAGTTGGCGATGCACCTCCAGCAGACCCGCCAGGGTTCCCGGCACCGCCGCCGACCCCAACCCAATGTGAAACTCCTGCACCGTGTCGCCAAAGTTGGCCTGGATGGGAAAAAACTGAAGCTGGTCAGTAGGTACCTTGTGCTGGGGCGTTTGGCAGAAAAAGTCGAACAGGCGATTTTGGCCATCGGCGGTGTGGGCCAGCAAAAAACCACCCCCCGCCAGCGAGGTCAGAATCGACTCGGTAACGCAGGCTGTGAACGCCGCCGCCACCACGGCATCAAAGGCGTTGCCGCCCTGGCGCAACATCTCCGCCCCGGCCTCCGCCGTGAGCCGATGCCCTGCCGCAATCACCCCTCGACCTAGTTGAGATGGAGCATCGGACATGGCAGGACAATCCAGAAGACCTAATGTGGGAATGAGCTAATAAAGCGGATTTCCCTGGCCCTTGTCAATTTTGCCGCTGCAACACGGGCCTCGTCTGGGGATCCTGGGTGGAGCGGCTAGGCCATCCACTCGCCAGGAGAGACACGCTATACAATAGATTCAGCTTTAAAATCCGTTTTGCCATCCCTCTTGAAATCCGTTTTGACGAGAGAAGATCCCCTGACTGCGTCCCCTCCCTCCCTTACTGATGCCGTTGCCCTAGGCCGACCCTGGCGGGGGCAAGTGTTACCCTGGCTAGAGACACAGATGCCGAAACCCCGGTTGGCCCATAGCCTACGGGTGGAAGCCATGGCGGTGGATTTGGCGCAGCACCACGGGTTAGATCCGGTCAAAGCGGCCCAGGCGGGATTGATGCACGACTTGGCCAAGTATTTCCCAGCCGAAAAACTCCTCTCCATGGCCCAGCAGGCGGGGCTAGACATTGATCCCGTGGATGAAGTCAATCCCCACCTGCTCCATGCCGATGTGAGTGCCCTGGTGGCCCAGCAAGACCTAGGCGTGACCGACCCGGAGGTGTTAGCCGCCATCGCCAATCACACCCTAGGGCGTCCGGCCATGTCGCCCCTCAGTTGCGTGGTCTTCCTGGCCGATACCCTCGAACCCGGACGCGGCAAAGGCGACGACCTCAAACGGCTACGACGGCTGAGCTATCGCAACCTGCCCCAGGCCGTCTACCAAACCTGCGACTACACCTTCGCCCACCTGATGGAAAAAGCCAAACCCATCCACCCCCGCGCCCTCCACACCCGCAACTGGTTCCTCGCCCACCATCGCAGCCAACCCTAACCCACCTCCCTTCCTGTTTCCCCCTTCTCCCAACCCCTAATCCCTAATTCCCCATGATCAATCCCCAAAACACCGACACCACTACTCTCCAAGCCTCCGCCGGATTCCCCCCTGTGGAGGAGGATCCGGCCCTGCAATTGGCCTATGCCATTGCCGCCTCCGCCGATGAGCGCAAGGGGGGCAACATTACCCTGGTGCAGGTGGGGGATGTGTCGTATTTGGCGGATTATTTTGTGATTGTGACGGGGTTTTCCACGGTGCAGGTGCGGGCCATCACCCGTTCCATCGAATCGGCCCTAGAGCAGGACTATAACCGCCGCCCCCTGCGGGTGGAGGGCCAAATGGAGGGCAACTGGATTTTGATGGACTACGGGGAAGTGATGGTGCATGTCTTCATGCCCGAAGCCCGCGAATTCTACGATTTAGAAGCCTTTTGGGGCCACGCCAACCAAATGCTGTACTATCCCTCCACCCCTCCATCTGGCCGTTAGTGTCTTGGGACGCAGCCCACGTTGGCCCAGCCTTCTCAACCTTAGGATGGGGTGAAATCGTGCTACATAGATTATGAATTGCCCCTGGGGAGACGACCTGACCGGATCTAGCCCAGGGGTGTATTGTCTGGATGGCCGATTGCTACAGCCTTGCGATTTCAGGAGTTAATCAACGCCTATGAAGCTAAGCCTAGGGCTGTTTTCTGGGTCAACGCTGGCCCAGGTTAGACGTTGGGTGGGGTTGAGTGCTTGGCTATTGTTGACCCCCATGGCGGGTTATATCCTTTGGCTCAACCAGGGGCACAGCCTGATTTTGGTGCAGCTTGCCCTCCTCATTGTGGCGATCATCGGCCTGGTGGTGATCAACAGCGAAACCGTCGTGGTGGCCCTTCAGCAGTGGTGGGTGCCGCTCCATCGGCCCCGTGGATGGCTTCAGCAATGGCTATATCCCAAAGGACGGCGGCAGCGGCGGGCTGAGGCTCACCGGAGCAACTTCCTGGGCGATTCATTGGGCGATTCATTGGGCGATTCATTGGGCGACCCCCTGGATAATCGCCTAGGGGTGCTGTCGGTGGAACTGCCCTTTGTCTCGGTGGTGGTGGCGGCCTACTTGCCCAACGAGCAGGACATCATCGAAGAAACCCTGCGGCACTGGCTCACCCAGGTCAAGGCTCCAGCGGCAGGATGGGAGGTGATTTTGGCCTACAACACCCCCACAGGCCTTCCGGTGGAGGATCGGCTGCGGCGCTTGGCCCGTCGCTATCCGGCCCTGGTGCTGCTGCCCGTGGCAGGGAGCCGATCCAAGGCCGAAAACCTGAATGCCGCTCTAACTCAGGTACAGGGCGCGATGACCTGCATTTTTGACGCCGATCATCATCCTGCGCCGGATTGTTTGGGGCGTGCCTGGGCCTGGTTGTCCACGGGGCAGTACGACGGCGTCCAGGGGCGCAACATCATTCGTAACGCTCAAGATAACTGGATGACTCACCTGGTGGCTGTGGAGTTTGAATGCACCTACGGCATCAGCCACTATGGCCGCTCCCTGCTGGCGGATACCGCCCTGTTTGGCGGATCGAACGGCTATTGGCGCACAGCGGCCCTACGGGAACTGGGGTTTTCCCCCACCCGCCTGACTGAAGACATTGATGCCACCGTGCGGGGGCTGCTGCGGGGCTGTCGTCTGGTACACGATCCCGCCATCATTACCACCGAACTGGCCCCCACCCAACTGCGGGGGCTGTGGCTGCAACGACAACGCTGGAGCCAGGGCTGGCTGGAGGTGGCCAGTTTGTACCTGAATCGGGTGGCCCGCACCCCCCACCTCGACCCGGTGCAAAAGGGCTACTGGCTGCTGATGCTGCTGTTTAGCCAAGGGTTTTATCTGCTGGTGTGGCAGGTGGTGCCGATGATGATCAGCATCCACCTCAGCATCTCGGATCGAGATTTGATGTTTGAAAACATCAACCTAGCCATGATGGGCCTGCTCATTCTCAGCACTCTGCTACAGGTCGCCCTCGCCATGCGCTTTCGGCCCGCCCATTCCACCTACTCCCGCCGCCACGGGTTCTTTTACTGCCTGCTTTCCCCCGTGTATTTTTGGTTCAAGGTAGCTGTTGGCATGGTTGCCTTCTACAACCATCTTTGCGGTAGTCGGATATGGCACGTTACCGCCCGCACCGCCCACCGCCCACCGCAATGGTCGCCAACCCAAGCCTCAGCCCCCGCCAAAACCCGGTAGCCTGATCCACCCCATGTCTCCGCACGATAGGCATAATTCCCAAGACCCCATATTTTCAGTGGACTGGCCCTACGCAGTGATCGCAGTGCCTAGGTCGGCAATTCGCCCCTCAACCAGTCCCGCACGATCTCCATAAAGGCGGTGGTGGATTCGTAGGGCAACACATTGCGGCCAGGGATCATTCTTCCGGCGGCGGTGGGGATTTGGCGGAGATAATCTTCCAGGCGTTGTTGGGGTGGGTCGGTACGGCTGAGGCGGTTGATGCCGGAGGCGGCGTCGCCAAAAATCACCAAGGTGGGGACTGGGATGGCGGCCATTAAGGCGGTATAGTCCTGCCGCCAAAAGCCCGCCAGGAAGGAGTACACCGCATGGCGTCCGCCTGCATCCTGGGCGTCTTGCTGCAATTGATCCAGCCATTCCCGGTCGATGTCCTGTTCCTCGGCAAACAGTTGGCGACGGCTAAAGGAGGCTAAAAAGGCCTCTCGACGGGCATAGCGAAAGAAGCCAGACCCCACCGGACCGCTAAACAACAGATTCCATAGCAGGGTTTGGCGGCGTGGGGAGGTGGGGGTGGTCATGAGTTTCATCCCCGGTGGGCCACTCAGCACTAGGGATTGGATCAAGCCCTGGGCTTTGGGGTGGGCCATCAACCATAGGCCAATGGGCAAGCAGCCCCCTTGCACCACCAGCACCACGGGCCGCTGCACCACCTGGGCCAAAAAATGGGCCACCTGATCGGCCCAGTCTTCGGCGTAGTAGGCGACCTTCGGTTTGGAACTGTGACCGCAGCCCAGCAGATCGGGCACATAGAGGTCGGGGCTGGTTCCCGTTGAGGCCATAGCCTGGGCAAATCTATGCCAAAACCACCCCGCCAGCCCCACCCCAATGGGGTGGATCAGCAGCAGAGGTGGGGTGTCCTGATCGCCCAGGGCCGGGTAGTGGGTGTAGGCACAGGGGTAAGTTTTCCAGACGTGGTATTGCGGGGGAGGTAAGGCGATCATGGTATCGACACAGGGTTGAGCAGTTTGGGGGGCATCAGCCACAGCAGACTACCACGGCCCTGCCCCACCTGCGTCCACTGATCCACCTCGAACGCTAGGCAGGCCATCGCCGCCGTAGGCATTCGCACCGTGCCACCCCCCATCAGGTACGTCAGGGTATCCGACCAGGTGGGTTCGTGGCCCACCAGCATCAGATTGGCGTAGGCGTCCGATTGCCGTTGAATCACCGCCAGCACTGTTTCCACCGTCGCTTCATAGAGATCCCCGGTTTCCTGGATAGGGCAAGCCCACTGCCCCGCCGCTGCCGCCAGTTCTAGGGTGGTTTTGGCCCGCACCGCTGAGGACGTAATGGCCAGATCGGGCACCCGATCTCCCGCCGCCAACCAACGCCCCATGGTTTTTGCGGCCCGTCGCCCCCGCTCGGCCACGGGACGGTCGTGGTCGCGGTTAAAGCTGGCCTCCCAGTCTGACTTACCGTGGCGGAACAAAATCAGGTTTTTGGACATAGGTCATAGGCTACGGGCAAGGGGATCCCCCCGGTCAGGGGAAAATCCAGGCATCGTTTGCAAGGATTAAGGGAGATCGCTTTGGCTTAGTTAGGGCTGCGGTTGTAGAATAACCACCTGGATTTCAATATCGTTAAAGTCGTCAAGGCTTTCCTGATCTTCAAAACCCAGTTCATAGAGATTACCGTTGGCATAGCGGGTACGCTGCACCTTCAGTCCAAAGGCATCCTGCCACTCTTGGCTTCCCCTAGAGCGGTGATCGCCATCAAAATAGTAGGTGGAAATCCCCGTTGTGGCTGGAAACATAAACCAGCCCGTCGGATCATTGGAGAGTAACTCCTGGCGGCGGGCACTGTCGGGGGGGAGTTGATTTTGGGGTCGGGGGCCAGCATTTTCCTGGTAAACCCGTAGCCGCTGCCGAAAGAGGGCATCGCCGCCAGAAATTCGATACCAAACCTGGTGGGCCGAAGCCGTATCCGTCGTGAACACGGAATAGGCACTCGCGCCCGCCATAAACACAGGCTCGTACCCTTGGACAATATTTCGCAGGGGGGGAGAATTAGGGTTGGGGGTTTGGGCTGGAGCCTGGGTGGCGAAGGGAATAGCCATCAACAAGGCTGTAATGACTACGACCACCGCACGATAAAAAATGGTACGCCGCTTCATGGGGCTGACCTATTCAGGAAATTGCCCCAAGAATACCGCAGATCTTCGGGATGCGCTCCCCACATTACGCTTGGTAACTGTCCTGTCCCTGGGGAGTGCCATAGGAGAAAGATGCCACTCTGGGACAACGCTGTTGGGTAACACAGGCCTTGCCAATCACACAGCGCTTGACGACAGCAGCAACTGTTCCTTGGCTTGGTTAAAGCTCTTCGTCGGCCAGTTCGCGTTCTAGCTCTAGGCTGAGAGGTTGAGCTAGTTCTTCGTTGGCAGTAGCTTCCAGGGCTAGGGGCTCGGCAACCGCCTCCTCCTGCTTGGCCTCCAAGTTGATGGGTAGACGCAGGGGTTGTTCTTCCTCCAGTTCTACCTGGGGCAGGGAGTCGGCCAAATCGTCCAAGGGCCGAGGAATCACCATCACCGCATGGAGTTCGCCAATGCGTTCGGCTTCGTGCATCCCAGCCTCGATGGCAATGGCCACGTTGGGCAAGGAACCACGAATCAAAATCGTACATAGCCCGTCGCCAATGGTTTCGTGGGAAATCAGCTCCACATCGGCGGATTTGGTCATGGCATCGGCAGCGCCCACCATGGCCGGAAAGCCCCGTGTTTCCAATAACCCAATAGCCTGACTGCCCAGCCGACTTTTCCCTTCCCGCCGCAGTTGCTCCCACCGGGCACAGATGGGCAGCACTGCCTCCAGATTGGGCAACGGGCGAGGAATCAGGCTGGAGGATGCCGTTTGGCCCGCCTCTTCCACCGCTTCGACGCCCGCCGATACTGCCATCCGCACGTTGGCCACGCCGCCCCGCACAATGGCCGTACACAGCCCGCTCCCGGTTTTTTCGTAGCCGACCAGGTACACATCAGCGGCCTTCAGCATGGCATCCGCCGCCTTCACCACCACCGGAAATCCCGCCGCCGACACCATCCCCAGGGCCGAACCACGATATTTCTCAAACCGACTTTTGGCCTCCGACTGGCCCGCTGGAGGGGTGGCCAGATTTAGCTTGGCCTTGGTGGCCAATTTCAAATCTTGTTTGGAGGCTAATTTACCGTCGGCTTGCATAGAGCGCCTCTAGGGGATGGTATCCGTAACTCCATTCTAAGGCTTGTCTTCGGGAGACACACCCCCAGAAGTGTCGCCATTATCTAGAACCCCTAGGGGTTGCCGATGGGGAAACAGTTTGGCTAATAAGTCCTGCACCTGTTTTTGACCGTGGGCGGGTGGACGGGTGCCATTCGTCGTACTGGGTGAATCGGCCTGTTCGGACTCTAAAGCTTCTCCCGTCACCGCATCGGTTTCGGCGTCATTATGCGGGGACTGAGAGCCAGCGTCAGCCGGATTTTCTGGCCAATCTTCGGGGAGAGCTGCTTGAACCAAGGTCTCTTGAACCAAGGTCTCTTGAACCAAAGTCTCTTGAACAAACGTTTCTTGAATGAAGATTTCTTGAGAGGACGCCTCTTGGGAGGGCACCTCTTGAACAAAAGCGTCTTGCTTGAATGCGGCTTGAACAAATACCGCTTGCTCAAACTCCGCTGGATTAGGAGTCGTTCCGTTCCGAGACGACTGGCTGGGATCGCCCAGGAGCGACTTAGGCGGCACCACCTGGTTGGATAGGATAGCAGGGTTAATTAAGGTACTCTCTGCGCCAATGCAAGCGTTTTGGCCGATACGTCCTGTGCCAAAAACTAGCACACCACTGCCGAGGACAACTCCCGGCTCAATCACCAGATCCCCTCGGACAGCCTGGATAATCACGCCGCTGCCGACGCACACCCCAGGGGCCAACACCAGCCGACACCCCGGAGCCGCATCCAGCACAACCCCATCAGCAAGGGCCACGCCCTCGGCTACCTCAACCTGTCCCTCCACAGCAGGAGCGTCAGAATTGGCAATCGCCGTTGGCAGTGGCCCTATCATTGGCTATCCGTATTCCTAGAATCGCCCCAACCTAGGGGCGCTGGATGGTGACTTCTGCGGCCCGACGCTTGGCCTTGGGATCCACGGCGACCAGACGCACGTACTCGCCTTGGTGTGTCCGCAGTTGGCCATCAATCGCCGACAGCAGATCCGACACGCGGCTCCCTTCCAGGGTGGCGCAGGTCTTCCAGACGTTGCTGCGGTAGCGACGCTGGTCAGCAGCCTCCAGGCTGAGACGATAGCCTTGGTTCACAAACTGGTTTACCTGCTGCGCCACGTCTTGGCTCAGCCCTTGACCACCGCCACGGCTGACAGGGGCAGGAGCAGAGGCTTGGGGTGCAGAGTAGGACGCCACCGGGACGCTGGGGCCAGAGGCAGGAGCGGCTCCAGGGCGTTGCACAGTCACTTCAGGGCCACGGCGCTTGGCTTTGGGGTCAATGCCGAAGATACGGACATACTCGTTGGGGTAGGCCGCCATGCACTGGGACACCGCCGCCAGCACATCGCCCTCACGGTTGGAGGTGATGGGGGCGCAGGTTTGCCACACACCGCTGCGATAGCGACGGGTATCGGCGTGCTCTGCACCAATGTGGTAGCCTTGGCTGATCAGTTGGCGTACTTGTTGGGCGAGGTCGCCGCTGAGGTTCACAGAGCCACCGGAAGCCGGACGCTGACCCACGGAACGGCCAAAGCCTGTCCCGGCGGGAACCGAGGCTCCACCCACGGGCTTACCATCGGGACGCTGAATGGTGATGGGCGCAATCCGCTGGTTGGCGCGGGGATCAATGCCGAACAGCCGGACGTATTCCCCGGCGTGGTCGGCCAAACAAGCCTCTAGGGCAGCAATTACGTCACCCTCGCGGTTGGAGGTGATGGGGGTGCAGGTTTGCCACACACCGCTGCGGTAACGGCGGCCATCGGCGTGTTCGGTGCCGATGCGGTAGCCCTGGTTAAGGAACTGACGCACCTGCTGCACCACCTCAGCAGACAAAGAACCCGATGTCGCCACCGCCGCCGGACGATAGGCCTGGCTGGCCCCACTGGACACCGCAGGTACGGAACCGCTGACCTCAACCGCCTTACCATCGGGCCGCTGAATCGTCACCGGGGCCACCCGCTGCTTGGCTTTGGGGTCGATGCCAAACATCCGCACATACTCGCCCCGGTGTTCTGCCAGACAGGCTTCAAGGGCGGCAAAGGCTTCCCCTTCGCGGGTGGCCTGGATGGGGCTACAGGTTTGCCACACACCACTGCGGTAGCGGCGATTATCGGCGTGCTCGGTGCCAATGCGCAGACCTTGGGCCAAATATTGGCGCACCCGCTGCACAACGTCGGGGGAAAGCTGTTGAGTTTGCATAGTACCTAATCCATCGCGTTCGTTTAAGTTGGAGCCAGCTACGTTAGGGCTAGCCACGGTTGGCTGAGCCGATAAAGCATTTAGGTCAGCGGGGGCGGGGCCATAGCCGAGTAATTCCCTCACCAGGGCCAGATCTTGAGGACTCACGTCCGGCAACCCATCGGCCTGACTTTGGCGGGTGATCACCGATCCTGACGGCACCAGCTTGCCGGGGGGCACCTCCACATCCTGCACCAGGGCGTGCATCATCACAATGCTGTTGGCCCCTAGGCGGGCATTAAAAAGGGTGGAGCGAAACCCGATGAAAACGTTGTCGCCGATGTAGGCGGGGCCTTGGATGATGACTCGGTGGGTGAGGGTGGCCCCTTGGCCAATCCAGACGGTGTAGGGCCGCTGATCATCACCGAGAACCCTGGCCTGCCCCAGACCATTAATCGTTACCCCTTCCTGGATAACTGTGCGAGAACCCACGACGCAGGTTGCCCCCACCTGAGCCCGCAAAGCCGCGCTGGGGGCAATAACCACCCCCTGGCCTAGGCGCACATCACCTACGGACTCAAACCTGGAGAAAGCTCCCTCAGGAGTGGCATCCGACACACGGGACGCCGCCAGCGTGCTGACCGTCATGATCCAAGTCTCCAAAAAAATCAGCGCCCTTACCCAGGAACCCATTAGCCCGGATAGGCAATGTCCAGAGCGGTTCCCCAACCCTGGACGGTGCCGTAGCCGCTTGGCTATCCCTAGCTGAAGTCGTGCCGTTTGTCGTAGAGGGCACCGCTATCGAGGCTCACCGTGTCTACAATGGCGATCACCGCTGCATCCACCGGACGCCCTTCATAGCCAGGATGTTGGCGGGCACCGCTGCCCTGGGTAATCAACACCCATTCGCCTGTGCCTGCGCCCACCACGTCTGCCGCCACGGTGTAATCCGGGAGTAGATCCCCCGTTTCGCTGATGAGCTGCACCAGCAAAAACTTTACCCCGCTGAGGCTAGGTTCTTTGCAGGTGCTAACCACCGTGCCACGCACCTTAGCCAAGAGCATGGCTTACCTATCTGCCGTAGGGACGAATGCCGCTGACGCTCTCACGGAACTGTTCCACCGCTTCGGTGTAGCGAATGGGCAGCACGAACTCTAGGTTTTCGTGGGGGCGGGCGATGATGTGGGTGGACAGCACTTGGCCACCGTTCACGCGCTTAACATTTTCAATACCAGCGGCCACAGAGGCTTGCACCTCAGACACGTCGCCGCGCACGATGACGGTGACACGACCGCTACCAATTTTTTCGTAGCCCACCAGGGTGACGCGAGCGGCCTTCACCATCGCATCAGCGGCTTCCACCACGGCGGGGAAACCCAGCGTTTCTACCATACCAACTGCAATTGCCATGCTTGTAAGCCCTTCCTTAAGCTTGTATTGTTTACTGGCTGTGTGCGTAACCTACGTAGTCCTGGGCCAAACACCTTTGGACACACGTTCATTTCAGAAGGAAAGCCGTTCACACCGTTCTGAACTGCCGTTACAGAACTGGGGCGAAGGCCCATCAAGCTAGTCTTGACCTAGCTTCGGAACTGCTCCACAGCCTCGGTGTAGCGAATGGGCAAGACAAACTCAAGGTTTTCGTGGGGACGAGCAATGATGTGGGTAGACAGCACTTCGCCACCGTTGACGCGCTTGGCGGATTCCACCCCAGCGGACACGGAAGCCTGTACTTCGGACACATCGCCGCGCACGATCACGGTCACGCGACCGCTACCAATTTTCTCGTAGCCCACCAGGGTTACACGGGCGGCTTTCACCATGGCGTCCGCCGCTTCCACGACAGCCGGAAAACCCAGGGTTTCAATCATTCCAACAGCAATTGGCATTGTCGTAATCTCCTTGTTAAATCTAGGTCTGACCTACCCATCCGTAGCTCAGCGATTTGCAGGCACGATAAGCAATCCCGAAATCACAAGAAACGGGACTTGTCCAGTGCGGTAAAGGCGAAAAGACCTGATTTCTCTTTGATGACAACCTAAGCATAGGTGTCGATTGACACTTTTGCAATATAAGCCTCAATGATTGTTGCTAATGTTGAGTATTATTAAACCTTATCCTCAAAACCTTGCAGGATGGGGGGTTGACGTCCATGGGTTAGGTGAGTCCTCACCACCATTACAGGTCTTCCGCTAACGCCAGTGGGGCATCCCAATCAGACCTAGAACGGCAACCATCGAGATTGCCATGTCAAAGAATTATCTTGCGTTTTGATTGACTGGAATCTATTGTCTGTGGCGTCAGGCGTTATCTCAGTGGGGCTTCCCGAATCGGGTAGGATGATGGCTAATAGGTGGTGGCGCAGTCCCTCTGTTCCCGTTTCACAACGGATCAGGTACTGGTGATCAAGGGGCTAAATCAGCCCTTCCAGTATGGCCCTATTTACATATCTTAATGGTGCAATGGCCGCGAATTCGTCAGGCTGGAAGGGATAGGTCTGCGGTGACGGCCACTTTTTCCAGATTGGCAGCAACGCTGGAAAAGGGTGGGTAGCCTGTCGCAGATTTTTTAGACGAGGTAGTGACAGACTTATGAACCAGATGTGGGTGGAGACCAGTTGGCTGCTGCCGATCTATGGGCTGCTGGGGGTGGTGTTGGCACTGCCGTGGTCGATGGGCTTTATCCGCCGCACTGGGCCAAGGCCAGCGGCCTACCTCAACATTGCCATGACGCTGTTGGCCTTTGTCCATGGCCTGTTGGTGTTTCAGGCCATTTGGAATCAGGGTTCCCAGGAATTGATTTTCTCCTGGTTCAAATTTGCCGACCTGCATTTGGAATTGGCCTTCGATATCTCGGTGCTGAACCTGGGAGCGCTGGAGCTGATTACCTTCCTCAGCCTGTTGGCCCAGGTTTTTGCCCTGGGATACATGGAAAAAGACTGGGCCTTGGCGCGGTTTTACTCGCTGATGGGCTTTTTTGAAGCGGCCATGAGCGGCCTAGTGCTGAGCGGGTCGCTGTTCGTCTCCTACTCGCTGCTGGAAATGCTGACCCTTTCGACCTACCTGTTGGTGGGCTTTTGGTATGCCCAGCCCTTGGTGGTGACGGCTGCCCGCGATGCCTTTTTGACCAAACGCATTGGCGATGTGCTACTGCTGATGGGGGTGGTAGCCCTGGCGGCAATGGCGGGCAGCCTGAACTTTAACGACCTCTACGGGTGGGTCAAAACCGAAAGCCTGTCGCCCCTGGTCGGGACGTTGCTGGGGCTGGCGCTGATTGCGGGGCCGATTGGCAAATGTGCCCAGTTTCCGCTGCACCTGTGGCTGGATGAGGCCATGGAAGGGCCAAACCCGGCGTCGATTCTGCGCAATTCCGTCGTTGTCACCTGCGGAGCCTACGTGCTAATCCGGCTGCAACCGATTGTGGTGCTGTCCCCGGTAACGCTGGGGGTGTTGATTGCCCTGGGCAGCATTACGGCCATCGGTGGATCCCTGGTGGCCCTGGCCCAGATTGACCTCAAGCGAACCCTGTCCTACTCCACCAGTGCTTATCTGGGCCTGGTCTTCGTGGCCGTTGGCACGGAATGGCCCGGTGTGGCGATTACCCTGCTGTTGACCCATGCGGTGGCCAAGGCGCTGCTGTTTATGGGGGTGGGCAGCATCATCACCACCACCACCAGCCAAAACCTGACGGAAATGGGGGGGCTGTGGTCACGGATGCCCGCCACCACTCTGGCCTTTGTGATTGGCTCCCTGGGCATGGTGGGAATTTTGCCCCTCGGTTGCTTCTGGGGGCTGCGGATGGGAGCGGATTTCCTCAGTCAAAGTTCGCCCCTGCTGGCCCTGGTCTTCCTTGTGGTGAACGGTTTAACGGCCTTAAATTTGACCCGTGTCTTCCGCCTAGTCTTTTTGGGGCAGGCCCAACCTAAAACTCGTCGTGCCCCAGAAGTTCCCTGGCCAATGGCCGTACCGATGGTGTCCCTGTCCATCGTGACGCTGCTGGTGCCCGTGATGATGGCCCGGATGTCGCTGTTGCCGCCTGTGGAGTATTGGAACCTGCCTGTGACATTGCTGCTGGTGGCCTTTGGGGTGTCAGGGGTTGCCCTGGGGTCGGTGATTCCTCTCTCCAAGTCGCTGTCCCGGTCGCGCAATCGTCCGGTGCGAATTCTGCAAGACCTGCTGGCCTACGATTTCTATACCGAACGGCTCTATGCCAACACCGTGGTCGCCGCCGTGGGTGGCCTGTCGCGATTCAGCAACTGGTTTGACCGCTACGTGGTGGATGGCCTGGTGAATGCCGTCGGTCTAGCCTCCCTCTTGGGCGGAGAAAGTTTGAAATATAGTGTGTCTGGCCAATCTCAACTGTATTTGTTCACCATCATGGCTGGTGTTGGCCTGATTGGCGTCTTCATGACCTGGAGCCTGTGGTAGCGATGCTGAGCGTACTGATTCTGATCCCGTTAGTTGGGGCTTTGGCGGTTATCCTCTGGCCCGGAAACATTACGGCCTTTACCGCCAAGCTAGTCAGCGGTCTCACCATTGGGTTGACGCTGCTGTGGGTCATCGTCCTGGCCACCCAGTTTGACATCGCCACACCGGGCTTTCAGTTCGAGGAACTGCTGCCCTGGGTGGAGCCGCTGGGGCTGAGCTATCGCTTGGGTCTGGATGGCCTTTCCTTGCCCCTGCTGGCGGTGAATAGCCTGCTGGGGATTGTGGCGATCTACATCAGCGATCCCCAGCTACATCGGCCTCGGCTGTACTACGCCCTGATTCTGCTGATCAACGGTGCGGTGGCGGGGGCATTCCTCTCGGCTAACCTGCTGCTGTTCTTTATCTTTTACGAATTAGAACTGATTCCCCTTTATCTGCTGATCGCCATTTGGGGCGGAGCCAGACGGGGCTATGCGGCCACCAAGTTTTTAATTTATACGGCCCTATCAGGAATTTTGATCCTAGGCGCATTTCTGGGCCTGGTTTGGCTGTCGGGCAACACCAGCTTCGACTACGACAGCGGTTTGGCCACGGCCCTGCCCCTGGCGCAGCAAATCATCTTGCTGGTGGCCCTGTTGATTGGCTTTGGCATCAAGGTGCCCCTGTTTCCCTTCCATACCTGGTTGCCCGATGCCCACGTCGAGGCTTCGACCCCAGTATCCGTACTGCTGGCGGGGGTGTTGTTGAAGCTGGGCACCTACGGCCTGGTGCGGTTTGGTCTGGGGCTATTCCCCGATGCCTGGATGGCCCTGGCTCCGGTGATGGCAACTTGGGCGGTGATCAGCGTGCTTTATGGATCCCTGGCAGCCATTGCCCAAACGGACATGAAGAAAATGGTGGCCTATAGCTCCATCGGCCACATGGGCTATGTGCTGCTGGCGGCGGCGGCGTCCACGCCCCTCAGCATTGTGGGCACCGTGTTCCAAATGGTAAGCCATGGGCTGATTTCGGGGCTGCTGTTTTTGCTAGTGGGGGTGGTCTATCACACGACGGGCACTCGCGATCTCACCGTGCTGCGGGGGCTGCTGAACCCCGAACGGGGCTTACCCTTCGTCGGTTCTCTGATGATTTTGGGGGTGATGGCCAGTGCGGGGATTCCCGGCATGGTGGGCTTTATCTCGGAATTCTTGGTGTTTCGCGGTAGTTTCCTGATTTTCCCGGTGCAAACGCTCCTGTGCATGGTGGGGTCAGGTCTCACGGCAGTGTACTTCCTGCTGCTGGTGAATCGGGCGTTCTTTGGGCGACTGGCGGTGTCCCTCCCCAGTGCCTCGCCCCAGTTGGATGTTGACCTACCTAGTGTGACCTGGCGCGACCGCCTTCCTGCCCTGGCCTTGGCCAGTATGATCATCGCCTTTGGCCTTCAGCCCAACTGGATGGCCCGCTGGAGCGAACACACTACCCTGGCCCTCCACGAGCCCTACCAAGGTTTTGTCCAGGCCAGCACCCTACGGTTAGCGCCCCTGAATGACTCCCTCGTTGCCGATACCCTGGTGCTGGATGCCCCGGTGATTTCCCCGCTGCTGTCCTGATCGTCAATTCCCCCCTTGCCCCCCTTGCCGATAGCCCTATCGAAACCTCGCAGCCATGACCAACACCCTCCCCAAACCCGCGTCGGTTCATCCCCTAGAGCCGTTTATCGACCGTCTGCTGTCGGCGGATGCGTTGTTGCCCGACTCGGAAACCAACGTGTTAGAGGTGGTGGGCATTCTGAAAAGCTATGGAGTGGTGCTGGATGCCTACTCGAAAAACCTAATCTACATTGCCGACCACCAGTTTTTGGTGCTATTTCCCTTCTTTAAATACTTCAATGGCGAGGTGTCCTTCGGCAAACTACTCAAGCACTGGTGGCACGACCGCATCAACTTTGAGTACGCCGAATACTGCATGAAGGCCATGCTCTGGCACGGCGGCGGCAAAATGGACGAGTTTTTGGATTCCCAGGCATTTCTCGATCTCTGCCGCCAAGCCACCACCGCCAAAACCAAGGCCAATCCCCTGGTGCGCAGTATCAACGCGGTCTTCCCCGATTTCCTGACCGAGCAGGTGCGCCAACTCGCCTACTACAGCGCCCTGGGTCAATTTTGGCGGGTGATGAGCGATCTGTTCATCGACCTCTCCGATGCCTACGATGCCGGGACGGTGAAAACCATCCCCGAAGTGGTCGCCTTTATTAAAGCGGGCCTGGTTGCCGCCGCCAGCAATCCCATCACCTACAACGTCGAAATTAACGGCCAAACCTACGACCTCCTGCCCAAGTCGGCGGGGCTAACCTTTTTGATGGATGTGGCGGTGCCCTACGTGGAGGCCGTCTTCTTTCGGGGTGCGCCGTTTTTGGGTACGGTCTCCTACAACGCCCAGGCCGACCAAATCCCCGCTGAGCAAAGCCGCTTCCAGTACGGTGCCCTCTACGCCGACCCCATCCCCGTGGGCGGTGCAGGCATTCCCCCGACGCTGCTGATGCAGGACATGCGCCATTTTCTGCCAGACTATTTGACCGAATTCTATCTAGCCCACGGTCGCGGCCTAGACGATGTGCGGGTGAAGATTTGCCAAAGCTTCCAAAAGTCGATGTTCTGCGTCACCAGCGCCTCTCTGCAAGGGCTACTCCCCCACGCCGCCGACACCACCGACCCCCAAGAACAGGTCAACAACCGCACCTTTCTAGCCGCCTGGATGGATCGCCTGATCACCTCACGCCTGGATGTAGTGCAGCTTTAAGGTCATCGACAACGTCCAGAGCAACAGGTTTTAACCAGCTTTCTAGGGAAGAGGATATACCCCGTTCCCATCGCCGATTCGCCCTGATTCTGACCAGATCCGATTAGCTGGAGCGCTTAGCTTTTTGGGCGTCGTAGGTTTCGTAGGCGGCGACGATGCGCTGAACGAGGGGATGGCGCACCACATCGCTTTGGCCAAGTTTGCAAAAGGCAATCCCCTCTACCCGCTGGAGGATCTGCTGAGCTACGGACAGCCCAGAGGCTTGGTAATCGGGTAGATCGGTTTGGGTGGTATCCCCCGTCACCACCATACGGGAGTGGAACCCTAGGCGGGTCAGCACCATTTTCATTTGGGCGGGGGTGGTATTTTGGGCCTCGTCTAAAATCACGAAGGCATTGCTGAGGGTGCGTCCTCGCATGTAGGCCAAGGGAGCCACCTCAATAATGCCCCGCTCCATCAGGTTGGCAATTTTTTCGGGATCGACCAGTTCATGGAGGGCATCGTAGAGGGGCCGCAGGTAGGGGTTCACCTTTTGCTGAAGATCCCCCGGCAAAAAGCCCAGCCGTTCCCCAGCTTCCACCGCCGGACGGGTGAGAATCAGGCGCTCAAATTCGTTGTTGAGCAATGCCTGCACCCCAACCAGGGTGGCTAAAAAGGTTTTACCCGTCCCGGCTGGCCCCGCACAAAAAATGAGGTCGTGGCTACGCAGGGCTTTGATGTACTGTTTTTGGCGAAAGGTTTTAGCCCGCACGACTTCGCCCCGGCGGGTACGAGCCACCACATCTTGGTGAATGGCCTGAAGTTCCTCCACCTGGTTGGTGTCGAGGGCATGACAGGCCGTCATAATGTCGGCACTAGTCACCGTTTGCCCTTGGCCCCAGATCGGCTCCAGGGCTTCCACCAAACGACGTGCCCGTTCTGCCGTGGCTTCGGTGCCTGAAATCAGCAGCTCTTGACCTCGCAGCACCAAGGTTGCGCCTGTCTGCTGGGTCAACAGTTTAAAGTTTTCACCTCGGTAGCCGGAGAGTGCAATGGCCCCATCGGGCCGAGGAATTTCAATCCGAACGGTGGAGGTCATGACCACAGCATGAAACGGCAAAAAGCCACAAACCCCATCGGGTAAGGCCGATGTAACTAGGATTTGTGGCGTAGCTGAGGTTTTGGCTTTTGGGCGGGTTTCCGGGGAGGATGGCTACCGCGATGAGGGGTAGCTCCCTCCTGTTCCGATGCCCCGAAGACATCAAAATAAGCTGACCAGCCCCAAAGTGCTGCCGTGGCCCGCACCACGTTGCGAATCGCCTGGATGTTTCGTCCCCCTCGGCCAAAGACTTTGCCGCGCTCATCGCCGCTAAAGGCAACCCGAATCCAGACCTTAGCCTGCACAGCATTTTGCTCACAGTCAATGCGCAACGCTTCAGGAGCGTCTAGAAAGGGCTCTACCAAGAACTTGACCAGACCGGAAAAGTCGGGACTACTCATGCTGTCGATCCGATACGGGACTAGGCTTGAGCCTTCAGTTGCTCAAAAACGTTAGCCTTTTCGAGGATGTGTTTCACGGTTTTGGTGGGCTGTGCTCCCTGCTGCAAGCGGCGCACAATACCGGGCACATCCAGACGGGTTTCGTCGGTGCGGGGATTGTAGAAGCCCAGTTCCTCTAGGGGGCGACCATCGCGGCGGGCATCGCTGTTGATGGCGACGATGCGGTAGCTAGCTTCTCTTTTTTTGCCAAAACGCTTCAGGCGGAGCTTAATCATAGGACAAGGGCAGCAAAATTTTAGGAGTGAAAACAGGTGGCCTTGAAGGCCGCTATGCCAAGCACAGGTTACCTATCATAGCACCGAACCGTGCTCCCTTCCCCAACGAATCGCTAAAAACCGAACCACTTAAGCGGGGTGACGGCCTGTCGTAGCTAGAGCGGTTGGGGCTAGAGGCTTTGTAGCCGAGGCCCATTGCGGAATCCCTCGTCTAGCCAAGCTCCATGGCCTACCGTTTTTAGTCTTCGTGTTCATCGAAGGGATCGGCCAGTTGCTTGGAGGGGGGGCCAAAGGAGAGATAGACGGCAAACCCCGTGACGGCGACCAACACCGCTGCGACGGAAATAATAAGAACTGTTGCGGGTTCCATAAACTTTATGAGAGGTAGAAACCTCTCCATCATATAATATTACGAACTATTAAAGTATTGATAGCGGAAGGATCCATGGCACAACGGACTTGGTTGGGAGATGTTCTCAAGCCCCTCAATTCTGAGTATGGGAAAGTAGCCCCTGGCTGGGGCACCACACCCCTGATGGGGGTTTTCATTGGACTCTTTTTCGTCTTCTTGCTGATTATTCTCCAGCTCTACAACTCCTCCATCATCCTCGATAGCTTCGACGTTGATTGGCGCAGCATCGGCATGTAGGGTGGTTGGCCTAGGGCGAAACTGTTCAACCTAACCCCTTGGGCTAGTGCGGATGTTGTCCGAGCTAGCCCTTTTTCGATGGCTGGTGTTCAGAATTGGGGCAGCGTTATTAGGAACAGCAACGGCGGATTACGATGGTTGCCCCGGCATAATGGGGAAAGACCGATGGTTGTGGTTTACCCGGTGCGGGTAGGAGTTGGTGTATGAATGTGTTTGGTGTTGGCCTACCGGAGATGGCCGTGATTTTGGTCTTGGCCCTGCTGGTGTTTGGCCCCAAAAAACTGCCGGAGATTGGCCGTAGCCTGGGGAAGGCCATTAAGGGGTTCCAGGACGCCTCTAAGGAATTTGAGGAGGAATTTAAAAAGGAAGCCCAGCAGATCGAGAAGGTCGTCACCAGCCCCATGAAGGCTACCCTGGATCCCCAGCCCTCGAAGGTGTTATCTCCCCAGGAGAAGCCAGCGGAAATTGTGGTGGACGCTGAACCAGCGGTGGTAGCCCAGGCGGCAGTGGAGGACTCTCCCGCTGAGACCAGTCTTCACGAAGAGACTCTCAAGGGCGAGAATGGCACTGCTGGCAACTCCCCGGCCCAGTAATTGACCCCTTTCCGGGGAATGGCACCTTCGTCTGCCCGGTAGGTTTACCGCTAGGGACAACAAGCGCCGACCCCACCCATCCCATCTGTGTGATCTTGCGAACGCGCTATGACTGATGCCGCTGTGACCCCAGAGCGTCTGCCGATTAGCCTGATTGTGGGGCTAGGCAACCCTGGCCCCAAATATGCAGGCACCCGCCACAACATTGGCTTTGAGGTGGTGGATCGCCTCTCCAAGCGATGGGCGATTCCCCTCAAGGAGGAGCGTCGTTTTCAGGGAGAATACGGGGCTGGCATCGGCCTCCATCGCCAGAAAATCCATCTGCTCAAGCCGCTCACCTACATGAACCGTTCGGGACAGTCGATGCGGGCGGTGCTGGATTGGGTGAAGATCACCCCTGGTGCCGTGTTGGTGGTGTATGACGATATGGATCTACCTGTGGGAAAACTGCGGCTGCGGCTGGCGGGGTCGGCGGGGGGGCACAATGGCATGAAATCGGCCATTGCCCATCTCAAAACCCAGGATTTTTGTCGGTTACGCATTGGCATTGGTGCCGCCCGCACCGAGGCCGAACGGGATCAGGCGGTGGTGTCCCATGTGTTGGGCAATTTCTCGAAGGCGGAGCGGCAGGTTATGGATGAGGTGGTGGATGTGGCCGTGCGGGCACTGGAAAAAAGCCTAACCGATGGGGTTGAGAAGGCGATGAGTCTTTACAACAGCGTGACGGTAGGGGGCTAATCGCCATGCCACGGTGGCTCGTCAATCCCCACCGTGGCTATACCTTGGCGAAAGGTTACAAAGTGCTAAGGCCATGTCGTCAACTGGTAGGCTAGGGTGAAGTAATGCTGCGAAAGCAGTCATCGCAAGGGGTTGACTTTGCCTGCGCACCCCTAGGGCGAGATTGCAATGACGGTTCTCTGGCTTGAACTATGAGCAATTCCACATCTGTCGTGGAAGAATTGTTAACGGCAATTCCCCAGCTTAGACCTAGACTCTACTTCAAGACATCCCTAACCGCCCTGTCCCACGCCATGGAAGACCATATTTTGGCCGGTGTGGGCGGGGCTCTCGTCGTCGCTAGCTTTCAGCAGGAGCGGTTTTACCTACAAGAGGCCAGCCGCTATCTGCGCATCGCAGATCTGAGTGATCAGATCTATGTGTTGTCGGCAGCGGGCACCAGCTTCACTAGCCGATCTGAAAACTACGAAACCATCGCCTTCGAGGCCGAGGATGCCCTGGTTCATGAATGGCATTTAGTGGTGATCAGCGACAACTACCAAGCCTGTTTGATCTGCCGTGAGCGCCCCGCCCACGACGATTCTGAGCAATCTTCCCTCGATCAAAACCGTCGCTTTGAGGGGATTTGGACTCAGGATCCCTACGTGACCCAGCGGTCGGCGGACATTTTGCTGGATCGCATTGCCCAATATCGACCCGACATTCTGAACAAGGTGCAGTCGGCTAAGGCCCGTTACCTCTTCCCCGCCGCTATGCCCTCAGAACGGCTAGATGGCAAGGGTAACCCCGATCCCTTTACCCAGCGGTTGGTGACCTATCTGCAGGCGGGGCAGTACAAGCTGCTGAAGGCCTACAAAGCCATCGCGGCCCAAGAGCAGCGGGAACGTCTGGTAAATTCCATTACTTCGGTGATTCGGCAGTCTCTCAATGCCACGGAAATCTTTGAAAAAGCGGCCTCGGAACTGGGGCAAGCCTTGAACGTGTGTCGCTGCCTCATCTACCCCTGTGCCGCCACCGACGCCACCGCGACCATTGAGTATGAGCATCGCCAGCCCACGGTGGAGTCGCTGTTGGGGGAAACCTGGCCCCTAGCCACCAGTCCCCTCTTCGACTACGTACAGGATACGAAGGACATTGTCGCTATCCCCGACACCCACGATCCAGAGTCCCCCTTCCGCTACGAATTGGATGCCATTCGGCTGCTGCTGGATCGGTGGCGGATTCAGTCTTGGCTGATGGCCCCCCTCACCTACCAGGGCCGACTGGTGGGGATGATTGAGCTCCATCACTGTCAGGCCAACCCCTACGAATGGACGGAGGACGACAAGGAGTTGGTCGATGCCATTGCCGCTCAGCTTAGTGTGGCCATCATTCAGGCTGAAGCCTACGCCAACCTGCAAGACCTCAACCGTCAGCTCGAAGCCCTAGATTTGACTCGCGCCAACCTGATCGCCATCACCGGACACGAACTGCGCACCCCCCTGTCTACCATTCAGGTTTGCCTAGAGAGCCTGTCTACGGAGCCGGATATGCCTGCTGAACTACGCCAGGTGATGATTCAGGCCGCTCTAGAAGATGCGGAACGGATGCGTAAACTGGTGCAGGATTTCCTGACGCTCTCGAAACTAGAAAGCGGACGGGTGGAGTGGAATATGGAAGCCCTCTCGATCCAGGAATGCGTTGATCTGGCCCTCAGCAGTGTGAACGCCCACAACACGGGTGCCCCGGTGTCCAACATTAAGGTAAAAATTCCTAAGTCTGCGCCCCTGGTGCGGGCGGATGGAGAATGGCTGGTGGAGGTGCTGGTGAAGTTGCTCGATAACGCGAGTAAGTTTACCCCCGCTGGTGGCAGAATTACCATCCAGGTGACCCGATCCAGTCCCACCCACCTCCAGGTCACCATCGCTGACACCGGACGAGGCATTGAACCCAGTCGCCTCGATGCGGTGTTTGATCGGTTCTACCAAGAGGAAGGAGCCCTCCGTCGTACCACTGGCGGCACCGGGCTAGGGTTGGCCATGTGCCGCCAGATTGTTGAGGGACTCGGCGGCACCATCTGGGCCGACTCGGAGGGCAAGAATAAGGGTAGCCAGTTCCATTTCACGGTGCCCATCGCCCAGGGTAAGGGCGATAGCCGCAGCCGTAATTCCCTCGGTAACCGTCATCCCCAGCGAACGGGGCAACCCGCCACGCTTCCTGGCAACCCCTCTGTTTTGCTGGATGATTAACCCTCCCTAGTCGATGGTTTCGCCCAGGAACGTGAGCAGCGCCCGCCAGGATTTGCGGTCGGCCCGCCCATCGTAGCGATCCCCCGCTGTCCACACGGTGAAGGCATGGTCTACGCCGCCGTAGATTTCCATGTCAAAGTCCACATCGGCGGCATCCATTTCAGCGGCCAGTTGGGCCACGTCGGCCATGGGGGCCACGGGGTCGTCGGAGCCATGTAGAATCAGCACTCGGCCCTGGGTTTGGCGATAGTCTTGGCCTGCGGGGGTTTCAAAGCTGCCGTGGAAGGAGACAAAACCGTCCAAGTCCATCCCCGCACGGGCCATTTCTAGCACCGCTGCACCGCCAAAGCAGTAGCCAATTGCCACCACCCGATCCCCATCTACGCCCATCCTCTGCTGGGCCTCGGCCAAACCTGCCGCGAGACGTGCCCGCATGGTGGCTCGGTCGGCGTAGAGCTTACCGCTTTCGGCTTGGGATTCCTCAGTATTGCGAGGCCGTACCCCTTGACCGTAGAGATCCACCGCAAAGGTGGCATAGCCCTGTTCCGCCAGCATTTGGGCACGGCGCATTTCGTAGCTATCCAGCCCGTTCCAATCATGCACCAGCAGCACCAGGGGTTGGTTGTTGCCAAAGCCTGGGTTAATCGCAAAGTAACCCTCGTAGGGCTGGCCATCGATGGTGTAGACCACAGGTTCCTGCATGATATCGGCCCGAACGACTTGGCCAATCCCCAGTACCATCCCCAAGGCCAGCACCGCCGCCAGGGCCATCAGTCCTAATTTTTTCATGTCCATTTCCTCCTAACCATCGGTCAACCCGTTGCCAAGGCATCGCCTGACCCTGGTATCGTAAAGAAGTTTGAATCAAAGTGCAAAAAAATCGCCGTGTTGGCTGGCACGGCGCGACCACGGCCCGGTTGAGGAGAGGAATCACAATGGATTGGACTGCTGAAGCTGAAGCTCGTCTGAAGGAAATCCCCTTTTTTGTACGTCCCGCTGCCCGCAAGAAAATCGAGAAATTTGCCCAAGATCAGGGCATCACCCAAATTACCGAAGCAACCTACGAAGCCGCCAAAAAACAATTTGGCTGATCCTTCTCTTCGGGACAACCCATCCCCTGCTTCCCCACACCGGGACGACCCATCACCATAGGGTGGGCACGGCCTACCCTAAACCTACGCCGCTCAACGTGGGAACAGGTGGATCTGTTCGATAGGGGAATATAGGTCTAATTCGTCGTCAATTCTTCCAGGCCTTACCGGGCCTGCTGACGTAGCCGCCATCCGGTATAGCTAAGCAGGGCGGTGGCTCCTAGGGCGTAGGCCACACCGCTCGGGATGCCCGCAAAGGCTAAGGCAAGGCTACCGGCCCAGAGAGTAAGGACGTAAATAAATAGAACGGTGACTCGGTGAGACAATCCGGCCTTGAGAAGACGGTGGTGGAGGTGGCGCTTGTCGGCAATGAAGGGGGAGTTGCCGGAACGCAGGCGATCCAAAATCACCGCAGACATATCGAGGATGGGTACCGCCAAAATCAGGTAGGGCAGCAACACAGCGGCGGTGGTGACGGTTTTTACGAGCCCGATAATGCCCACTCCGGCCAGGGTAAAGCCCATAAAGTAGGCTCCACCATCGCCCATAAAAATTTTGGCGGGATTGAAGTTATAGCGTAGAAAACCCAGGGCACCTCCGGCTAGGGCGGCGGCAATCAGAGCAGCGGCGGGTTGCCCCATAAACAGGCACACCACCATCATGACCATAGCCGCAATGCCAGACACCCCAGCAGCCAAGCCGTCCAGGCCGTCGATCCAGTTGATGGCGTTGGCCATGCCCACCAACCAGAAGATGGTGACGGGCAGACTAATCCAGTCTGGTAGGGGAACCAGGCCGTAGGTCGGAATGGTTAAAAAATCGATGCTGACACCAACATGCCAGGCAATGGTGGCTACGAGGGCTTGCATAATCAGACGGCTGATGGGGGATAGGCCAAACAGATCGTCCATCAAGCCAATCAGGAAAAAGGCCAAGCCACCAACGGTAACACCCCAAATTTGAAACTCCTGGGGCGGAGCCAGGTATTGGCCGCTGCCGTCCAAGAAGCCCCCCGTGGCCCAGGCTAGGATCAGAGCGGTGAAGGTGCCGAGGAAAATCGATACGCCGCCCAGTCTCACCATGGGCTGGTTATGGACCTTGCGCCCCCCCGGCAAATCTACCCGACCACTTTTCAAGCCAATGCGACGAACAATAGGCGTTGTTAACAGCACAACGGCCATGGAGACCACAAAGGCCAGAAAGTGATACAGATAAAACGGCATCTGAACTCCTCAGGAAGGAAACCTAACAGCGCCAACGAGAGTCTGATTGAATCAAGGGCAGAGCAGCGTTTGGTGAGCGTTACCGGGCCTTAACAATGGCCGGACAATTTTTGTTGACGTGATCGGCTAGGTCAGGGCGTAACCAAGCAGTCAACGCCTAGGAGTAACGCCCAAGGGTGAGACTCAGGAAAGGGACAAAAGCCGAGAACCTAGGAACTTGACTCAGCCCATAGGATAGTTCGACTTTGGCCAGACAAACCAAACTCCATGGAGATTATGACAGATCATGAAGGCTAAACGGAGTCCATTCTGTCATTACCCCATGGCGTTTGGTCCTAGGGGAGCGACCATTCGCCCCTAACGTGCGCCCCTAGATGGGAGAGATTTTCGGATCTACACCAGGGCCGGAACCCGACCGCCCAGGTGAGGATAGAGGGGGAAGCGTTCGCACAGGGCCGACACCCGATCCCGACACTGGCTTTCCATGGCCGTATCCTCTGGATTCAATAGACGATCCGCAATGATGTCGGCGATGGTGGCGAACTCGTCGCTGCCCAGGCCACGGGTGGTCATGGCGGGGGAACCCAGGCGTAGACCACTGGTGACAAAGGGAGATTCGGGATCGTAGGGCACCGTGTTCTTGTTGGCGGTGATGTTGACGGTGCTGACTAGCTGGTCGGCCCGCTTGCCAGTCATGGCGATGGAGCGCAGATCCACCAGCACCAGGTGGTTATCGGTGCCGTTGGAAACCACTTTGAATCCACGAGTTTGCAGTTGAGAGGCCAAGCGCTGGGCGTTTTCAATCACCTGGGCAGAGTAGGTCTTAAACTCAGGCCGCAGGGCTTCCCCAAAGGCCACGGCCTTGGCGGCGATGACATGCTCTAGGGGGCCGCCCTGGGTGCCGGGGAATACCGCTTTGTCAAACTTCTTGCCCAGTTCGGCATCGCGGGTGAGGATCAGTCCGCCACGGGGGCCACGCAGGGTTTTGTGGGTGGTGGTGGTGACCACATCGCAGTGGGGCACGGGGTTGGGGTGCAGCCCAGCAGCGACCAATCCAGCAATGTGGGCAATGTCCGCCATTAGATACGCGCCCACTTCGTCGGCGATGGCGCGGAAGGCTTGGAAATCAATGGTGCGAGGATAGGCGGAATAACCACAGATGATCAGCTTGGGCCGATGCTCTAGGGCCAGGGCGCGAATGCTGTCAAAGTCGAGCTGCTCGGTGTCGCGGCTAACGCCGTACTGCACCACCTTGAACCACTTACCCGACACATTCACAGGGGACCCGTGGGTAAGGTGCCCACCGTGGGACAAATCCATGCCCATGATGGTGTCGCCGGGATTCAGCAGGGCCAGGAACACCGCAAAGTTAGCCTGGGCACCGGAGTGGGGCTGCACGTTGGCGTGGGCGGCTCCGAAGAGTTCCTTCACGCGGTCGATGGCCAGTTGCTCGGCCTCGTCCACAAAGGTGCAGCCGCCGTAGTAGCGCTTGTTGGGCAACCCTTCCGCGTATTTGTTGGTGAGCACCGACCCCTGGGCCGCCATCACCGCCGCCGAGGTGAAGTTTTCGCTGGCGATCAGTTCCAGATGATCCCGCTGGCGTTGCAGTTCGCGCTGCACAATGGTGGCCAACAATGGATCGGATTGAACAAGCAAATCAAAGTTAGTTTCAGGCACGAGTTGGGCTCCCCGCAAGCATCGAGATGGACAGGCGATCCGCACCAGCTCGGTTCCGGTTATGTCCCGGAGTAGGGACTCGCCTAGGAGAGTGGGCCGTTGATTTTAGGGCAACCCAGACCCCAGGGTCATTGCCAAAACCAAGCCAGAACCGAGTGAGTGCGGCTTTCTATTCTATCCGGGCTGGCCCAACTTTGGGACGAGGCCACCGCCGAGGTCGCCCTAGCCAAATCGGATTTTTCGACATATGTTACGGATTGCAACATATAATCAACACAACTAGCCCCCGTGTCTCGTATAGACGCTTGTATCGATGCCACAGCCCGTTGCCTGTTGCAGCATTTCCCCTCCCTGGCTATGTCCATCGCGAAATGCCGTGTAATCTGGGTCGCCTTGGGCCAATCCTAACTGTTTTTCCCATGTTGGGTGCAGTTATGAGAGGCTAGTTAAGCAGATACACCTGTGGTCGGTTTGAGATTTACCTTCTCCAGATTGGGACATTGATGCTGCAACTGACTGATTCTCCCCCACGCCCATCCCTCTCCTCCATCGAGGAAGCCTACGAGCTTTGTCGTCAAGTCACGGCAAAATACTCAAAGACCTTCTACATGGGCACCCTGCTAATGGCCCCCGCCAAGCGCCGCGCTATTTGGGCTATTTACCTGTGGTGCCGGAGAACCGATGAGCTGGTGGATGGCCCCCAAGCCCAGTTCACCAACGAGAAAACCCTCGACCGCTGGGAAGCCCAACTGGAATCGGTGTTTGCAGGTTGTCCCGTCGATGACGAAGACGTGGCCCTGGTGGATACCCTAGAGAAGTTCCCCCTCGATATCCAGCCCTTCCGGGATATGATTGCGGGCCAACGTATGGACTTGCACCGCAACCGCTACGAGACCTTCCAGGACTTAGAACTCTACTGCTACCGGGTGGCGGGCACCGTGGGCCTGATGTCTACCACGGTGATGGGTATCGATACAGAACTCTACACCGCCCCCTGGCACCCCAAAGAACCCATTGACCCCACCCCCCAGGCGGTAGCCCTCGGCATTGCCAACCAGCTCACCAACATTCTGCGGGACGTGGGGGAAGATGCCCGCCGAGGCCGAATTTATCTCCCGCTAGAGGATTTAGCCCAGTTCCACTACACCGAAGCCGACCTGATGGCTGGGGTGGTGGATGACCGCTGGCGCGCCCTGATGGCCTTTGAGATCGACCGCGCCCGCCACTACTACGCCGAAGCCGAAGCCGGAATTCGCCTGCTCAGCCCCGATGCCCGCTGGCCCGTGTGGGCGGCGTTGGATCTGTATCGCCAAATTCTGGACGTGATCGAAGAGAACGGCTACGACGTGTTTACTCGGCGGGCCTACGTGCCTTCCCCTCGCAAGCTGGTGACCTTACCGGGTGCGCTGCTGAAAGCACGGGTTCTTTAGCGGATTCCAATCACCCCCAGGTGACCCATGGGTGAACGACATGACTTCACGTCATGCTTCCCCTACACAGTCTTTGCAGAGCCTACCCTATCCTAGGGGGCTAGGGGCAAAGAGCTTAGGGACGATAGTCGGTTTCGTTGTAGAGGGCGAGGGCGCTGCGCCAAACCAGGTAGCCGTTGGCATTGAGGTGGAGGCCATCGGTAGTGAGGTCGGGGCGGAGGTAACCTTCGCCGTTGACAAAGAGCGGGTAGAGATCGAGGTATTCCACGCCAGATTCGGCAGCGACTTGCTTGAGTTGGGCATTCACGGCCACAATGCGTTCGGGGGGCAGGGCCAGGAGCCGTTCCCGCCCTTCCCAGGTAGCCGCTGGGCCTCCATGGGGCAGGATGGACTGAACCACAATTCTGGCCTGGGGATGTTGGGTGTGTAGATGGTTGACGATGGCCCGCAGATTGTTGACTAGGGTTGCCTCGTCGCCGCCCCAGATGAGATCGTTGATGCCGATCATAATAAAGGCGGATTCTACCGGGTTGGGGTCGATCAGGGAGAGGCGATGGAGCAGGCCGCTGGAATTTTCCCCGGAAATGGCTTGGTTGAGCCAGGTTCTGCGCCCCGGTAGCAGGGCGGGGGGAAACCATAGGGAGATGGAGTCGCCCAGCAGCACGGTTTGTCTGGGCAGATCGGCCAAGGCGGCGGCGTTGGCTTCGGCTTCGAGCAGGGCCACCCATTGTTGGTAGTCGAGGGTACGGCGATCTCCGAGGGTGGGCGGAGCCACGGGGGCAGATTGGCCCTCGGCGGCAAAGGCATTAGCTGCCGACAACCCCGCATTAGGAGGACGATTAACTTGCCGCAAGAGCACCAGCACCGTGAGGAACAGCAGCCCATTGAGTACCAGGGACAGCATCACCCACAGGGGGACTTCCCCCAGCCGACGCAGGGCTGAGGTCAAGGGAGAAGGAGGGGAGGAGGGTGAAGCCACTGCGTTAGGCCATTAGCATAGGGAACCACAATCACCGGGGGAAGGCCGAGGCCAGACAGATGCCCCAAAGCCCTAACCCCCGTGGCCCAAATTTTAAGCCCAAATTAGATAGGCATCTAGCCCGGTCGGAAAGTTCCTGCGTCGTCTTTGAATTTCGTTGTTACCCTTAAGCGAAATCCTGAGTTTTGTTGCCCTTTGGCCCATGCTGGAACGTCGTCGGTATCGTTCTCTTCCCCTCAAGCGCAGACGCGCCCAGCGCCGCATGACCCGGCTATCGGGGCTGGTAATGGGGGCGGTATTGGGGAGCAGTGTACTGCTGGCGGCATTTCGCACCGTGAGCGGTTCCTGGCGGGGGCCGATGGTGATGGCCCAGCGTCCGGTGGGGCAGGTGGTGAACCGGGCCGAGGTGGCCCAGGGAATTCGCCAAATTCAGACCGCCAACGGGCGTCCGGTGCTGAACCCTCTGCCCATTGCCGAGGAAGTGTGGACCTGCGAGGTGGTAGTGATTGGCGGCACCCTGGGCGGGGTAGCGGCGGCTTCCCACGCCATGAAAACCGGGGCCACCACCTGCATGATTGAACTCACCCCCTGGTTGGGCGGGCAGATCAGCTCCCAGGGGGTGTCGGCCATTGATGAATCGCGGGCCATGCGCTGGCGGCGGAATTTTTCCCCCAGTTGGGAGGCCTTTAAAACGCTCATTCGCCGACAGCCTGTACATTTGCCTGCCTGGACGGGGCTGGGCAGTCCGCAATCGGTGGCGGCGGTGAATAGCTGCTGGGTGGGAGAACTGTGCTTTTCCCCCAGGGCGGGGGCCACGGCGGCGGAAATGTGGCTGCGGCAGGCGGTGCAGAGTGCGCCAGAAAGCCGTTGGGCCACCTCTACGGCCTTTAAAGGAGCGGCCTTTGATGCGTCGGGGCGGGTGGTAACGGCGGTCTATGGGGTGCGACGGATTCCCCTCGATCCCAACTATGTCCCCACCGGAAGGCTCTCCCGCGAGCTTTCGGAATGGTATAGCTGGTCGGACAGCGATATTTACAACAAAATTCCCGTGCGCCTGCAACCACCCCCCGGTGGCCGCATGGTGGTGATTGACGCCACCGACACCGGGGAACTGGTGGGCTGGGCCAACCTGCCCCACCGCACGGGTTCCGATGCCCAGTCCTTCACTGGGGAAGTGAACGCGCCCCCCCGCGAAAACCCGGAATGCACCCAAGCCTACACCTATCCCTTCGTGCTGGCTACGCTGGATGATGGCAAGGCCAGCCTGAAGGAACTGCAAAAAATCGAGCCCGCCTTCACCAAGGAAGAGCACTGGCAGGAGTTTGACCTAGAGGGGTTCCCCTTTTTCAACAGCAGCAGCGTATTTAACTATCGCCGCATCGTCAGCCATGCCACCGATAGCGGCAATGTCAACGTCACCCGACCGGGGGAAATGACGCTGATTAACTGGAACAAGGGCAACGACTGGCACTTTATGGATCCGCCCCTGGTGTTGACCGAAGAGGATATTCGCCTCACTGGGCAAAAGCAGGACTGGATGGGTGGGCTGTCGGTGGAATCCCTCAACTATGGCGAAATTCACGCCCTGATGTTTGCGGAATGGCTGATTGACCGAGAAACCACCGACAAACTGCCCCTCACCTTCTTGATGGGCAAAGACTCACCCCTGGGCACCCAGTCGGGCCTGAGCATGGTGCCCTACATTCGCGAGGGTCGCCGTATTTTGGGCCGTCCCGCCTATGGCCAAGACAGCTTTATGGCCGTGGAAGCCGATCTGCGCGAAGACATGACCGGGGGCCGAGACTTTAGCCCCACCGCCGTGGCCCTCGCCCACTACGACATCGACATCCACGGCTGCCGCTACCGTGACTGGAGACCTTCCTACGAAGCCGCCGCCGCCAGCATTAAGGAATTTGTGGTGCGGCCCCTGCAAATTCCCCTGGAAGCCATCGTGCCCCAGGGCGTAGACAACGTGCTGATTGGCGGTAAGAGTATGGCCGTCAGCCACATCGTCAACGGCGTCACCCGCGTCCACTACGGTGAATGGAGCATTGGTGGGGCCGCTGGGGCCACCGCTGGCTGGCTGCTGCGGGAGGGCAAACCCGCCGATCTCACCCCGGCCCAGATTGTGGTCACAGGCCAAATGCCAGCCCTGCAAGCCTTCCTCGTCTCCCAAGGTCTCCGCTTCACCTGGTAGCCCGCCCCGCCCGACGCCCCCTGCCTAGCTGCATCGCCGGAGAGCGCCACTGCCCACCGGAATTTTGCGCCGGAGTCTGGGGCTACGAAGACCTCCTAGACCGCCGCAACGACCCCGAAGACCCCGACTATGCCAAACTCTGGGAACAAACTGGCTACGACTTTGACCCCGAAAAATTCAACCTAGAGGCCGCCAACCAGCGCTTACTAGCCATCGCCACTCCCCCCTGATGAGGGGGTGAAATCTCCTGAGACCATACAATACATCTACCCTATAGACAGCCTCACCCGGTTCCGCTGCCTAGGGCGAATGTAGGATAATGGTCAAAACGACAGACTACTTCGAGGATTTTGCTCGTCACAAGCACCCTGAAGTTCAGCGGGAGTGGATCGAGCGTGTTTTAGCGAACCCGGTCAAGACGGAACAACAAGAAAATCGCCGGATTTCCTACTGGGGAAACATTGTTGAAGCCAATAACCGTGTGCTACGGGTGATCACGCTAGACGATGGTGAAACGGTTCATAACGCATTTTTTGATCGCAATTTCTATCGACGACAACAGCGAGGTGAAGAACCTAGATGAAAATCCGGTACTTTCCAGAAACAGACACCTTAGCCATTGAGCTAACCAGTAAGCCCGTGGTAACAACCGACGCGATTACCGACGATCTCATTCTGGATTACGACAATGAAGGAAAAGTTGTCGCCATCACCCTAGATAACTATTCCCACAATGTCGATGTGCTTGACCTTCAGGCGTTTGGGGTATCTTTGGCCCCTGCATGATCGTGGAGTAATGATTCTCCCTCTACCCAGGCCCGAAAGCGCGAACCGTGGCGGATGGGATGAACATTCTCAAGATACAGGTTGCGAATGGTGCGATTTACAAAACCGAGATAGTCGTCGATTTCTTCGTAGCGGTCGAACTCGGCGATTTCTTCTGGAGTGAGGGTTGCCTCGGATTGTTTTTGCAGCAAGGTCTCAATGCGATGCTGAAGGGCTTGGGATGCCCTAAAGATAGGGATTCCCTCTTCAACCACAATGCTGACAGCCCCTTCAATGGAGAGAGAAGCCGGAAGACTTTGTAAGGATGGCGGAACCAGAATTGTCATCGCTATTCTCCTAGTGATTTCCTTTGTAGCCCAGATCCCAGGGTTCTACCCCGCTGTGCCCCATAATTGATCGCCAAAACACCAAAGAACCCTGGGATCTTAGCCCAATGATTCCCCTTCCACCAAGCCCCGAAAGCGTGAACCGTGGCGGATGGAGGCAAAGTCGGTGTCGGTAGCTTTCCCGCTGATTCCCTGATTCTGGACGAGTATTAGATCAAGCGAACTCCACCCGAATTCGAGGTATCCGAACCATGCGATGGGCATTGATGGTGACATCAATGGTGCCAAAACCGCCCAATCGAGGTTCAACCGCGTTGTAGTAAATGCGAGTGCCTGTATCTGAGAACGTATTCGGGTAAATAATCGATCCCCCTGAACTCCAAGTCCTCCAGTCGGCTAGCTGAATGCCCCCTCTAGGACGCGGCAAAATAGCCGCCTGAACATCAGAAGGAGAAAGATTCTCGTGTTGCTTGAGGTATTCAGCCGCCACAGCCATCCCAATGGGGCCAGGGCCAGCAAAAGCCGACATCGTAGCTTGGCCATTGTTCATACGCGGAAAAGCCAGCCCCACACTGTTGCCCAGAGGTTCCTCACGAAATGCACCCACAATGTAGGTCTGCCCCGGCCTAGTGCTTTCAGCGATATTGATATCGGTAAAGGATCGCCGAACAAATTCTCTCTGGGCAAGTTGTGCTTCTAAGCGTGAGTCAAACCATTCTTGCCTTTGACGCCCCACCCTAGAACCCGACCCAAGCGCGGCAAGGGCTAACCCACCTAACGCCATACTCATCAAGCTAGGTGCAGCAACTGTCTTGAGAAAGAAAAGAAAAATAATCGCTTTAGCCTCTGGCGGTTTTAATGCACCTAAACTAACCGTAAAGGCACAAGCACCAACCGAGCTAAACGTAATAAAATCTCTGCGCTTCATGGCTCTAGAATTTCCTCAAAAAAGTAAATAGATGAGCAGGCTCGTCCTCCTGAATAATAGGCACTCGTCGTTCTTGTACACGTAGCTTCAAGAGCTAGACTTCTTGTATTTGAGACGTCAATAATCCAAGTGATTTGATCTCCCGGTCTGACATCCCTATAGCCACTAAACTGACCATCTCTATAGATTGACAAACGTGAAACAGCTCCATCCCTTGCGTATCGGCTGCTGTCTGGAACCCCAAAAGATAATGTTAGCCTTCTATATTGAGAAGACTCGTTAGATGATGCCAGCCTAAAGATTATTTGAGTAGGATCTCTTTGATCAATTATTGATCTGAAACTATCTCCTCCGCTACTACCTATGTGGGCAAATGCCTCAAATATTTCAAGGCCGACTGCAATATCTCCACTAAAGGAACGATAACGACCTTGGATTTCTTGTTTTGGCATTTCAGACAGAGAAGCTGTACCAGCGGGTCTACGTTGGGCATAAGCTGATATGCATTTAAATTGCATTGACTGTGTTTCCTTTGTTTTTGATCTTGCGATCCCAGTTGATGACAAGCTGCCCTTCGTTCAATAGGTTATGAACAAGCGCTTCTAAATCCTCAATCGACTCAAATAGACGATTGGCAATGAATTCCTTTGCAGAGTGCCAAACTAACTCGATTAAATTATAGTCCGGACTGTAGGGTGGCAGAAATTCTAAAACAATGTTGGGCATCTCCTTCGCTATCTTCTCTAGAATCTCTGCCTTTTTATGAATACTTGCATTGTCTAAAATGATAAGAATCTTAGGGCCATCCTGCTCAAAGTCTTCAA
>NZ_JACJRS010000047.1 GCF_014697375.1 Phormidium sp. FACHB-1136
ACCGCTGTTTTGTGGCGACGAATTGTGGGGTCTGCTCAACGTTGCCGAAAGCACCCGCCCCCGCGATTGGCAGCCCGACGAAATTGAGTTGCTCCGCAACCTCACGACCCAGATCACGATTGCCATCCAACAGGCTTCCATCCACGAGCAATTGCAGGCTGAACTGCAAGAACGCCACCACATCGAAACCCAACTGCGCAAGGTCATTGAGGGCACAGCCGCCTTCACCGGGCAAGCGTTCTTTCCGGCCTTGGTGCGCCACATTGCCGAAGCCTTGGGCATTCGCTATGTGATGGTTTCCCAAGCCCTGGAAGCAGGGTTTCAGGTGCTCGCCTTCTATGCCGATGGCGAACGGCAGCCTCCCCTATTCTTGCCCTACGAGGCGGTTCCCTGCTGCCGTCAGTCGTTTCAAACGGGGCGCTGCTGTCATCCCGCCAATCTCCAAACCCTGTATCCCGACCATGACCTCTTTGCCGCATTAGATGCCGAAAGCTACCTGGGGGTTGGCCTGCGCAATGCAGCGGGGGAAGCCACGGGCAACCTCTGTATCCTCCACGACCGCCCCCTAGCGGATCCGGCCTGGACGGAAACCCTGCTCTCTATTTTTGCGGCCCGCGCCGGGGCCGAGCTAGAACGTCTGGTCACCGCCCAGGCGCTAGAACAACTCAACGCCGATCTAGAAACCCGCGTTGCCCAGCGCACCGCCGAACTGGTCGAACGGGAAACTCTTCTGCAAGACTTTTTAGACAACGCCAACGACCTGATCCAGATGGTGGATGTGAACACCGGGCGGTTTGAGTTTGTCAATCGGGCGTGGCGCGAGGGGTTGGGCTACACCGCTGCCGAGGTGGATCACCTGACGCTGTTTGATGTGTTAGCGCCCCACTGCATCGCCCATTGCCAACAGGCGCTCGAACACATGCGCGCTGGCACGATCACCCAACTGGAACAGGTGGAACTCACCTTTATTCACCAGTCGGGGCGGCCCGTGGTGGTAGAAGGCAGCATCAACTGTCGGCTTGAACGCGATGCCGAGGGAAATCAGCGCCCCCTTTCCACCCGCGCTATTTTGCGAGATATCACCGCCAAAAAAACTGCTGAACAAGCCCTGCGAGACACCGAAGCCAAATATCGCCAGATTATCGAAACCGCCCAGGAGGGCATTTGGATCATTGATGCAGAGGCAAGGCATCAATTTGGGAACGATGCCCTACTCAGGATGCTGGGCTACACCGCCGAGGAAATGGAAGGGCGCACGTTGTTTGATTTCTTCCCGCCCTCCTTACATCCCCATATCCAAGATCTGCTCCAACGGCGACAGTCTGGTATCTCCGAGGCCAACGAGGTGCCGTTTTTGCGACGCGATGGCACTACCCTATGGACGATCTCCTCGGCAACGCCCCTGTTTGATGCGGCTGGGCACTATGTTGGGGCGATGGCCATGATGGCTTAGTTTTAGCAGCGGAAAAATTGTGGTCGTTAAGACTGAAACTCTTATACAGCATGGGGTCTAGTCGCCAACACTGTCTGAACTGACTCAGCCTACGACTGTCCCAAATTAAACCCTAAATGGGACAGTCGAACACACAACCAACGTATTTGCGTTGTTTCAGCCCTGTGATGAGGAAACTACCAGGCCTCGTAAATGGGACAGTTCATCTTATCGGCCTACTAACGACCAGAATTTTTCTTCTGCTATGACCAAGCCGTATAGCTGTAACCATTTTGATTGAGACCCGTTCGGGCTGAGCCTGTCGTTGGCGTAGCCTCTCCAGCGGAGAAAGCCCATCACCCAGCCCCAGCCTAAAACCCTCCCCTTTCCCCAGGGGGGACGCATGGCGAACGGCAAGCTCAGGGCAAACGCACTGTCCTTGCCCTGACAAAGTTGGCTATCGCTATAGTTGTCAACCTGCGGAATTAGGCTTTACAAGTAAAATTAGGGAAATGTCATCAAAAAAGCTCAGCAAATACACGCAAATAATTATCTAAAAAAACCAAGTAATTCCTACCTATTCACCTAATTGGAATTATAAAAAGATGTTTATGGCAAATTTCGCTCAGGTAAAGTAAATTGCGATGCTTCCCCTTAATAAGGAAGATTACAGAGTAAAACTTAGGCAGCTAGGCACTAAGGGGATCTAGAACCTCGCCATGGTGTACCTCACGCCATCGAGAACCGCCATAGGCTAAATAATGTTTGGTGCAGTGGTGACTACCTGGACTGACAAAACTCGCTAGAACCCATATCTGTCAAAAGGTCAAGAGACCTGACCCCTACATGAAAGCAACACTGTAGGGGCGTAGTTTTCGCGCCCGATACAGAATCCTTTGTCAGTTAACTAGGGTGACTACTGGGCACCTAACTTAACTGGGTAACTGGGTTGGTTTTGTGTGTGCCTAGGTAGCCCTTGATCTCGTCTTGCCAGCCTGCAAGAACCGATACGTGCGTTAGGTGAGTTAAGTATTGTGAAACTTATGAAAATCGTCTAAACGCCTATGCAATATTGCGTATTGCACAACCTATTAAAGAGTATCTTTTGTAACTATTCTGAACTACGTGTTTAGACGCCTGCAAGAAATAAATGCTTGTTTTTCAGGGGTTTTATGGCCTTGATCGCTCCAATGGCCATGCTTCTTTCTGGTAGCACCTCGATAGCAGCACTATCCCTCATCCCGAAGGAGAAAACTTAGTTGTGTCTCAAATTAGTAGCTTTATCTTTCACACCCTAAACGCGGACGGCAGTATCTATGGAACGGGTTGCTTCTCCTACGAAGGGCCACCGGAAGGGGTAGATATCCAATACAACTCCGGCACCTCGGCAGGGGGAACCGCCAACAAAATGCGGTCTTTCTGGTACCACGACCCGGTGGTGGGCACCCTCGATATTAGTGCTCTGATTAACTTTAACTGGACAAATGGTTGGCAAGGGGCGCACTATCGCTTTGACTTCAACCTGTGGAACTTCCCCCAAAATAGCCACGGCCTCACGGCAGGCCAAGCTCAACCCAATCGTCTAGGGCCAATTTCCGGCCACCGGGGCAATGGGGACATTTCTGGCCAAAAGACTCTGCAATGGCCCAGCATAGCGCCCGCAACCGTGACTACGGGTAAACCAAAGCCTATACCGCCAACTAGATCTACAGAAGTTGATTTCGCCTTTGAATCAGGCTACTTCACAGTGGGAAGTCGGGGAGAAGTCACCATCGACTTTCTGTTTGATGGTGGCTACTACCAGGGTGAACTGGCAATGTTCAGCTTGGAGGAAATGGGCACAATTGAACTGGGATCAGAAGCCTATATTCGAGAGGCAGCACGACGATCACTGAGTAATACAAGCCTAGGCTATGTGGTGATTTCTGATCAGCGGGAAGCAGCGCGTTTCAGTGGATTATTACTCGGAGAAGGTAAGGACTGGAACAGTGGGGAGTATCTAGGGCCAAAGACGTTTCAGATGCGGGCTGGTGATCGCTTTGGCTTTATGCTGATCCCCCATGGCAAAGTACAACAAGTCTTTGAGAACCCCACAGCTACAGGAGCCCTACGTCCCCTATTTTCTATGGCTACGGCTACCCCCGATGACCTATTTGCCGTAGGTCAAATTGCCAATATTTTTGGGGATGGCAATATTTTTGCCTTTGAAGATAAGCGAGTTGATACTGGCTCTGATTTCGACTACAACGACATTGTCTTTCAAGTCCGGGGAGCCACGAGCAACACCCTAGCCATGCCCAGTCTTGTTGATCCCAGCAAAGATTGGCGCAGTACCGATTTTGGCCAAACCATCTATACCTATGCCATCTCCGTAACCGACCCAGACTCCGATGTTCTTGACTCCCAACCGTTCTGCTGCTGCCAAGCCTTTGTTGAAGAACAGGCGATCCCTAATGGTGGCGCTATTCCCGATACCAGTGGCACTTCCATTCCCGATGGTGGTGCTATTTCCGATGGCAATACTATTCCTAATTCCGAAGGAGAAAATTTAGCCGTGTCTCAAATTAGTAGCTTTATCTTCCACACCCTGAATCCTGACGGCAGTGTCTATGGAACGGGTTGCTTCTCCTACGAGGGGCCACCGGAAGGGGTGGATATCCAATACAACTTTGGCACCTCGGCGGGGGGAACCGCCAATAAGATGCTGTCCTTCTGGTACCACGACCCGGTGGTGGGCACCCTCGATATCAATGCCCTGATTAACTTTAACTGGACAAATGGTTGGCAAGGGGCGCACTATCGCTTTGACTTCAATCTGTGGAACTTCCCCAAAAATAGCCACGGCCTCACGGCAGGCCAAGCTCAACCCAATCGTCTAGGGCCAATTTCTGGCCACCGAGGGAATGGGGACATTTCTGGCCAAAAGACCCTGCAATGGGCCAGCCTAGCGCCCAATGCTCAACCATCCTGTTGCTGCCAAGCCTTTGTAGAAGGAAAAGTCATCCCTGGTGACGGAACGGTTCCCAGCAATATTCCTGATGGCGATAGCACGCCTAACACTAACGTCATCCCTGATGGCGGCGATACCCCCGGTGGTGGTGTCACTATCCCTGAGGCTCTGGTAGTAGGACCTGGCGGTACTCCCAGTGGCGAGGTTATCCCCGATGGTGGCGGCGATACTCCCGGTGGTAGTGTTACCATCCCTGAGGCTCTGGTAGTGGGGCCTGGGGGTACTAATCCTAATAGCGGCGGCACGATTCCTGACGGTGGCAGCCCTGTTCCCGATGACAGTGCTAATCCTAATCCCGAAGGAGAACCCTCAACCGGAACTCAAATTAGTAGCTTTATCTTCCACACCCTCAATGCTGACGGTAGTATCTACGGCACGGGTTGCTTCTCCTACGAGGGGCCACCGGAAGGGGTAGATATCCAATACAACTCCGGTACATCGGCAGGGGGAACCGCCAACCAGATGCGGTCTTTCTGGTACCACGACCCAGTGGTGGGCACCCTGGATATCAGCGCCCTGATTAACTTCAACTGGACAAATGGCTGGCAAGGGGCGCACTATCGCTTTGATTTCAACCTGTGGAACTTCCCCCAAAATAGCCACGGCCTCACGGCAGGCCAAGCCCAACCCAGCCGCCTAGGGCCAATTTCTGGCCACCGAGGGAATGGGGACATTTCTGGCCAAAAGACCCTGCAATGGCCCAGCCTAGCGCCCGCAACCGTGACTACGGGTAGCAGCCAAGCCCCCGATTCAGACTCTACCGACCCGACTGAGACCCTGGTGATTCCCCAGGTAGACCTAGTGGTGGTGATTGACAGTAGCGTGTCGATGAAGGACGAGGCGGCGGCCCTCAGTGCAGCGGTAGACACCGCCATTGCAGCGGCCCGCACCAGTTGTCCCTCAGACCTGCGGGTAACCTACCTAGGGATTGAAGGCGTCTTCAAAGAAACCTTGTTTAACCGGACGGTGCGCGATTACCTGACGGAAGTGGGTGCAGCGGAGTCAGACCTTCGAGGTCGTAAGCGGGGGACGGTGGCTGAGGGTGGAGCCCAAGAAGATGGGGCACGAGCCATTGAAGATGTCTCGTTGCACTTTGACTGGCGTGCCCATGCCGCGCGAACGGTGTTCTTCCTAGGGGACGAAGCGCTGGAAGGGGGAAATGAGAATGGCAAGCAGGATCAGGCCGACATCGAAGCAGCGACTCGGGCCATTGAGGTGGCCAGTGAAGCGGGGGTGCGGGTGCATACCTACCTGGGCACGTCCGGCGTCAAAGCCAGTGTGAAGCAAGCGATTCAGGCCGAGTATGCCCGTGTTGCCGAGCAGACAAAAGGTCAAGCCTTCACGTCTCAGGATTCGATTAGTGGCTTTGCGGAACTGCTAAAGACGATCATTTGTGGTAGCAAGCAACCGGTCAAGCCTCCCGCCCCAGCACCAGTCCCGGCTACGGAACCCTTCTGTTGTTGCCAAGCTTTTGTTGAAGGAAAAACTATTCCCGGTGGTGGCGGCGGTACTCCCGATGGCAGTAGCGGCACCCCCGATGGCGGCGGCGATACCTCCGGTGGTGTCACTATCCCTGAGGCTGTGGTAGTAGGGCCTGGGGGTACTAATCCTAATAGCGGGGGTACCCCCGATGGCAGCGGCTCTGTTCCCGATGACAGTGCTAATCCTAATCCCGAAGGAGAACCCTCAACCGGAACTCAAATTAGTAGCTTTATCTTCCACACCCTCAATGCTGACGGTAGTATCTACGGCACGGGTTGCTTCTCCTACGAGGGGCCACCGGAAGGGGTAGATATCCAATACAACTCCGGTACATCGGCAGGGGGAACCGCCAACCAGATGCGGTCTTTCTGGTACCACGACCCAGTGGTGGGCACCCTGGATATCAGCGCCCTGATTAACTTCAACTGGACGAATGGCTGGCAAGGGGCGCACTATCGTCTGGATTTCAACCTATGGAACTTCCCCCAAAATAGCCACGGTCTCACGGCAGGCCCAGCCCAGCCCAATCGCCTAGGGCCAATTTCTGGCCACCGAGGGAATGGAGATATTTCTGGCCAAAAGACCCTGCAATGGCCCAGTCTAGCGCCCGCAACCGTGACTACGGGTAGCAGCCTAGCCCCCGATTCAGACTCTACCGACCCGACTGAGACCCTGGTGATCCCCCAGGTAGACCTGGTGGTGGTGATTGACAGTAGCGTGTCGATGAAGGACGAGGCGGCGGCCCTCAGTGCAGCGGTAGACACCGCCATTGCAGCGGCCCGCACCAGTTGTCCCTCAGACCTGCGGGTAACCTACCTAGGGATTGAAGGCGTCTTCAAAGAAACCTTGTTTAACCGCACAGTGCGCGATTACCTAACGGGCGTGGGTGCAGCGGAGTCAGACCTTCGAGGTCGTAAGCGGGGGACGGTGGCTGAGGGTGGAGCCCAAGAAGATGGGGCACGAGCCATTGAAGATGTCTCGTTGTACTTTGACTGGCGGGCCAATGCCGCGCGAACGGTGTTCTTCTTAGGGGATGAAGCACTGGAAGGGGGAAATGAGAATGGCAAGCAGGATCAGGCCGACATCGAAGCGGCGACCCGCGCCATTGAGGTGGCCAGTGAAGCGGGGGTGCGGGTGCATACCTACCTGGGCACGTCCGGCGTCAAAGCCAGTGTGAAGCAAGCGATTCAGGCCGAGTATGCCCGAGTTGCTGAGCAAACAAAAGGTCAAGCCTTCACGTCTCAGGATTCGATTAGTGGCTTTGCGGAACTGCTAAAGACGGTCATTTGTGGCAGCAAGCAACCCGTCAAGCCTCCCGCCCCAACACCAGTCCCGGCTACGGAACCCTTCTGTTGTTGCCAAGCTTTTGTTGAAGGAAAAATCATGGAGACTCAAAGTCTACCCACTTACGTGATCGAATTGCAGGGTGTCTATGGTGACGATACCCATACCATCGGTGAGGGCAGTGCTGTCTATTTTCAGGCATTCACTCGTGAAGACCTTGAAAAGATCAACGATAGTCTAAAGTCAACGGCAACGAGTTGTCTCCGGCAATATGCTAGTAGCCTTTGGGACAGGGAACAGGATGATGGAAGTATTTGTCCTGGTGAAGAAGTTTGGGGAATGAATCTCATCTATCAGCGTTCTAGCAATAACATGGGTATTGTGGATGAGATCAATCAACTTCTAGATCAACATTTCTCAACAATAGCCCCAATCGTTGATTTCTTTCGAGGCGAACAGCTCTATACAGATGTGATGCATCGTGCGTTCGATGATCCTTCTGTGGTGCTTTTGCAGTGCTATCAGGTGAGTGACTCTGAAGTATTTGATGGCTTGTTAGTTGCGGCTTGTCGTGCTAATGGAGAAGTTGTTGTTTGGATTTTTCTACAAGATTAGGCCATTAATTTTGACGGCCTAATCATCCTAATCCAGGCAAGGTTGATCGACGTAAACTTGGCAGATATCGATTTAGATGGGGTCAAAATGAACATAGTAAAGTTCGTCGAAGGCCCCATCTAGATTGATTGTCAAAATATTTGAGAAGGAAAAACACAATGGAAGTTCAGAATTTGCCTGCTTACGTGACCGATTTACAAAATGTCTATGGTGACAATACCCAAACTATTGGTAATGGTAGCGCTGTCTATTTTAAGGTGTTCACCAGTGAAGACCTCGAAAAGATGACTGACAGCCTAGAGTCGGCGACTATGGGTTATCTCCGGCAATATGCTGGCAGGATGTGGAGCCGCGAGCAGGACGATGGAAGCATTTGTCCTGGTGAGGAAATTTGGGGAGTTAGTCTACTTTATCAGCGTCCTACAGATTCTAAAGAAGATAGTCTTGGGGACATGGACATCGTCAATGTCCTAAAGCACTTGGCGGATAAACCTGGTCTTTTGGGCACTGTGGCAGGAGCTCTTGATTTCTTTCAGGAAGATCCACACCACGAAGGGGTACTTCATAGTGCATTCGATGATCCTTCTGTGGAGCTTTTGCAGTGCTATCAGGTAAGTGACTCTGGAGCATTTGATGGCTTACTAATCGCAGCCTGTCGTAGCAATGGAGAAGCGACTTTCTGGATTTTTCTACAGGGTTAAAACCATTTTTTGGTCTGACCTGATTAGCAACGTTTAAGACAGCGGACTTAATCTTATTGATCAAGGCCGAATAGATTCCAAAAAACTCATAGACTTCAATTTCCGAAAGGGGAATTCCATGTACCTAGCCCAAGACAAAATACAACATATCAACACCGTGTCCCACGAGGGCAAGGTTGTGGTATTTGGCACAGATAATACAGGCAGGGTTTTCTATACCGTCAAGCAGGATGGCTTTGAAGATAGCTACTTGAATACCCCTGCCGACCAAAGAACTGGATGGGAAACCTGGCAACCTCTGGAATTTCCCAATGAGGCGGATGATCAATCGGTGATGGATCAGGAAAAAGCTGAGCTCACCTATCAGAATGATCCAAATCGCTATTTGCTACGGTCTCGCTACTCGACCCAAGGCATGACAGCCGTTGCCCCTGTTCAGGTGATTGCGGCTCTCGATCATATTTATGTGTTCCGTCAATCTACAAACAATACGCTATTAGTGGATCGGTTTGTGTTGGATGGCATGACCAACAAACTGAACCGCAAGCTGGAAGTTCGGTTTAAGCGGAGTCGGCAAAAGCACACCCCGACTAAAACCATGGCAATGGGCAATAACGGCCTCAACAACGTCGATACCCTCGACTTCCGGGATGCCAATGGCAACTTTTTCTATGAACCAACCACGGAACTTTGTTTAGTCAACAACCTGCACAAGGGCTGGTTTTCTGTGGTGCTTGTACCCACCATTGAAAATGATGTTCATCGGTGGCATGTTTTTGCCTACAATAGCCAGACTAAAAAAGTTGAATTGACGACCCTACGCGCCTCAAAGGAAGGTCTCTTCGACCTCAAAGACTACACCATTTACGAAGAGGCGGAGGGTAGCCTGGTGCCCAAGAAGATTCCAGGGGTTATCCAGCGCACATTGGATATTGACGGGGTTTCCATTACCAATGGTCTGTCAGCCACCAAGTACGATCTTCAACAGGAACAGGAAACCCAATCCGGGGATACCCAACTCCTGCGGAGCGCCACGAAAATCATGGTCGCTATCCCTACCGATAAAGGGGTTGCAGCTCTGAGCTTTGCCATTGCTGGAGATGGCACCCTCTCTGAAATTGATGAAACCCCTGAACGCACCATCGCCCGCAGTCGTCAGCGGGAAATTTTGCTGCCCCTCAATACCCTGGATGAAATCAAGGCTCTAGCTGACAAAACCCCACCACCCCAGGGAGTGATCCGTGGATTGGCCCTGGGTACCGATGCCGATGATGCCGAAGACCTGGTGAAGGTGTCTACCGAAGGATCGGCGGGCCAACTGGCCAACGGTGACCTAGTGAAAATCACGGGAACCCCTGATCTACACGGGCTCTATGCGGCTCAGAAGATCGACGACCGTACCTTCGAGATTACGCTACCCAGTCCTGCCGATAATTTGGGCTATTGGGAAAAAGAAGATCTGGAAGAAGCGGGCTTAATTTTCGATGGCATGATTGCCGCCTATGAAAAGACCGCCGACGGCAAACTGCGCGTTACCTGCGATTACCACGGTCTTGAAGATGGGGATGAGGTGCAAATCATTGGCACCGACAGCTACGACAACACCTATCCCGTGCAGACCGTTGATGATAATCACTTTGTCATCGAGCGGCGGTGGGCTAAAGGGGAAGCCGTCAACATCAAAGTTGTCTCTCGCAAACGGCGCGGCATTGTGCTGGATGGCGTGAACGACTATATCGAAATTGCCGATCCCTTTGGCAAAAACAAGAACTTCACCCTTTCTGCCTGGATTAAGCCGATGCAGATCAATACTGGGGCAACCCAAGCTGTGATGGGCAATGATCTATGGAAACCTTCGTTGTGGATTGCGCCTGACAACGGCGGCTTGCACTACATGGCGTTTGATGCACCCAGCCAAGAGTCTGTCTTGAGCGGCACTTTCGACAACTTTTTTGACCAGGCGGAGACTTGGGTTCATGTAGCCTGGGTGAAAGATGGCAACCGTTTCAGGTTCTATAAAAATGGTGTGGAATTTGCTGTTGTTGAGGATGTACCGGAGAAGCTTTACAGTGATCCATCCAGCAATTATCAGTTCGGAAAAGTAGGCCAAGACTTTTTCTCTGGGCATCTGGCCGAGGTACGGATCTGGTCGCTGCCCCAAAGTGCGGACACCATCAAAAACAATATGTACCTGCAACTGCGGGGCAAAGAGGTGGGCCTGGAAGGGTATTGGCGCTTGGGTGGCATTGCCGAAGGTAAGGTGAGCGACTTCTCTATCCATGGCAATGAGGGCACCGTTTATGGCGATCCCTATGTCAGTGCCGCTACCCTCAGCCGCAAGCTGGCCAGCGGAGCCAATGCGGTGAAATACAGCAATGCTGACCTGTTTGCCGTCAGCCAACGCGCTACCTATGAAGAAAGCTTTGAGTTCAAAGTCAATGCTTCCAAACCATTGACGCTGGCGGATCTGAACAATGCCGATGGTCGGGGGCAAGGTACCAAGATCTTCACCTTCTCTCACTGGGGCAAAACCAGCCGCAGCGCTAACGACACTATTGCGGTCTCGGCGGTGCAAGATGAATTTGAAGATCTGGGGAACGGCTGGTATCGGGCTTCCTGTACCCTAACGATTCCTGACGAGATCAGTCTGCTGCGCTCCTTTGAGATTACCAATGTTCAAGGCAATTGGAATTCTCTAGAAATTCGCAACCACCGCATTCGTCTACTGTCTGATGCGATTACAGCAGCAAAATACACCGATGGTATTGCCCTCACAATCTTGGCGGATGAACAGGCTGGATTCATTGCCAAGCAGAAAGAATTAGTTCTCAAACAGGCAGAAGAAAACGTCCTACGCAAAGAAAGGCAAGACCTAGAAATAAAAATCGCTGCCTATCATGCTCAGGATGGGACTCGGGCTGAGATTGATAAGCTGAAGCAGCAGGTTGCATTGCTCATTCACAAAGAGCAAAATCTGTTGTCTCGATTGCGCGATGAAGGAGAAAAAAAGGATAATTTCTATTTTAAGATTTTTCATAAGCAGTACACAGAAAATGTAATAACTTCGAAAACCGTCTGGGGTGTTACCGTTGCGAAGGATGAGCATCTTGACTCCCAGCTTTGGCAACCCTTGTCTATTTCGGCATCAGAAGTTCCTATCAACGACTACGGAACCCCGGACATAATGCGTGAATTGTGGTCTGAAGATCCTGATAGATTTTTTGTTTTACAGTGCAAGGACACTCAACATTATGGTGAAAAGTTTCTGAGTTTTAGTTCGGGTTTTGCTCCGGCTACATTTACGCTTACTAAAACAAAAGACGATAGCGCTTTTTGCACATTTAGACTATCTGAGGATGGTTTTGGTGCACTATACATTTTTCAAAGAAGCGGTCGATATAGCTGGGAATACACATGGAAGCTAGGCCGACTTCGCGCATCGGCTAACTACTTCGAGGCATTCAATCACGATTGGGGCGATTGGCGCCGCGATCCTGAGGCACTATGGAAGATCGTGAAGACTGCCACATACACTAATGACGAAATTCCCAATCTCTCCTCTGCACTAAACCAAACGCAACAAGATCTAGCCGCAGCACGGAAAGAGCTGGCTGGTCGAGAAACGTTGTTGACGGCGACGGCAGATGATTACGCCGAATGGGAGCAGCGTTTGGTCGAGGTGACGGCCTTGATCTCTGTGATTCAAACAGAGATCAATACCCTCAACACGGAACTTCTCGCCGCCATCAAAGGTATTCAGGCAACCCCACAGACGATGTCTGCCATTGTCACTGATGCCCGAGGATTGGCGAGCCATGGGGCAATACTGGGATTTGTACAATCAGCCGGTCGGCTCCATGCCCTGGAAACCTGTGAAGGTAATGTGCAACTGAGCTACTTCGATACCCAGGGGCGGATGCGGCAAACCAACTACGATGCCACCGCTGATAGTCGGAATGCGGCCTTTGAACAGTGGCTTCCGGATGCCCCACAGGCCTGTCTCAACTTCAACCGTAACAACAGTGTTGTGACGTTGAGCACCACACTATCCCTGCCTACAGAGTGGAGTATTGAAACCTGGTTTGTCTATCCTTTACCCAACACAGAAGAATGGAACACCCTGGTTGGGGGAGACGGTGGCAGCCATGTTGTGGTCAGGCAGGGCCACCGGTTGGGTATTTATCTGCCCGATGCTATCCAGGATCAGCACTTTTTTGATAGCGGATGCAATCTAGATCGGTTAACTCCCGGTTGGCATCATCTAGCGGCGGTGGGTAACGCGGATACCACCCTGTTCTATATCGACGGCCAAAAGGTAGGCGACACCAAAGCCAAAGCTCTGGCCGATGCCGAAAACAAACTCCGGAAAACGCCCGATGATGAGGCTGCCAAGCAGGCTGTTGATGCTATCAAGAAGGCGACGGTTAAAGTAAGTCGCAGTGTGCGCGTTATTGGCAATGCCCAAGCCGGGGATCAACCCTTTGGCCAATTGTCCGAAGTCCGTATCTGGGGAATCGGTCTCAGTGCAGATGAAATTGCCGTCAACAGCAAAACCTTACTGAGTGGCAATGAACCAGGGTTATTGGCCTATTACCCCATGGGCGAAGCAGATGGAGAGAACGTGCGTGACCATTCTGGCAACGGCAACAATGGCAACGTATCCGGTGCTAGTTGGTGGGCTTCCGCTGCACCCATCGGTAGCCTAGCCAAGCGTGTAATGCAGTTCGATGGGTTCAACGACTATGTGGAAGTGCCTTACGAACCAGCCCTCAACCCTAGCCAATTTACGGTCTCCTTGTGGGCAAAAATTACCGGCGAAGAAGGTGCAGGACGCTCTTTACTCACCTCCTCTGATGCAGATGCAAAAAGCGGCTATTCTATCCAAGCCAATTCAATCAACAAGTGGGAATTGACTGTCGGCCATGGCAACTGGTCAACCATTATCGGCCCCGATGTCGTTTCCAACCTCTGGACACATATCGCCAGTACCTATGACGGCAACATGCTCAGGCTCTATGTAGATGGTGTTCTATGCGGGACGTTGGAGACGGCTTATACCCCCAATGGCAGTTGCCCACTACGCATTGCTGCGGCTGGATCAGGGGGGAGTCCAGTACACTTCTTCCCCGGTCAAATGGCCGAGCTTCGCATCTGGGATGTTGCCCGCACCCAGTCCGATATTCAGGCGGATATGCACAACCGCGTGAGTGAGCAATCGCCTCACTTGGTTGCTTACTATCCTCTGGATGAAATCAAGCCAGGAAGCACAGCCCGTATGCTTCCAGACCTAGTTGGCAACCATCACGGTACGGCAATGGAAGCCTTGACGGCGCACAGTCCCGTCCTCTTTGAGGATCAACAATCTCCTCTGAGTTCGATCCATAATGTCTGTCTCGACTTCAATGGGACGAAGGATTATGTAGAAGTTCCTTATAACCCATCACTAAACCCTGGTCGTTTCACCGTTTCTTTTTGGGTGAAAGTTACGGGAGGACAAGGTACTTACCGTTCGCCATTGAACTCGCGAGATAATGATTATTTGAGAGGCTACTTCGTCTATGCAACTTCAGATAACAAGTGGGAATTGCTTGTCGGCCATGGAAACTGGTCGTATATTAATGGCCCAGATGTTGTGATTGATAAGTGGACACATATTGCTGGCACTTATGACGGCAACACACTCAGGCTATATGTAGATGGCATGTTATGTAGCAGCTTGAAGACGGCCTATATTCCAAATAGCCGATATTCTTTACGAATTGGTACTGGGAACGGGGGTGGGGACACCCCAGAGTACTTCTTTCCTGGTCAAGTGTCTGATGTCCGAATTTGGAGTGTTGCCCGAAATGCGGATGAAATCCAAGCGGATATGTACACTCGCCTAGGCGGGAAAGAGTCGAAATTATTGGCTTACTATCCCCTCGGTGAAGCTACAGGCTCCCAAGTTCAAGATCTTTCACCCAATTGTAACCACGGCAGCTTAAAAGGTGGCCGTTGGCAGACATGTACCGTTCCTATCTCGGTTGAGAACACCGTGATGCAATTTGATGGGGTAGATGACTATCTGGAACTAGCACGGCCACTGCCCATTTTCTCAACTTCGTTCACCGTTTCTATGTGGGTAAAAATTCCGACTCATAAGCGGGGAATCTTGCTAGGAGACTATGGTCTGGAAAACACACTCAATATCAACTTTGAGATCGCTGCGGATGGAAGATTGAGATTTTTCTGGTCTGGCTCACCAGACCTTTATGGCGTTCTAAAGCTAGAGATCAATGAATGGCACTTTATTAGCTTCGTCAGAGATCGCGAAAACCAGAAAATTTACACTTATGTGGATGGTGTTCTAGACCTGGAACACTCCGGAGCGATTGATGACAAAACTGCGTCCGTTGCTCACCGCATTGGGCGCGATGTACGGGGCAGTGACCACGGCACTGTGTTTGAGGGGCGTATGGCTGATCTTCGGATCTGGAATGTCGCCCGTACCCAGGATGAGATTCGGGCAGACATGTACACGCGCCTGAGCGGAAAAGAACCAAACCTGGTCGCGTATTTCCCGCTCGATCAAATCCACCTGGAAGGTACAACACCGATTGTGAAAGATTTGACCGGCAACTATCACGGCACCCCAAGGAGTGGGGTACAGCCAGCCGCAGACAATGTTCTGCCTGCGATCCGGGAAAATGTTCAGGCAATTATGAACAACCAGTCCCCTAGCAACCGCAATCGCGGCATTGTTAGCCAGGTATTGACCGCCGAGGATAACACCCTACCCATTGGTGGCGATGCCCTGGTTTCTGCGGAGTACAGCACCGTTACCCTGGATCCAACCGCCAAGCGCAAGGTCGCGATCATGCGGCGCTTCCTGGGTTCACCCACCACCCATGGGGCCACGCTGCTATCGGATAAGCGAATCGAAGCCCTGGAACTGAAGTGGATTGGCAATGCGCAGTTTGCACCGACCCTGCTGGGGTACATCGAAGGGCCACCCCCCGTTCCTAGCGAGAACTTGACCGTCGAAGAAGACTACAACGGTGCCACCTCGGTGGAACTCACCATGTCGGAGGATGTGGACTTTAGCTGGAACCGCGCCCAAGATAGTGGATTAGGGGCAGCGGCAGAGATTTTTGCCGGGGCAGAGACTGAAGCCGAAGCGGGTCTCGGCTTCACAACCCGAGTGGCCACCATGCGGGCAGGGTTCAAAGGCAACTTTGACTTCAGCTACCAGTTCTTAAATGAGAGCAACATCACCTCCAGTTCATCCCTCAGCTTGACCGACAAACTCGAACTGCGGGGAACCCCTGAAGCGACGCCCCACTTCCCTCATCTGGGTACCCGCTTTATTCCCAAGAATATTGGCTATGCCCTAGTAGTTTCGGCCATCTCCGATGTGTTTGTGACCCGCCTAGCCCGCAGCGGCAAAATGGTGGGCTACCAGGTGCGTCCCGTCGAAGGTCTGCCGCCAGATGTCAATACCATCACCTTCTTAATGAACCCGGCCTACACCATGAACGGCAGTCTGGATGGGATGACCGGCAGCAGCGCCACCAGTGATCGCTTCTTCAAACATGTTCCCGAAATGCGATCCCAATACGGCTCTCTCTATCCAGCTAGCTATTACCGTCTCAAAGAAGCCTACAACCTGAAAGAACAGATCGAAGCGGAGGATAAGCGCCGAGAATCCTACTTCTCTAACTTCAATGTGCGCCTCTTGGATGAAACCTCCCTGAATCGGAACATTGACAGCGGCCCAGCGCCTAGTACGATTGGCGTTAATCGAGCGGAAGACCAACCCGCCACCGAAATGACAGAGGAGGAGAAGAAAGCCGCCGACGCGGCAAAGCTTCAAAATCTCCAAGCCAATGCCAATGCCAATGTGGATAAACAGAGCCAAGCTACCCAAGCTAAACAAGCAGAGATTCAGAGCAAAATTACCGACCAAGAGAAGCGAGTCCATGCCACAGAAAGCTTTGCTGGATGGCAGAAACGGATGGAAGATCTGCAAATTCGTGCGGCTAAGCGCAACATCGTTAACACCTATGTCTGGGATGCCGACGGTGGATTACGCTCAGAACAGCAGAGCTTTGCAAGCACAGTGGAACATACCATTGGCGGTTCATTTGCGATGAATGCAGCCTTGGGGGCAGAGGCTAAGTTTGGGGCCATGGCTACCGCAGAGCTCACCGCCCAAGCAACGGTCAACCTGACCCAGACGATGAACAAAACTGAAGCCCGCAGTAAGGGATTTGAGTTGACGGTCGATCTGAGCGGTTTGGAGTATAAGGGGATCACCGACTACAACGATAACCCCATTCTGCCGGGGGAAAAAGTAGACCGCTATCGGTTTATGAGCTTCTACCTAGAAGGCAGCACCGATCACTTCCAAGACTTCTTCAACTATGTGGTTGATCCTGAATGGCTACGCAGCAATGACGAAGAAGCGCGGGCACTGCGCCAAACCCAGGCGGGCAAACCCAACAAAGCGTGGCGGGTGCTGCACCGAGTCACCTATGTAGAACGTCCGGCCTTGATGGGCTTTGGTCGCGATGTCCGCAAGTTGCGGGCCGCGTCAGAGGAAAGTGAACATCAAGCCGTGTTGGCCAAAATTGCCAAGCTAGAGGAGGCAAACCATGCGCTTGAGCAGGCAAATCATGCGCTTGAGCAGAAACTTGACACCATCCTCAACTTTCTGAAAGGACAAAAGTAAGCATTGTCCTTAGCCCTTGGTAATGAGTCCGTCACAGAGAAATTTTGCTCAAAAGACGGACTCAAAACGTTTTTAAGACGAGCTTTAACGATCAATCAATTTGTAAGTTTTTTACCGTTAAACAGAGACACAAGGAGAATAGTGATGGCAGACCAAACGCAACTTGATCGACTCAAAGCGGGCGTTGATGATTGGAACGCATGGCGAGAAGCCAATTCAGAGGTGAAAGTTGACCTGGAGCGTACCGACCTGAGCGGTGCGAACCTGAGCGGTGCGAACCTGAGCGGTGTCAACTTGCGCCGTGCCGATCTGAGCAGTGCCAACTTGAGCAGTACCGACTTGAGCGGTGCCGACTTGAGCTATGCCGATCTGAGCTATGCCAACCTACACAGGGCCAACCTGAGCAGTGCCAACCTGAGCGATGCCGACCTGCGCAGTGCCGACCTGAGCAGGGCCAACCTGAGCAGTACCAACCTGTACGGTGCCGACCTGCGCAGTGCCGACCTGCGCAGTGCCAACCTGAGTTATGCCGACCTGAGCAGTGCTGACCTGAGCGGTGCCGACCTGGAGGGTGCCAACCTGCGCGGTGCCATAAGGTAGGCGATGGAGCCCTAGACAGGGCATATGAGACGGCGCTGGGGGGAATCGTTTATGAGCACGACTGTAGTCCCGTAAGTTTTTTATTGAACAGAGACACCAGGAGAATAGTGATGGCAGACCAAACGCAACTCGATCGACTCAAAGCGGGCGTTGAGGAGTGGAACGAATGGAGAGCAACCAATCCAGAAATGGCAGTTGACCTGAGCAAGGCCGACCTGAGCGGTGCCAACTTGCGCCATACCAATCTGAGCGATGCCAACCTGAGTTATGCCAACCTGAGCGATGCCGACCTGAGCGATGCCGACCTGCGCAGGTCGGCACTGCGCAGGGCCAACCTGAGCGGTGCCAACCTGATCGGTGCCGACCTGAGACGTGCCGACCTGCGCAGTGCCAACCTGAGTAATGCCAACCTGCGCGGTGCCAACCTGATCGGTGCTGACCTGGAGGGTGCCAACCTGCGCGGTGCCATAAGGTAGGCGATGGAACCCTAGATAGGGCACAGGGAACGGCCCTGGGGGGAATCGTTTATGAGCATGACTGTAGTCCCGTAAGTTTTTTATTGAACAGAGACACCAGGAGAATAGTGATGGCAGACCAAACGCAACTTGATCGACTCAAAGCGGGCGTTGAGGAGTGGAACGCATGGCGAGAAGCCAATTCAGAGGTGGAAGTTGACCTGCCCCAGGCCGACTTGAGCGGTGCCGACCTACGCCGTGCCGATCTGAGCAGTGCCGACTTGAGCGGTGCCGACTTGAGCTATGCCGATCTGAGCTATGCCAACCTGAGTTATGCCAACCTGCGCAGTGCCAACCTGCGCGATGCCGACTTGAGCGGTGCCGACCTGCGCAGTGCCAACCTGCGCGATGCCGACCTGGAGGGTGCCAACCTGCGCGGTGCCATAAGGGGGTATAGGTGACGGCCCTGGGGGGAATCGTTTATGAGCACGACTGTCGTTCCATACGTTTTTCGTTAAACAGAGACACCAGGAGAATAGTAATGGCAGACGAAACGCAACTCGCTCGACTCAAAGCGGGCGTTGATGATTGGAACGCATGGCGAGAAGCCAATTCAGAGATGGCAATTGACCTGGAGCGTACCAACCTGAGCGGTGCGAACCTGCGCCGTGCGAACCTGAGCGGTGCCAACTTGCGCAGTACCGACCTGAGCGGTACCAACTTGAGCGGTGCTAATCTGTGCCGTGCCAACCTGCTCGCTACCTTCCTGAGCGCCGCCAACCTAAGCAAGGCTGACCTGAGCTTCACTGACCTGCGTTGTGCCAACCTGCTCGGTGCCGACCTGCACAAGGCTGACCTGAGCGGTGCCAACCTGTGCCGTGCCGACCTGCGTGACGCCGACCTGCGCTTCACCGACCTGTGCGACGCCGACTTGCGCTTCACCGACCTGCGCGACGCCGATCTGAGTGATTCCAACCTGGATGATTCCAACCTGCTCGGTGCCAATCTAGAGGGTGCCATAAGGTAGGCGACGAAACCCTAGACAGGGCATAGGGAACGGTGATGGGGGGAATCGTTTATGAGCACGACTGTCGTTCCATAGGTTTTTCGTTGAACAGAGACACAAGGAGCATGGTGATGGCAGACCAAATGCAACTTGATCGACTCCAATCGGGCATTGAGGGGTGGAACGCATGGCGAAAAGCTAATCCAGAGTTGGAAGTTGTTGACCTGAGTAAGGCCGATCTGATCGGTGCCGACCTGCGCGGTGCGAATCTGAGTGGTGCCGACCTGAGTGGGGTCAACCTGAGTGGTGCCGACCTGAGTGGGGTCAACTTAAGCAAGGCCGACCTGCGCGGTGCGAACCTGCGCGGTGCCGACCTGAGCGGGGTCAACCTAAGCAAGGCCGACCTGCGCGGTGCGAACCTGCGCGGTGCCTTCCTGATTGGTGCGAACCTGCGCGGTGCGAACCTGAGCGGGGTCAACCTGAGCGATGCCGACCTGTACGGTGCCGACCTGAGCGATGCCGACCTGTACGATGCCTTCCTGCGCGGCGCGAACCTGAGCGGTGCCGACCTGCGCGGTGCAGACCTGCGCGGTGCCATAAGGTAGGCGATGGAACCCTAGATAGGGCATAGAAAACGGTGATGGGGGAAATAGTTTATGAGCACGACTGTCGTTCCATAGGTTTTTCGTTAAACAGAGGCACAAGGAGAATAGTGATGGCAGACCAAACGCAACTTGATCGACTCAGAGCGGGCGTTAATGATTGGAACGCATGGCGAGAAGCCAACCCAGAGGAAGATATTTACCTGAGCGGTGCCGACCTGAGCTATGCCAACCTGAGCTATGCCAACCTGAGCTATGCCGACTTACACGGTGCCAACCTGATCCATGCCGACCTGAGCGATGCCGACTTACACGGTGCCAACCTGATCTATGCCAACCTGATCGGGGCCAACCTGATCGGGGCCAATCTAGAGAACACCGACCTGATCGGGGCCATAAGATAGGCGACGGAGCCCTAGACAAGGCATAGGGAACGGCGCTGGGGGGAATCGTTTATGAGCATGACTGGGTAGTGCATTAATCTACGGGTCAGAGAAAAAACAGCCAAAAACAGCAATCTACTGCTGTAAGGTCTCTAGGGTAGCCTGATTATTCTCTAGCCTGTACGAAATAGGACTACCCATGACTGTAGTCCCATACATTTTTCGTTGAACAGAGACACAAGGAGACTGGTAATGGCAAACCCGACGCAACTTGATCGACTCAAAGCGGGGGTTGAGGGGTGGAACGCATGGCGAGAATCCCATCCAGGAGAGGCAGTTGACCTGCGCCGTGCCAACCTGCGCCGTGCCAACCTGCGCCGTGTCAACTTGATCGGGGCCAACCTGGGTGGTGCCAACCTGATCGGGGCCAACCTGCGCAAAGCTGACCTACGCAAAGCCGATCTGAGCAATGCCGATCTGCGTGGTGCCGACCTGCGCCGTGCCGATCTGCGTGGTGCCGACCTGATCGGGGCCGATCTGGGCGGTGCCGACTTGATTGGGGCTGGGCTCGGCGGTGCCGACCTGCGCCACGCCAACCTGATCGGTGCCACAAGGTAGGCGACGGAGCCCTAGACAGGGCATAGGGAACGGCGCTGGGGGGAATCGTTTATGAGCACGACTGTAGTCCCATACGTTTTTCGTTAGCAGTCCAGTGCCAACTCAGCAGCCCTATGCCCTGGCAATGTAGCTTGCTTCCCGTTAGGGTGGGCTAAGTACAAGCTGGCAGTAGGTTTCTCAAGATTGAAGTGTTTTGCTTATCCCGAACTGAGGTTAACGATAGGCATTCTGATGGTATTCCGAACTCAGGTTTTGCAAACATCCTCGCAAACATTCCTCTAGAGGCCAGAGGCGTGCAGAGTAGCGTGGGCTTCCGATGGTCTGGGTTTATGCCCCCACAAAGCGGTTGGCTAGAGCGGCTCCATCGAGGCCCAGGGCCATCGCGTATTTTCGTAAAAATGCGCGAATGTAAAATGGCTCCGGTAGCGGGCGCAGATCACCCGACTCCAGGGCATTCACAATGTAGGGCTGGATAAAAGTCATCTGGTAGATCTCCTCTACCGACCAGCCCTTCGCCAGACGATGCTGCCGCAGTTCGGCCCCAACCTGTTGCAAATTGGCCGACATCTGAGCCAACTCCTCCGCATGGGCCTGCCGCTTCGCCGCCAGTGGCCCATGGAGATAGGGCTGAGGCGGGGCCACGCGGGCCGAGGGCACCTGGATTTCTGCGGTACTGGCAGACCGATGGACACAGGTTTCTGGGCGCAGGGCCGTCAGCATCCGTGGCGATATGGAGGGCATCTCTGTAGCTTGGGCGGTTCCGGTTTCTAGGGGGTGTCCCGCCGACTGGCTCTGCTTAAGTTGCTGATCGAGCCGATGGCGGTTCAGTAGCCCCAGTGCCACCAGGGCCGTTAGGGGAGGCAGGGCCGTCACCGCCACCTGTTGGGTTGCGATGGATGCCGCCGCCGCCGCCCCACTGCCCACAATCAGCGCATATTCCGAGGCCATGGCGAGATTTGGCTTGGAGGGTTGGGTATGGGTCATGGCAGCCGATAAACCTTTTGTAGGGTGATTCTGTTTATCTTGTACGACGGTCAGAGAGGGTAATCCGTACAGTTTGACCTCTAATTGGTATTAATTATGCTTCATCCCTAAGGGTAGAACCCTCCGTAGTTAGGGTAGAACAAGGTACGGAAAGCATGGTCGAGGGCATCCCACAGGTCATCAAAACTTTTGGGCATAAAAAGCCCGCCAGGAAAACCAGCGGGCGCAACGTGGAGTGATTGGCAAAGGAGCGTTGAGGGAACCATCCCCGTCGGATTTGCCCCCCGACAGGGATTACTCATTCTCCTTGCCCGTTCTGGTTGCCTATTCTATAAGAAGATGTTCAGAACGTATCAATTAGCACAGGGTAATTTGATCACATAGACAAAGACGCCTTCAAGATCTTGATGGATGCCGTTGCCTATGTGCTGGAGGTCGTGCTGCGGTTCCTAAAAGCCCAAGGCTTTGTCCTACTCCCTTGGCGGTGGGTGGTGGAGTGCCCTATCGCTGGCTTCATGAGTATCTTCGGTTGACGATGGAGGACGGGCGCTTGCCTGCATTCTTTAAGGCGTTTATAGCGGTTCTCGATAGAGTCAGGTACACCGTTGCTGGGCTCTCAATCCCTCCAGTTCCTAGCGGCCTAAGGCTCACTCTGTACCCCCCTTGATAAGGGGAGCAGGGGGGATCATCGCAATGTACTTTAACCGAGTGCAATCCGCTATATTTACGTCGTTACAATTTACGTTAAAATACGGATACTTATGTAAGTTATATTTCATTAATTTCCGTATTCTCAAGTTTTTAAATATCCTGTAGTCTTCCCCATGACGTAGTCAATTTATACGGATCTGGGAAGTGCATGGTCAAAATTCTATTGATTCATGCATTTAATCTTTCTCAGATTTGCTGAAATTCTGGCTGGGCTCAGGTATTAGCCAGACTTAAGCCTAGGCTCTGTGTGGGATTTCCATGAATATTGATGAGTGTAAACAGGCCGAACTCGAATTACAAGCCCAGAAAAAGTTCATTGAAATCGCTATCCAGACTGACCCAGACCTGGTGGTTTATCTGTTTGATGTACCCAGCCAAAGCCTGCTGTTTGTCAGTGATTCAGTGGCCAATTTATTAGACTATACCGCCACAGAAATCCTGGCCATGGGGGCCGATCTGGTGTCCACCCTCGTGCATCCCGACGATCACCTGGGTTTTGCCACCTATATCGAGCAGCTTGACCAAAGCCCGCCGGGAACCACCCTCACCTTTGAATATCGGGTGCGCCACCGCGATGGCCGTTGGCTATATGTACTGCTGCGGGGGCAAGCCTATACCCGCGACGAGCAGGGACATATTCAGCAGGTTGTAGGTTCGTTAACAGACATTAGCTGCCGCAAACGAACCGAAGCCAACCTCCAAGCCTCTGAGGCCCGCTTTGAGGCCATCGCCAACCTCGTTCCTGATTTTCTCTGGGAAAGCGAACCCGATAGCTTCAACACCTGGTGCAACCAACGCTGGCTCGACTACACCGGGCAAACCCTAGAGCAAGCCTTGGGCCTGGGCTGGCTAGAGGCCATTCATCCTGATGATCGAGCCACATCGCTTCTGATTCAGCGAGAATCTGCCGAAACGGGAGAACCCCGACGCGAAGAACGCCGCATCCGTCGCCACGATGGCGAATACCGTTGGTTTGTCTCTAATTTTGTCCCTATCAAAAATGCAGAGGGCAAGGTGATCAAGCTGTATGGTTCCGTCACCGACATTCACGAAGGACGCATGGCGCTGGAGGCATCCCAGGCAGCGGCAGAAATTGACGCTTTTCGGGTCAGATTGTCGGATGTGCTGCGATCCCTCACCAACCCGATCCACATTCAAGCCGAGGCTTGCCATCTGCTGGGCGAACAGTTGGGGGTTGATCGTGTCTTTTATGCCGAAATCAATGAGATCGAAGGCTATGCCCAAATCAATCACGAATATACCCAGGCGGGTTTGCCCTCCCTCCTTGGCCGCTATTCCCTGGCAGACTATGGTGCTAGTCTGCCCTATCTGCGCCAGGGTGAAACGGTCATTGTGGCCGATACGCAAACCGCCGTCTTTGTCCCTGAACGGGATCGCCTAGCCCTGGCTGATCTCGGCCTGGTTGGCATGTTGTCTCTCCCGCTGATTAAGGATGGCCGATTGGTGGGAGCCTTTACCGCCACCACCACCACACCCCACGACTGGACAGCAGCAGAGGTAGACCTGGTGCGCGAAACCGCTGAGCGGCTGTGGACAACCATGCAGCGGGCCGAAGCCGAAGCTGCCGTGAAAGACCTTTCCGAGCGTTTAGCCTTGGCGTTGCAAGCTGGATCTATTGGCACCTGGGATTGGGATTGCGTCAATGAGGCGCACTGGGATGACCAAATGTACGCCCTCTACGGGACGCAAAACCGAAGGGAACAGGCAGGTTATCCCACCTGGCGCGATAGCTTGCACCCCGACGACCGCGACCGGGTCGAAGCGCTGTTACAGGCGGCACTACGGGGCGAGGCCGACTACAATACCGAGTTTCGCATTCTGCGCCCGAATGGAGAGATCCGGTGGATACAGTCCATTGCCCAGGTACAGACGGATGACCACGGCAACCCCAAGCGGATGGTGGGCATTCACCAAGACATTACCGAGCGAAAACGTGCGGAGAGTGAGCTGAAAGAGCAAACCAGTCGCCTTAGGTTGGCCTTACATGCGGGCTCCTACGGCATTTGGGAATGGGATTTGGTCAACGACCCGATCTGGGACGAGCGTATCTATGAAGACTATGGCCTGCAAAACCTAGGGCGACCCGTCACCTACCAAGACTGGCGTAATCGCATCCATCCCAATGACCTTCCTTGGGTCGAGGCCCAACTGGAGACCGACTTGCGGGCCAGAATTCCCTTTAGTGCCGAATTTCGCATTTGCCGCCCTGATGGCGAACTGCGGTGGGTCTCATCTACGGCCAAGTTGTATTGCGATGGCCAAGGCCAGCCGATGCGGATGGTGGGCATTCACCAAGACATTACCCACCGCAAACTCGCCGAGCAGGAGATTTGCAACAGTCAGGCCAAGTTTCAGCGCTTGGTGGATGACATTGGCGATAAATTCGTTGTCTTTAGCATTGCTGGAGGCACCCTTTTCACTTACGTCAGTGGTGGGTTTCAGACCGTCTTTGGGGTGCCGCCAGAGGCCATTTTGGGTCGGTATTGGGCCGATACGATCCAGTGGTTTCCAGAGTCCATAGAGTTGGCCCAATCTGAAGATGAGACACTGCGAACTGGGCAGGTGTCGTCCCAGGAATTTGAGATGTCCTTTGTCCACCCCGATGGAAAAGCCCGAACCGTTCGCGTGGTGCAGCATCCCGTTTTGGATGGAGCGGGTAACCTTCTGGCCATTGAGGGAGTGCTGGAAGACATCACTGAACGTAAAGCTGCCGAAGCTGAATTATGCCGCACCAATGCCGAACTGGAACGCGCCACCCGCCTGAAGGACGAATTTTTGGCCAATATGAGCCACGAACTGCGGACGCCCCTTACCGCCATCCTCGGTATGACCGAAGGGTTGCAAGAGGAAATCTTTGGCCCCCTCACCGAACGCCAGCAGCGCAGCCTAGCCACCATCGAGCGCAGCAGCAGCCACCTGTTGTCTTTAATTAACGACATCCTCGACCTCTCTAAAATTGAAGCGGGCCAGGTGGATCTAGACTTCAATGCCATCAGCGTCAGCCTGCTCTGTAGCGCCAGCATCGCCTTTGTGAAACAGCAGGCCTACAAAAAACGTCAGCAGATTACCACCCTCATCCCCGACGGCTTACCCGACCTCTACGGCGACGACCGCCGCCTGCGCCAGGTCTTGATTAACCTGCTCACCAACGCCGTCAAATTCACCCCCGAAGGGGGCCACATTACCCTCGCCGCTAACTACATTACCCTCGCCCAAAACGATGTCCAGGCCGAAATCTTCATTCACCCCCAGGCCAACCCTGGCGATACCCTGGGTCTGTTGTCTATCTCCATTACCGATACGGGCATTGGCATTAGTCCCGAAGATGCCCAACGACTGTTTCAACCCTTTGTGCAGGTCAACACCGCCCTCAATCGCCAATACGAAGGCACCGGGCTGGGCCTCTCCCTGGTCAAACGCCTTGTGGAAATGCACGGCGGCGAAGTCACCTTCACCAGTGAAGTCGGCAGCGGCAGTTGCTTCACCGTACAACTCCCGATCATCGCCCTCCCCAACACCGACGGCTCCCCAGTCCATGTCACAGAATCTATCGAGGCTGCTACTCCGATAGACTCCGCCGAGGCTCCCCTGATTTTGCTCGCTGAAGACAACGAAGCCAACCTCAGCACCACCAGTTCCTACCTAGGGGCCAAGGGCTATCGCCTTGTCATCGCCAAAAACGGCCTAGAAGCCATCGACCTAGCCACCACGGCTCAGCCCAACTTAATCTTGATGGACATCCAAATGCCCCACCTCAATGGCCTAGCGGCCATCCGCCAAATTCGGCAAAACCCTGCCCTGTCCACGGTGCCTATCATCGCCCTCACCGCCCTCGCCATGCCCGCCGACCGTGAGCGCTGCCTAGAGGCCGGAGCCAACTGCTACCTCAGTAAGCCCATCCGCCTCAAGCAACTCTCCCAAAGCATCACCACCTTGCTAGCCAAGGGTTCCCCTCCGTAGAGAGGAAGCATGGGGCGGACAAAGCTCTTGTTCGTTCAGTCCTCATAGATCCGGCATTCATCGGCCTCTGGATTCGCGTCGCAGTAGTTTTGCAACGAGTTCTTCTGTTTTTCCGGTTCCCGCTGGTGAGCCGTTTCCGCCTGAAGTTCCTCAACAACATCCCAGGCGGCGGCACAGGCGGGAGACGTGGCTCCTTGCTCGCTGCAAATGAGGCGGGCTTCTTCTCGTGCCGCTTCAATGCGATCTTCTAAAAAGAGTGATTTCGATAGGGTCACAAAGTCACTCTTAAACAAAATGTCGCTAATCGATACAATGCCGAGAAGTTGCTGGCCATCCACAACGGGGGCACGGCGAATGCGGCTTTGGGCAAAGAGGCGCGCCAAATACTCAACGCCAAGTTCTGGGTAGACCGTAATGCAGGGCTTGGTCATCACTTCATAGACCCGGACTTTTTTAGGATCATGGCCGAAGGCTGCAACGTTATAGACAATGTCAGACTCGGTAATCGTGCCGAAGGGATCCTGGGCACTGCGGGGTTCAACAATTAAGGCGCGGAGCTTTTTAGCCTTCATCAGTTCTACGGCCTCGGCCACGCTGGCGGATCCTCGAATGGTCACAACCGTGGTGGTCATAATGTCCTTGACTTGCATCATGATTTCTCTTTCATCCTTCATAGGTGTGGGCACAAAGCGACCGTGAGCTGGCTATTTCACCCTTCCCGCTAAGGCATGGGAAAGGCTGTAAGTCGGTGTGGGACGGTAGGTTGGAGCAAAGACAGATGGCCGCTTGACCTCGCCAACCGTTCCTGGAGCGTAGGCTTCGAGAACTCGACCATTGCCCCAGCACATGGTGAGCAGGTAGTCGCAGTGAGGACATTCCGTTGTGGCCACCCGTGAATCGGAGCAGCCTTGGCACGCCGTTCCCTCGTCATCAAAGTGACGCTGGGCCGAGCGGCCACAGTTAGGACAGTAAATCTCTAAGGAGGTAAGCATGATAAACCCTCGCCATGGAGTGGGGAAGAAGGCCGAACTCGAAGCAACTTGCCGTCATTGAGTTAGAGATACTTCTCGTTAGAGATATTTCTCGACAGCGGCAGTAAAGTCCTCATAGGGTTTCACCCCAATCAGGGTTTCGAGGTGTTCCCCGCCCTTAAACAACATCACCGCTGGAATACTGCGAATCCCGAATCGCTTAGCAACGGTGGGGTTGGTGTCGAGGTCCAACTTAAAGACCTTGGCTCGATGCTCAAAGTCTTGGGCCAGTTTGTCCATGAGGGGAGCAACGACCTTGCAGGGGCCGCACCAAACAGCGGTGCAATCGACCACGAATAGAGAACCTTCAGCTAATAGAGTGTCGAATTCCTGTTCGCTCGCAATCGAAGAGGCAGTAATCATGACCAAGTAATGTCTCAATAAATGACCGGACAAAAGACAGAGAAAACCGTAAAACTCGCTTTGGCAAGGCCGAGCCATGGGCTAAAATGGCAAGCACCACTGTTCGTCATGGCCACGGTACTGTGATGGTTGATCCTGCCGCTTACCAATCTCCTACGCCCTGGGAACGATTAGAACAAGGGCGACAAGCGAAGGCAGCCAGGGGAGGCTATGCGGGCTATGGATCCCCCGCCTTTGGGCAACAGGCCGTGAATGGTGAGTTGATCGCCAACCCCCAAGAAGCGGAGGTGGCTGACCTGATTCGGCGGCATCATCGGTCGGGCAAGTCGTTGCAGAAAATTGCGGACTGGCTCAACCAGCGAGGCTACACCACTAAGCGGGGTCATCAGTGGCAGCGGGTTTCGGTAAAACGGGTGCTAGACCGCATCTACGGTAGAACGCCGAGAATGTCTGGAGTGGATGACTCTCGTTCCGAGCATTCCTAACGTCAGGGCAGCTATTCGTCTAAAGGGAACCTAATCAAACTTAAAAGCTTTATTCATCGGAGTTTCAGGGAATATTCTGTTACATCCCTCATAATAGCACCAGAGAGGCTTACGTCAATTGATATCGGTAGGTTTTACCGATATTTCTGTTACATCCCTCTTGTGCTGTTCTGTCCCTCTCTGCTGCTAAGCCCAGCGCCTGCGCTCTATGCCCTCTGCCGGAACTTTAGACTACGAGTCCTTCGACAACCCTCTACGCTGGTTTCCCGATCTGACGGCAGCCATTGAGCGGAATCCCATTATTGTGGCCCCAGACACCCCCCTCATCCAGGTGATCAGCCTGATTAGTCAGGCCCACGACCGTTGCGCCCTCGGCCCCCTCTCTCCCCTAGATTCCGAGGATCAAGACTGGGCAGGCCCCGAGCGGTTGGCCGGGTGTGTGCTGGTCATGGAGGGATCGGAGCTGCGGGGCATTTTGACCGAGCGCGATGTGGTACGACTCACCGCTGCGGCCATCGACTGTCGCACTGTGACGGTGGCAACCGTGATGACATCTCCGGTGGTCACGCTGGCAGAACAGGCGATACAGGACGTTTTTGCGGCGCTCTTTCTCCTGCGGCGTTACCGGATTCGTCACCTGCCCGTTTTAGATGCCGATGGGGCCGTGGTGGGGGTCATCTCCCATGCTAGTCTTCGCCGAGTGCTCAAGCCAGCCAATCTACTGCGGTTTCGGCGGGTGGCGGATGTGATGTCTACCCAGGTGGTGCAAGCTTCTCTGACGACACCAGTCTTGACCCTGGCTCGGCTCATGGCCAACCATCACGTGAGTTGTGTGGTCATCACCCAACTGGATGATGAAGGCTATGCACGTCCGGTGGGCATTTTGACCGAGCGCGACATTGTTCAATTTCAATCCTTGCAACTTGATCTGGTGAACACCCCAGCCTATGAGCTGATGAGCACGCCCTTATTTTTGCTGAGTCCCCAAGATTCTCTATGGGTGGCCCAGCAGGAAATGCAACGACGCCATGTAGGACGGCTGGTGGTGTCTTGGGACTGGGGCCGGGGCATGGGCATTGTGACCCAAACCAGTTTGTTGAGGGTGTTTGACCCCATGGAAATGTATAGCGTGATTGAAAATCTCCAGCAAACCATTCAGGAACTCCAAGGTCAGTCGTCGCCCCACACCCTAGAGGATCGACAGGATCCTTCCGCCCTTTTCCTAGATTCTCCCACCCTCACCCCGCTGACGGCTGGCCCTGGAGCCTCCCCTTCCTCCACCCACCCGGATGCCGCTACTCTGCAAGAGCTGCTGGCCCATGTCGTGTCTACCCTCGATGCCCTGATCGCCGAGCCCAACCCGTCATCGCAGACGATGAAAACTCGCCTGATCCATCTGCTGAATCACATCAAAAAAGCCTGAACACCGGAGGCTGATTTGGGGCGGACAATTGGCAAGGGGGGACGGATTGAGTGACAGATGGCGTATCGACTATAATTGTATTTTCAACTACCCCATTTAGGGTTGATTTTAGGACAGTTGTAGGCTGATTTAGTCCCGAAAGGTTTGACCGCTAGAACTCATGCTTCATGACCGTTTCAGTCTTAACGACCAAAATTTTCCCATTGCTAAAACTAAGCCTAACGGCAATAGATGAATTCAACCTGCTGTTGCGTTTTTACCAGGTTTTGCCCAGCGTTTGATACGCCCTACCGTCACGGGCATTGTATCGGCTACGTCGAGGGTAAAGCGAAATACCTGACGAGATCGCCGACCATGATCAGGATCAAAAAAGGTGAGTAAGACATCCCAGCAATCACTATTCAGACGACAGTAGGGACTTTTTTCGACCTCGATGGTATCAAGCTGTCGACCTGAGGCAATAGCTTCGGCAAAGGTTGCGGCGGCCTGAAAGGTATTGGTAACGGCGAAGTTGAGGGCGCGATCCCGTGATGTTTGTCCGACATTATGGAGGTCGTAATAGACTCGGTTGAGGAATGCCGTAAGACTGAGGCGAATGTCTTCTAGGGACGTCTCTTCAGTGCCAGAGAGGGTATTGATGGCGGCATCCACGAGGGTATTCACATTCCAGCCATACATTCCCCTGGGGTTGCTGACATTCAACACAGGCACCACCTCACCCGAGAAGAGTGTTACCGTGCGGTTAGTTTGTCGTCCTGGAATACTAATTCGCTCAATAAACTCATGGCTGATTTCGGGTGCGAGTTGTCCGTTGAGCATTAGGAGGAACATTTCATAAATGTCATCGGCAAAGGGGCCTTTTGGGTCGAGGGCGTAGAGAGTATTTTGATCAAGGTTTAATGTCCAAATGAGGGCATGAGCCGCATCTGGGTGACGATCCAAGTGCTCAACCATCTGACGAGCATCGTAGGGATTCGGGGGAACCATGCCCCCATTGGGGTCTGCCGGAGCCATGGTTTGTTTGAAGGTATCGCGACGGGCTTCATCGCCAAAGTCATAACTCAGGGTCCCCAGGGCGTAGACATGGCCAGAGTAGGCGGTGGAGGGGGTAATAGAGGAGGGAGAGAGGGGAGGAAGGGAAGCAGCGGAAATAGAGGAAGCGAAATCATCCAGAGTTTGGCTGCTGACAGTTGACTCCTGCTTCTGATTTCTGACTTCCGACGGAGCGATTGCCTCATAATCCTGCCGGGTGACCTGGTTGCCAGTGAAGGCGATGGTCATCGATGGGCCGAATAGAAGCTCCATGGCCCCGGGGAGGTTCACTTTGCCATGCAGACAGCGTTCGGGTTCATCGGTGTCGTCGGGGGTGCAGGGTAGGGCGGTGTTGAGTAGGGCGGCGCGAATGGCTTCCGCATCGACGGGCTTACCCTGTTGAAGTTGCAGGCTCATCAGTAGACCACAGAGCCCGGTCATCACAGGCGCAGCCATACTGGTGCCCTTGAGGCGTACCGGCTCTTCGTTGGCGGGTTGGGCACCGAGAATCTCACCGCCGGGGGCCATGATCCCTTCTAGGGCGTTATTACCGCCCCAGTTGCTGAACTTATAGGGCTTACCGTCAGGCTTAAGAGCTCCCACCGACAGCACCCCCGGTAAGGTAGCGGGCATACACCAGCATTCCCCTTCGTTGTTGCCAGCAGGGGCGACAATCAGGATGTTGTTATCCAGGCACTTCCGTAGGGCTTGGAGTAGAAACTCTTCCCCCTCGCCGGTTTGGGTGGGGCGACAGGCAGCACAGTGGATGATGTTGGCTCCTAAATCTAACGCCAGCTCAAAGGCTCGAGCTAGGTTGAGGGGGGAGATAAACTCTTCGTTGTCGCTGGTGGTGTTAAGGGGGACGTTAATTACCCGACAGCGGGGGGCCAGACCAGGAGAAGGGGTATTTTCTTGACCAACGATGGTGCTGGTGATGTGGCAGGCGTGGTTGTCGCCGTGGATACGATGGAGTAGCGAATCTGGAAAAGTCGCCTTCATCGCTTCGTTTTTTTGGTCTTTATCTAGGTCGTCGTTGTTGTCAATTTCCTGGAACTGAAGATAGGCCACCTGGGGTACGGGTTCGGCGGGGGGGTGCCAGTAGGGAAAGACCTTGGAAATTTCCGCCCCATCGAAACAGGATAGGCTGTGGTCGGGGTTGCCATCCAAAATGACAATGGTGATGCGGGGATCACCCAGGGTGTGATTGCGCAGGTCGGCGAGGCCAGGAATGCGATCATCGAGATCGTGGGGATGCTGGGCTGGGGACGCGGAGGAGGGAAGAAATGCTGTTGGCTGAATTGCGTCTTCGCTCAATCCAATAGAATCCGATTCAACTTCACTGGCTTCAAGCTTTGAATGAACGTCGGAGGGGTCAGCCTTCTCTTCAGAAGTCCATTCTTCCTGACTCATCTCACTAGCATCTAGGGCAGATTCGCTCACTTCGATGGTCAATTCTTCGGAAGCGTTAGTGTGATCTACGGTGGTCACTTCAGAGCTGCTTGCCTCAACTTTCCCTGTCGGCAGTGACCCCAGCATGAATTCACCCACAGAGGATTCCACCACATAATCTAGTCCGGTGGCTTGGGCGAAGCGATCACTATCTCCTGTTCCTAGGGCGCAAGGAGCCAGACTCATATTTGTAGCCACCAAATAAAAGTTCTCGTACAGCACCCCTACGTGCTTCAGCACCAGGGCGTAGGCCAGGGAACGATATTTGCGAAACAGGCGGCCAAAGCGGGCGGTGATAATCAGCAAAACTTGGGGCATCCCCTGTTCACCACTCGCCTGGTGAGCATCTTTAAGTAATGCTTGAATATCGGCAGCAGCAGCATCAAGTTGAGCCAGGTGGTGGTTGAGGGGATCGTAGTGGTACAGGCCAGGACTGACCCCAGCACAATGGCGCACCACCGGGTAAATCTCCAGCTCGTACATGGCTCCGCCGCAGGGGTAGGGGCGGCGGCTTAGCTCGCCCCAGTCAAAGTCCTCACCAAACTCCGCCTTCAGCAGAGCCTGTTGCTCCGCCTCCAGACCATAAATCTCCTTGATCCGGGCGGTGCGATAGAGAAATTCCCCCAGTTGTTCAACGGTGATAGGCTGGTGGTCGTCGTACTCGCGAATCGACCGCCGCGTCTCCAGGGCGGTGGTCAGGGTTTTATCCCGCTGGCGAATCGCCTCAATGCTGAACTGGGGTAGGGGAACAATTTGCCCACTCATCGGCGGTTTCACCACCGGAAACTGCTCCCAAACCCCTACACTGGCGGCGATATTCGCCGTTGAGTAGTCGTGGCGGTAAAGGCGGCTGCGGCTGTGGAACAGCAGATTGTGAAATTCCCACAGTTGCAGTTCCGGGGCTTCGGCAGCTTCTAAGCTCAAAAAGCCCGTAGCCCAGAGTAGGTTTAAGAACTGATAGGCGGTTTCTGCTCCGATCTGCGGGGGGGGAGTGACCCGTCGCAGGGATTGGGGCTGGGCAAGCTGGGCCAAAATGGCGCTGGCTCGCCAATCGGTGAGCCGCACCCGAAATTTTGACAGAGGCGACTCCAGCACCATGCCGCCCTCGTGGCTGCGCTGGTAGGCAAAGCGCGACAGACTTACCTGGACTTGACTCCAGTGGGGGAGGGCGAGGTTGAGTTCGGTAGACTCCACCATCGGCTCCGCGATTGCCAGGGGTAGCACGGCGTAATTTAACCAACCCTGCTGATCAAGCTGTTGTAAAGTTACCGCCAACTGTTCCGCCGCCGCTGGCCCCTGCCGATCTACCAAGGTTTGCATCAGGGCTTCTGCCGTTGCCCCCCCCTCCTGCAATTGAGCCAGGGCATCCCCCATGCCGGTGATCGAAGGGATAGTTACCTTGGAAGGGGGCACCTCCGGACTGGCGTTAGCCCCCTCCAGGGTGAGGCAATAGCCATCGGTGCCAGCATGAACCTGAATAGCGGTATTGAGGGACAGGGCAAAGGGGTAGGCGGGCATGGGTTTTGGTCAGTAGGGTTTATAAAGGGAGGGCGGTGGCAGATATGCTATCTTGCGTCACCCCCTCAGGGTGCCAGGTATCAGAAGGCCCTGAGATATCAACGGTTGCCCGTCAAATTATCGAGGAGAATCATGCTCCTTGGCGGACGTAATCGCCCTGGTGGTGGTCTAGAATCGTCTGTTCTAAAATTAAGCCGTGACTACTCGTCGTCGCCATCGTAGGAACATCTACCAATGTGCTCTCCCAAGTGATTAGAAGGGCCACAAGTAGCCACTTCGCTGAGTTCGGCGAGGGCGCTGGGTAGCTGGCCCGTGGGTACCCGGTCTACGGGTTGCTGGGGGTTTGGGGTAATCGACTTGTTGTTCATTTGAGTTTCCTCATTAGGTTTACAGTTGACCCCTTAGGGGGGGCAGTCCCTTCCTGTTGTCAAGAAGCCTGTGGCGTGGCCCGGTGTGGCGAGGGGGCGGCAAATAGGGGATGGGGAGAACCTGACTCAACATGCTCCCCGTCGCCCTCTAAAACGGCATCGCCATTGGGTTCATCTCTTCCTCCGGCGTGGGTGCTTGCCGCCAGCCCAGGTTCACTGGCACGTCGTAAAGTCGTCCGGGGCCGAAGCGTGACCAGAAGTGGCGCAGTCCCGGCACAATTACCTTGACCACGTTGAGCCCGATATCTGGGCGGGTTTGGTCGAGTACCAGGGTTTCTAAACCGGCTTGCTGCACGATATTCACACAGGTCATGACGTCATCGCGGATATCGTCGCCCCAGCGTTTTGGGTAGTCCTGGATTGTCTTCAGGGGTTGAGCTGGATCGGGTACGAGGTAGGGTTGATTGTCGAGGGTGGCCTCTAGCAGCCAGAGCTTCGCGTCGCCATCGAGTTGGTCATCGGGTACCCGGTCGAGTTCTAGCCCCAGTTGATTGACCTCCGTCAGGGCTCGCAGAATGGCGATGGTGGGGTCGAGGTGAGCGCCAAAGCCCAGGATGAGCCGTTCAGACTCGCCCACGGTGCGGCGGGAGACCCCGGCAAAGGCCGGGATGCCTAGGTCGGCGGTGAGATCGAGCACCCACAGTTCCCGGTCATGGTCGGCATAATACTGTTGCAGGTCGGTAAAGTAAGGCTCGTCAAAGCTGGTCAGATCGACGGCGGGTCGCTGCAAGCGGTTATACCACCAGAGGGCAACGCTGTCCCGCTCTACCAGTTCAAAAAAGCCCTGCAAAATGGCCTCCTCCAGGGTATTGCCAGCGGCGTTGCCGTTGGAGTCGGCTCGACAGAAGGCTTGATCCTTGGGTTGGGGGGCGTTGTAGTAGCAAAAGGCGGTGGGCAGGTACTTATGACGCTGCTCCGTTAGCGACCATACCGGTGTCCAGTCCATGCGCTGATCAGGGTCAAAGCGCTGGGGAATCCAATCGTGAGCGGCCTGGCGGTTTTCGTTAATGGCGTCTCGACGGGCATACTGGCTGTCGCTGATGCAAAGACAGGCTTCGGGATTGATCGCCAACTCGCCTAGCTCGGTGAACGTAGCCTGTTGACGGGGTTCATCCCCTTGATAAATACCGGAGTAGCGCTCCACCGCTTCGCAAAAGCCACTGGCGCGGGATTGGCTGTCGGTTTTGCCCTTGCCCGAACTCTTGTGTTTTAGGGTGCTGCGTAAGCCACGCAGGGAGGTGGCACCACCAAAGGCATGGCCTGCCCGGTAGGTATGCACCAGGGGGTTGGCGGGGTCGGTGACTCGCACCAGCTCAGTGACCACTCCGGTGATGGGGCTGATTAAATGCTCGTGCTGTTGCACCGTTTGCTGGGGGGTGATGGCGCGGTGGCCACCGTCGCGGGTGAACTGCTTTTGACGGGGTTCCAGCACCAGCGGCTCGAATCCTCGCGCTGTGAGGATATCGGGGTCGCCGCAGGTAGGGCATTGGGGGCGACGACTCAGGGTGTGGGTCTTGAATTCGAGGGTGCGGTGATTGAGGGTTAGCAGTCGCCCTTGGAGCGATGGGGTATGGCTGATGACAAGGTGTTTGGCGATTTCGGTGGCGGCGAACTGGAGGGCGGTCTGCACGGTGGAGGGTAAGGCGGCACGGGCCGTGGGGAGGTAGGCGCTGGGTGGCGCTGTCTCGGTTGCTGAGGACGGGGTGGAGCCATTGGAGGATGCAGCGTGTTTTTGGCGCTGTACGGAGGTTTCCACTTCGCGATTGCCCGCTAGGCGCTGGGCCAGACAGTGCCAGCAACCGGTTTCACCGGGCTTAAAGACGGGGCCTAACCAGAGGACACTACCCAGGGGTTTAACCAATAACCAAGGTTGCTGGTGTTCGATGTGTTGCTGGTTGAGGCGGGCTAGGTCGGGGTGTAGGTAGTCGTCGGTGAGGACGATGGTCAAGGCGGTGTCTGAGTGGGAACTGGTTTCCACTGGGATACCCACATCATGGAGGGCCGTCGAGAGGATATCCACCAGCTCTGGGTTGATCCGATCCCCAACCGGGGTGACGACAACGGGGCGCTGTAAGGCCTGGGCCGCTTCGGCGGGGGCTATCCCCAGTTCGCTCCAAAAGGCAGCGACTTCAGGGGCCATCTCGGGGGCCGCCGTGGTCAAGTAGCCCTTTTCCATCAGGCGGTTGAGCACAAAGTCGATGTAATCCAGGGGCACTTCACCGTTGAGTTTCTCGGCGATTTGCTCCCGGCTGTGGTGGCCATCCAGAAAGGGGAGAATCTGGCAGTAGAGCTGGCCGGTGAGGGCATGGTTGTCTTGCTCACCCAATAGGTAGACCTGTTTGGGTTCGATGATTTCAATGTGGTAGTGGGGTTTGATTTGGAAGGTCATTTTTCTACGAGTTGAGCAACTATGGCCGTGATAAAACACTCACCGACGACGGTTTGATTCAGTAGTATTCAGTCTTTTGGCAATTAGAAACGATCTAAGAAAATTGCGCTCAAAACTATCGAGGATTTGGTAACTGCTATCACCCGAAAAGCAAGCTCGCCAATGGGGGAAGAAGACTTGGAGAGGGGGAGACCGAGAGACAGGGAGAAACTGAATCAATTTTCTCTCCTGCTTCCTTTCTCCCCATTACCCCGCCAGGGTGCCAGGTATCGGAAAGCCTTGAGGTATCAGCGGTTGCCCGTCAATTTATCGAGGCCAACCAGGCTCCCTGGCAGCCGCAGCCGCCCCCATGAGGGTCGAAAAGCATCCATGCTAGGATTAGCGATGACTACTCGTCGTCCCCATCATAGGAACACGTACCATAATGAAACCAGTCTTGGGGAGTACATCCATCTACGAGTGCTGCTTCGCTCAATTCGGCGAGGGCGCTGGGTAGCTGGCCGGTGGGTACCCGGTCTACGGGCTGCTGGGGGTTGGGGGTAATCGACTTGTTGTTCATTTGAGTTTCCTCATTAGGTTTACAGTTGACCGCTTAGGGTGGTCAGTCCCTTTTTCGGTTCAGAAAAAGTCTGTATAGGGGCAGAGAAAAAGATCTGGTGACAGGGAAATGAGTCAGCATTTCTATTCATTTCCCCGCCACGCAGTCTCGCAAGGGTGCCAGGTATCGGAAAGCCCCGAGATATCAACGGTTGTCAATTTATCGAGGCCAACCAGGCTCCCTGGCAGGCGCAGCCGCCCCTTTGAGGGTCGGGTAGTGCATTAATCTACGGGTCAGAGAAAAAAACAGCCAAAAACAGCAATCTACTGCCGTAAGGTCTCTAGGGTCGCCTGATTATTCTCTAGCCTGTACGAAATAGGACTACCGAGGGTCGAAAAGCATCCATGCTAGGATTAGCGATGGCTACTCGTCGTCCCCATCATAGGAACAAATACCCCAAAACCTACTACCACCCTCACTTGGACCAACTTCTGCACTGAGTGCTGCTTCGCTCAGTTCAGCGAGGGCGAGGGCGCTGGGTAGTTGGCCGGTGGGTACCCGATCGACGGGTTGCTGGGGGTTGGGGGTAATGGACTTGTTGTTCATTTGAGTTTCCTCATTTAGGTTTACGATTTGACCGCTTAGGGCGGTCAGTCTCTTCCTGTTGTCAAGAAGCCTGTGGCACGGCCCGGTGTAGAGATGGGCGGCGAATGGGAGAAGACTGGGAAAGGGAGGGAGGAGGCAAGCAAGATATCTTCGGTCACCCCGTCCCCGCCTTACTTACAGTTGCCCCCATGAGAGTCGAAAAGCATTCATATATGTGTTTCTATGACTACTCGTCGTCGCCATCATAGGAACAGGAACAACTACACATTATACTCACTACCTTGAAGGGTAGTACTCCTGCACTGAGTTCTGCTTCGCTGAGTTCGGCGAGGGCGCTGGGCAGTTGGCCGGTGGGTACCCGGTCTACCGGTTGCTGGGGGTTGGGGGTAATGGACTTGTTGTTCATTTGAGTTTCCTCATTGAGGTTTACAGTTGACCGCTTAGGGGGGTCAGGCCCTTCTTTTTGAAAGAAGCCTGTAGCGCGGCCCGGTGTGGCGAGGGGGCGGCGATGAATAGGGAAGAGGGAGGAGATGAGGGGGTAGAGGAAGCTGGGGGAGAGGGGGATGATGAGGAAGAGGGAAGTGTAAAGGACAGATTCTTGGGACTGTTCGGATTTTTGCTCCGTTTCTTCCCCTGCCCCCTTTCTCTCCGTCACCCGTTCTTCCCTTAACGTCGCTCCCAGCGAGTACCGTTATCCCACTCGATGGTGTTGAAATCCTCTGAGACCAAACCTCCAACGAATACTCCTGTATCAAAGAAAATATCAATCTGAACCCTATTAAGATCGTCCTGAGAATCTATACGGACAGTGGCATCGCCGTAGGACCAGTGTTGCTTAGCTAAATCCCTCGCCACAATCTGATCGAAAGCATCACCAGACTCAATCACAATCTCCGATAGAAAATTGCCAGGATAGGACCAGTTACCGATGAGTTGGTTGATCGTATCGGTGACATTAGGCCCTGGTGATACTTCGTCTACCGGCTCTTCTCCGTTGATTAATTCTTCTTCACTCATCGGTTGTTCTCCCTACGGTTTAGTAGTTTTTGCATGGTTTCTTGTTCAAGTTAGGGATAACCATCCCAGCGGAGGGGGTGACAGGAAGAAAATGTTAAAAAGTGATTTTTACTCCATTTCTTCCTCTGCTCCCTTGATCTGTTTCTTTCTCAGTTGCAGCCTAATCTGCATCGTCCCCATCGTAGGAGCACAAATACTCGGTACAGGTCCTTGTCGCCAGATCAGATGGCAACACAGCCGCCATACCGTTAGCTTCGGACCGTTCTAGCGACAGTTGACCACTGCTAATGCGGTTAATCGGCTTTACCTGGAGAGGCATCAGTTTGTGATTCATGGGGATTTCTCCTTAGTTTAAGTTTGTGAGTAAATGTCTGGTTGTCGAGCGAACACTCAATCGGTGAGGCTGATCGCTTTTCCTTTGCGATGAGCAGGGAAGACGGGGGCTGAAATGGCAACCCGATCAGCATCTTTTCCCTTATAGGAACAGGGGGATGATGAGGAAGAGGGAAGTGTAAAAGATAGATTTTGGGACTGTTCAGATTTTTGCTCCGTTTCTTCCCCTGCTCCCCATCACGTCCAAATACGTCCCCGACGAAAGTCCTTCACCCCCTTCCCCTTCTTGGCCTGTTTCCGGGCGTACTCCCACCAGTAGGCGTAGTCCTGTAATCCGGTCTGGGTGGTGGGCAGGTAGGATTTTTGTGGGGTAGTGTCGGCAGGGGCGGGGGTGTCTTTTGTAGCCATGGCAGTCTCCTTGTGAGAGTCGGTAGAAAGGGCAGTGTGGTGGTGGCCTAGGATAGCCACTAAAGCGGCCACAAAATCCGTGGGGGCAGCGGCGCTGGCGGCAAAGGCCAGGCCCCCCGTAGCCGTGGCAACTCGGGCATATTCCTGAGCTAGGGCATCCCGGTGGCGACTTTTCGAGAGACCCAGATGGGTATGTACCCTGACACCAGCGGTTTGGGCCGCCTGAATGGCCCGATCCGCTGCGGCCACATCGGCGGCCTCAGGTTTCTCCCCGCCAGCCTCTAGAGCTTCGTCACCGAGATAGAGCAGGTGGCGCTGGGCTTGTGATCGCCAATCTAGGTGGGTAGTGGCATCCTCAATGGCCCGGGCGGCATCTTCCTGCGCCCCCCCATCGGGGAGTTCGCCCCGTTGGCGGCTGCGTAGGAGACCAGGGTCAACCTGGCACTCCTGGGTTAGATAGGTGCGGAGGGTTTGGGTAAAGGCGGTCTGACGCCAGCGCCCCTCAATGCCCAGCCACACCAGCCGGATATCTAGGGGCCACTGACCTTGGGCAATCGCTAGGGCAGACTCAGCCGCCTCGCTGATCGCCCGGGCATCGGCTTTCAGCGTCGGGCTGGTGTCGGTCAAAATCACCAGATCCACCAGGGGCAGGGAGGGAGCCATACTCACGCCTCGTTAAGGGTTGACAGGACTTAAAACCAGCGACCCAGGGCACTAAAGCCCGAATGCATCACCTGGTTATAGCTGCGTAGGGCATAGGCCGACGGGTCGTTGTAATTCGCCCCGTGCAGCAGCTTCATGCGAACACTGACCAGGCTCTCTACACTGCCATGTTCCACATCCACACAGGTAGCTGGCTGCAGGAAATGGGGGCGTTTAACGGGAGGGGTTTGTTTGGGTAAGGTCATGATTTTTTGTGGGGAGAGAGGGGGGCAGAGGGGGGCAGAGGAAGCGGAAGTTCTAAAGACAGATTCTTCCCCTGCTTCCCTCTCCCCCCTCAAGGGTGCCAGGTATCGGAAAGCCCCGAGTTATCAACAGTTGCCCGTCAATGTATCGAGGCCAACCAGGCCCCCTGGCAGGCGCAGTCAACCCTTTAAGGGTGAAAAAGCACCCGTGTTATGATGGACACAACTACTCGTCGTCGCCATCATAGGAACACACACACCCACAAAAGGCCACGAAACACATCGGCTCGCCTCGGGAATTCTCGCCAGCGGGTGCAACAGCTCCTCCCAACACTTCTTCGCTCAGTTGAGCGAGGGCGCTGGGCAGTTGGCCAGCAGGAACGCGATCCACGGGTTGCTGGGGGTTGGGGCTAATAGACTTGTGGTTCATTTGAGTTTCCTCATTCGGTTTACAGTTGACCGCTTGAGGCGGTCAGTCTCTTCTTGGGTTAAGAAGCCTATGGGGGGAGATGGGAAGAATGTTGAGGCCGTGTCTCCCGGTATTGAAGTGTCCTAGTCTCCCCTGTCTTTCTGATTCCTAATAGGGTGAAGACCAGCTCTTCACTTCACCCAAAGTCACCGGAATCAGGTCGCTGACATCAATCGTGAAGCGGAAAATCTTCTTAGCACGACGGCTATTTTCAGGGTCAAAGAACTTCAGCTTCACATCCCAGCAATCGCTATCTAGGCGACAGAAGGGACTTTTCTCAACGGTGATGCTATCCAGTTCCATCCCTTCCGCCACAGCCTGACTAAAGGTAGAGGCCGCCTGGAAGGCATTGGTCACCGCAAAGTTCAGAGCCCGGTCTTGGGAGGTGGTGCCCAGATTCCGGAGATCGTAGTAGATCCGATTCAAGAAGCTATCCAGGGTGCGGCGCATCGCCTCTTCGTTGGCATCTCCCTCAGCCGCCTGCACCTGGGCAAAGGCGGCATTGACCAGATTATTGACCTTCCAGCCATAGAGACCACGGGTGCTTTGGGGTTCAATCACCGGAACCACTTGACCCGAAAACAGTTTGATGGTGCGTCCCGTTAAGAGACCCGGAATACTAACCCGCTCGATATAGCTATCGCTGCTTTCAGGTTGAATTTGCCCTGCTAGCAGTTCTTGTAGCGCTAAGTAGGATTCCCGGGCAAAGGGGCCTTTGGGCTCAATGGCATAGACCGGGGTCAATTCAATATTCAGCGTCCAAATCAACGAGCGAGCTTCAGAAATATCGCTGGCCAGGTAATCCACCATTTGACGGGCATCGTAGGGGTTAGCAGGCACCATCGTGCCGCTTCCTAGGTCAAAGGGGGGCATTAATTGCTTGAAGGTATCGCGGCGAGCCTCAGATCCAAAGTCGTAGCCGAGGGTACCCAGGGCATAGACCAATTGGCTAGAGGCGAGATCGCTAGGCGCTTGGCTGGGGGTTACTTGATGGGTTGTCATGGGAGAATTTGGGTTAGAGATAGATGGATGGGCAAGGGTGGTCGCTGCCTCAAGGGCAACATCCGGCTCGGACGTGCTTGTGGTCACAAACCTTTCGGCTTGAGGCTCCGTAGGAGCGCTAGTGGTGACTCCTGGGGAGGCTACCACTGCTGTTCCACCACAACCGCAGCCACCAGACGCTTCAATACCAGAGGCTGCCAAGGCAGTCAGTTCATCAGACATGGGATCTCCTGTGAGTAAAGTGAATGCTCCAGGTAGGTTCAACCTACCTGCTAGACATCGGCGAGTGCCCTCAGGGATATCGACATCGCAGGGTAGAGCACTCTGTAACAACAGTTGGCGAACTTTTTTGGGGTCGGGAATCTCCCCCCGACGCTCTTGTTCAGTTAGCAACAATGCAACTGCACCAGAAACAATAGGGGTAGCAAAGCTTGTCCCGCTAAGGCGCTCTGTACCACCACCGGGTTTAGCTCCAAGAATGTTTTGGCCAGGGGCCAAAATACCCTGCTGCTGATAGGTGATGCCCCAATTGCTAAAGTCCAAGGGATGCCCACGGGCATCCATCGCCCCAACAGCCAAGACATTGGGCATGGCAGCGGGTACATGTAAGCAATCGCAGCCATTATTTCCCGCTGCCGCCACAATTAAAATATTTTTTTCTTGGCAGAGGCGTACGGCATTGGCCAGCCAACCATCGGACTCCCCAGCATCGGTCAGTTGACCACCACTGATATTAATCACCTGGGCTCCGGCATTGGCCGCCTGCTCAATGGCTCGCGCCATATCTAACTGCGTAGCACTGTTTCGCTCATCCGAAAAGATAGGCACTATCAGCCCTCGACACTGAGGCGCAATCCCTGCAATACCGCTACCGGGCTGGCCAAAGATAATGCTGGCAACGTGGGTCCCATGGCTAGACATCTGGCCATCCCGGCGAACCGTATCGGTCACGAGGGTGGGTAGCGAGACGAGATCTGCTCCATCAAAACAAGCATGGCCTGTATCGACAGGACCATCTAAGACAGCAATGGTGATCATGGTTGATTGTAGTAGTACTTGAATACAGCGGTTGTAGGGCTGCTTCACAAAAAGTCGTAAACGGTCAGGCGTTTTTCCGCTTAGAACAGAGACTTTGAATATCTCTAAAACTAACTGCTGACCTAAATTGATCTGAGACAGATAAATAAACCTTACGTAGATGCTTAGCCTAATTGTGGCCTTAGACTCTGACTGTCTCTAGAGCAATAGTGAAGAGTGGATGGATATTTACATTCTTAACTATCAACAGTAGTATAAAACGAACAATACATGGTCTTTGTGAAGCATAAAACCGTCAAAATACGATACGTTTTTCAGATATGAGAGATGAATATACTTAGCCTTCCTTAAAAAAATTAACATTTTGCAGAATGACATTGACTTTTTTCTATGTACTACCTAAAGCATTATTGATGATAATGCCTTCAACAAGCTTTAGGAATGGGTCGTTTTTTACTCTAGACAGCCGCTTAACGACTCGCAATCAATAATGCCGTGAACTCGAAAAACTAAGATCGCCATTTATCAAGGATTTCGGGAAGCGCAAAATCAATGCATACGAAAAAAGATTTGTCAACCTGTAGAATGACGGAAAAACAGTACGTTGTAAGTGGTTTTATGCAGGCTCGAATATTTTTAGCAAGGGTTCACAGGATGGCTCGTCGATTACTTGAATTGCCTTATTACGAATTCCTGGATTCCCAAATTATTGACTCTTTCGGGATTATGGTGATAACCTGGGCTGATGCCTAGGAATGACAGAACTTTCAGCTATTTTCAAAAACGCAAACCACATACTGCTATACAACTCTAGTCACAAACCCAGAAGAGCCAAAACACGCGATTACGCCATTATCTAGCCCGCCCGCATCGCAAAACGCTGTGTTATTCCAAGTCAGTGGATATGCTGACCCACTCAGTGCGATTGTTACTGCACTGCCTTAAGTTTGGTGATATCCCGGTTCCTGAAGGGTTCATCTCTTAATTCACAACACTCCGGACAGTTTTTTGGGGTTGGGTTGGAAAAAAGCTATCCACCGCATAGAGTGCAGGTGCAAGTAAAACACGGTGCACCGATGGATAGCCTCAACAGCAT
>NZ_JACJRS010000048.1 GCF_014697375.1 Phormidium sp. FACHB-1136
CTGACTTGAACAAAATTGAGAAGTTTTGGGCACGGATCAAGCACTACGTGCGAAAGACCTTGCACCAGTTTGACACCTTGTGGGATGCCCTCGACAATGCCTTCCGCATATTGTCCTAACCTGCCTGCGGGCTGCTATAAATGCACGCATTAACAGCAGGAACATTCGATTTCAGATGAAGAATTGGCTGCTTTTTTAGCTCCGATTCAGTCTAGTGAAGAGGGACGGTCTTTGCAGAGCCAGATAGTCCCATGAAGCCGTAGCCCCTGCGACGATGCCTCTACCCTAGGCCAGATTTCGGGTATTAAGAAGCTTAACCAAACACCACCGTACGATTGCCATAAACCAAGGTTCGGCTTTGCAAATGCAGACGCACCGCACGGGCCAGCACAATACGCTCCATGTCCTTGCCCTTGCGGATCAGTTCCTTCACGTCGTCGCGGTGGCTAATGCGGACGACATCTTGTTCAATAATGGGGCCTTCGTCCAAATCTGAGGTGACGTAGTGGGCCGTTGCGCCGATGATTTTCACCCCTCGCTGAAAGGCTCGCTGGTAGGGATTTGCCCCCATAAAGGCGGGCAAAAAAGAATGGTGAATGTTGATGACCCGACCGTAGGCGTTGAGAAAATCCGGCGAGAGCACCTGCATATATTTGGCCAACACCACCAGGTCGATGTTGTACTCCTTCAGCAGCGCTAATTGTTTTTGTTCCTGCTCCGCCTTGGTGTCCTTGGTGATGGGGAGGTGGTGAAAATCAATCCCGAACTGGTCGGCGATGGGTTTCAGGGTGGCGTGGTTGCTGAGGATCAGGGGAATTTCGGCCCGAAACTCCTTGGCCTGGTGCCGCCACAGCAAATCCAGCAGGCAATGATCCTGATGGCTCACCCAAATCGACAGACGGGGCACATCATCGGAAAAACTAAGCTGCCAGGTGGCCCCCAGGGGTTGGGCAATGGCGGTAAAGGCGGGGCCGATGATCTCACGGGGCAGGTTGAAGCCCTCCATCTCCCACTCCAGCCGCGACAAAAACAGCCCCGCCTCCGGGTCGCAGTGCTGGTCGGCGTGGAGAATATTGCCACCATTGGCATAGATAAAGTTAGCCAGCTTGGCCACCAGCCCCTTTTGGTCGGGGCAAGACACCAGTAAAGTCGCCGTTGGAGAACCCATCATCGTCAGATTGCTGAGACATAACACACGGGCACCACATCGATGTGCTTTTCACCGGGCATGGCGGGCCGCAGGGGGCACTCCTGGGTGGGCCATTGGCTTCTATCTTCAAACAGAAAAAGCTGATATTTCTCAGGTAAGGTATCAGACCGGACGGTGTCAACCCTGGGGAAATAGCGCTCATACCGAGCGAAATAGTCGAGCCCTGGGGCTCGAACGTGATAGGCTTCGTTGGGGTTGGGTTCTGGATATTCGATGGTTTTTTCTGCAACCAGAGGGACTGGCAGCATCGCAATACCGTTGGGTTTGAGAATTCGGCAGATTTCAGAGATGGCCTTTTCGTCGTTAGGGATGTGCTCTAACACATGGGATGCAAAGACAAAATCGTAGCGGCCATCCTCAAAAGGCAACTGTTGCAGATCCACCCGATGATCCACATCGTTCCGGTCAATATCGGCGCTTTCATACTGGCCAAACCGCTTTGAGAATAGATCCCGAAAGAAGGGCTCTGGCGCAACGTGAAGTATCTTCAACTCCGCTGGGTTAAGGGTACGCAGAACCTCCTCAACGACGAGGAACTGGAGTCGGTGCCGCTCTAGGGCGCTACAGTTGGGGCATTGAGCGTGCTTCCTCAGTCCTGTGGCAGGGGTGAGATCCATGAAGGGGCCGATGTAGCCACAGATGGGGCACTCGTAGGTTGCTTTGCCAAGATTTTTGAGTTTATAGCCGATCAGAGCAAGCTGGCGTTTGAGTTTACGCGCATGGTGTTTGAGCGTCATGGTTCTCTCCTGAGGTGGTGGCCACAGCATCCCCCTCCGGTGATGGTTAGGGTACTGGCTGCTTTAAAGTATGGCGTTTTCGGGAAAAACCGCTGTGCTAGAGGATCAAATTTTGACATCCTCCTCGGCCTAAAGGCGCGAGGATTCCCAGTCTGCCCGCACTAGGCGGACTCCTGATGAGTAGGCAGACAAGCCACCGCCCCGGAATGGGGTCTTACACGGCTTAGCGTCTGCCCATTCGGGTCGGCAAGCCCTGCCGCCAAAATATTTGCGCTGGCGTTAATGTCTCGGTCGTGTTCCGCCCCGCAGTTGAGGCACAACACCGACCGTACCGACAAATCCAACTTGCCCCAACGATAGCCACAACATGAACACACCTGGGAGGTGGGTTCCCATCGGCTGATGGTTCGCACCTCCCGGTCGTGGATCAGGTGGGCTTTACCCTCACAGAGGGTTCTAATTTGCCGCCATCCAGCCCGACTAATGGCCCTGGACAGGGAACGATTCTTCACCATTCCCGCCACGTTCAAATCCTCCAAGACCACCACGCTGTTTTCCCGCACCAGGCGAGAAGCCAGCTTTTGGTTGAAATCTTGGCGAATGTCGCGCTGTTTAGCTGACCTCCTGGCAATGGCCAGTCGCAACGATTCACGCCGCTTCGAGCCTTTCATGGCCCTAGCGAGTTTGCGCTTCCCTTTGCGAATGTGCTTGTCCAGTTGTTGGGTATCCGGGGCTTTGATTTTCTCCCCGGTACTGAGGGTGGCTAAGGTTTCAAGGCCCAAGTCCACGCCGACCCCTTGGTTTTTGGGTTCGACGGTGATGGGCTCCACCTCCACCACAAAGCTCAGGAAATACCGTCCTGCACAATCCTTGATCACCGTGACTGAACTAGGTTCAGAGGGTAGCGGCCTCGACCACTTGGTTTTGATCTCCCCAATCTTGGCCAGGTAAACCTTGGCCTCTTTGAGGGAAAATCCACCACGGGTAAAGCGGGCCGACTGCTGATTGAGTTTCTTCTTGAACCGAGGAAACCCAACCCGTGGCCCTTTCCGCTTGCCTTTACGGGAATCAAAGAAGTTTTTGAACGCCGTTCCCAAGTCCTGGATCGACTGCTGCAACGGAATATTGCTGACCTCAGCCAACCATTCCCGCTCATCAGTCTGCTTGGCTTGGGTGATACAGATTTTCTGCAACTCAGCACTGCTCGGCCATTTCTCACCTTCCGGTGTTGATTTGACCAAGCCCAGGGCATCATTCCACACCACCCGACAACACCCAAAGAGCTTAGCCAGCCCTAGGCGTTGTTGGTCGGTGGGGTAGATTCTGTACTGATAACGTGCTTTCATGGTCTTATTATAAGTTGGTCGTACCATTAAAACAATGGCCTATCGCCGGGAGAATCACAGCGTTTCAGATCTCAAGGCCCACCTGATCTTTGTGACCAAGTATCGGCAGAAGGTGCTGAGTGCCGAAGGGCTGAAGGTAATTGAGTCCGCATGTAAAGCCGTGGCCCTGAAGATGGATTTTCAGATCCTTGAGTTCAACGGTGAAGCCGACCATGTTCATCTGCTGGTGGAATATCCACCCAAGCTCTCCATTTCCCAGATCGTGAATGCCTTGAAGGGAGTTTCAAGTCGTCGGTATGGCCAATCTGGGCTGCCCAAGCCCAAGGGCAAGGCCGCTCTCTGGACACCCGCACACTTCTCGGCCTCGGTCGGCGGCGCACCGATAGAGGTTTTGAAGCGCTACATCCAAGACCAGGAAAAGCCGCCCTAAAAGGGCGGGGCTTGTATCCCATTAGTTTTGGTCACGCGATTCCTCCATGGTATTGTGCTGGAGGGCTAAAACCCATGCCCCCTTTATCGCAACCTGTTTAGCAGAGACCCCTTGCATGTTGCCTAGGCAGCTAATTTCCTTCTTCATCAGACGGCTCCAAAATTTCCCCGTCTACAGGCATTTTCCATTCCTCCAGGGGCCGATTGATGCCGTTGGCCACATCGCGAGTCACCACTAACCCTTCGTATTCGTCGGTGGGATTTTCCGGGGGCCAAGGTTCCGCCGGATCGACCATGGCGTAGTTGGCGTTGCCGCTAAAGTCTGGCCCGCCCAGAATCAAAACGTGCTCGGTGCCATCCTGCAAGGTCACGGTCACTTTACCCTGGGGTTGATCTAGGCCAAAATCCTGAATCTGATCCGCCGCCATCGTCACCCGTTGCAGGGGCGCGTCGGTATTCAATCGGCTCAGCAAAAAGGCCACTGCCCCCGGTTCCGCGACGAGGTTTTCTGGGGTCGTCATCTGCCAATTGCCCTCGCCATCGCCCTCAAAGGATAGGGTTTCGCCGTCCCGTTCCACCGTCACCGTCGCCACATCGGTTTCGGCAAAAGTAAACACTGGCCCCACCCCATCGCTCACCGTGGCACTTTCGGGGGCACGGCTCTGGCGCAATTCGCCCATCAACACCCCCGCCCCCAACAACAGGGCCACCCCCACCAACGCCACCGTCCCGCGCTTCAGTTTCATGGCTTACCCAAACTCCTTCACCGCATCTCACCTGATCCGTCAGAACCCAGGATCCGTAGATCGTAAACACTCCTGTTGGCCTTGACTTTGCCCTCTCCCCAAACCCCTCTCCCAAACCTGGGAGAGGGGCTTTGACTGACTCCGGCCCCCCCTTCTCCTACAATTGGAAGAAGGGGCTGGGGGATAAGGGCCAATCTGGAATTTCTGATTTCCTAGGGATCACAACGCACCGAGGATCAATCTTAGCGGTTGTCAGGGGCCGATGACGTTCACGGCCAAGGGAGATTCAAGGAGTCGTAGGGAAAACAGCACCAAGATGAGGCTTTACCCATGCAAAGCCATAATCCGCCAGAAATAGGCGAGACTCCCAGCCCTACCCCCCAAACTTCAGCAGCAATTCCTGGCCAATGGTGACGTAGTCGTACCAAGCTTCCGCCGCCTTAGCGACCTTCACCGCAGACACCACCTGCCCCTGTTGTGCCGCCTTTTGGTAGGCCGCATAGCGTCGAATGCTGTGGTCAAACTGGCGGGGCTGAATCGACTCCAGCAGGGGCCGTAGGGCGGCGGCAATGCGGCGGCTGGGGGGCATCATGGTCAGCAGCACGCGATAGTTTTGAATTGCCAAGGGTTCTAGATAGGCCACCATCAGGGCCAGCACATCCAAGGACAACACATCGGGCGTGGTGGGCAGCACCAAAACATCGCAAGCCTCCGCCAGCATCGCCAAATCCTCCGGGTCGGGTCGGGCTGGGGTGTCAATTACCACATGGCCTTCGTCGGGCAGATAATCCCCCGCCTGCCATTCGTCCGTCACCGCAAAGGGCAGCGTTCCCCGGTTGGCCCAGGCCAAGGCAGAACGGTTGGGGTCGGCGTCGATCAGTAAGGTTTCGGCATCGTTCTGCAAAAAAGCCGCCAGGTGAATGGCTGTGGTGGTTTTGCCGACACCGCCTTTGAAGCTGGCTACGGTGATGATCATGGGGGTTAGGGAGTCGGGAGTCGGGAGTCGGGACGGTTTGGTTGGTTCTGTTGTAGATCGGGGTGGTGGATTTGGAGCGTTCTGGATATAAATCGAGATCGCTAGCGGTATCGCTGATAAAGTCCTAGGGGATGGATGGTTGAACGGGATGGATGATGCAGTGATGGAACTGGAGTTGCCCAATGCGGCGGCGACCCAACGACTGGGAGAGGGGCTAGGGCGGGTGCTGCCAGCGGGGACGATTTTGCTGCTGTCGGGGGATTTGGGCAGCGGCAAAACGACACTGATTCAAGGCTTGGGGCTGGGTTTGGGGATTGCTGATCCGATCAGCAGTCCGACGTTTACCCTGGTGAATGAGTACCCGGAAGGCAGAGTACCCTTGTACCATATTGACCTATATCGGCTCGATGGTGAAGAGGTGACGGATCTTTATCTCGAAGCCTATTGGGATGAGCAAGAAACCGTCCCCGGCATCGTGGCCATTGAATGGGCCGAGCGGTTGGCGAATCTTCCGGCCCAAGCGCTTTGCCTTGCCTTTGCCTATGCGGACAACGGGGGCCGAAACGTCACCCTATCCAGCCAAGATTCTGTCCATCGCGATTTGTTGGAGAACCTGCTAAACCATGACCTACTGGTTGATGAAGTCTGAACCCGATGTCTACGGCATCCACGATCTGGCCCGTGACCAAACGGAACTGTGGGACGGCGTGCGCAACTACCAGGCCCGCAATTTTCTCACCAGGATGGCGGTGGGGGATTTGGCCTTTTTCTACCACTCCAACACCAAGCCACCGGGCATTGTGGGGCTGGCCAAAATCGTGGAGGCCAACGTGGTCGATCCCACCCAGTTCGACCCGGCCCACACGTATTACGACCCCAAATCTTCGCCCGAAAAGCCCCGCTGGCGTACCGTTGTTGTGGGTTATGTCGAAACCTTTGCCACCGGGATCACCCTCGACCAACTGAAGGACACCTTTGCCCCAGAAGACCTCTGGGTAGTGCGACGGGGTAATCGGCTATCGGTGATGCCCGTAGCCGATGCGGTGGCGGAGCGGATTCTGGCCATGGCCCGATCTGCCTAACCTCAGTCCTGTATGGACAGGCTATCTCCCCATGCTTCCTCCTAATCTAGGGTGGGCCTAGACAGGGGCAATGGTTAAGGCAATCTAAAGATTTCTGAGGACTCCCATGTTCCTTGGCATGGTTCTTTTGTCCTGCTATGCCTGCTTGACCAAGGCTCTCGCCCGTTTCCCATCCCCCCTTGAACCGCCCTTCAAGACCTTGCGGGAAGTCCTGGCTAGAATTGCTTTAAAAGACAGTTCATGTGATATTAAGCACATCGCCCACGGATAGCGCCCTGCCATAATAGCGCTAGCTTCAGGGCTACATCGAGGCTCTCGGTATGATGTGGGCTAATTTATCCCAGGTAGAACGTGTTACCTATCTAGAAGCCATCGTGCGCCAAGCGCTCCAGTCCAAGGCGTTGTTGGCGGAGATGGCCGACGCGCTCTATGCCCTCAGCCAGCGCCCCGATCTCTCCGTGGAGGAACAGCGCCTTCTCCACATCCTCAACGATGCCATCACCCACGAGGAAATCTTGCCAACGCCAGCCCCAACCGCCTCTGGGGAGCCGATCCTGAACCGCGCCCCTCAGTCCCAGACCGTTCACCCTGGCCATAGCGCCTAGGGGCTACTTCGGCCCTGCTCGGCTCCTCTAGAAGCGATTCTGGGACTGGCCATCGGCCCTAAGGGTTGGGATAAGCTAGGGTGTGCTGTCCAGGTTGGCCGTTTAGGGGGCAAGGCTGGGGCGCGTCAAGCTTTTCCGTGGCCTAAATTATGCGCCTGCCCGACGAACCAGAATCCTCTCCCCAGATCAACATCGTGCCGATGATTGATGTGGTGTTTGCGGTGCTGACGTTTTTCCTGATTTCGAGCCTGTACCTCAGTCGCAACGAGGGGCTAACGGTGTCGCTACCGGGGGCACAGACGGGCACAGTCCAGCCCCAACTGTCCATTGTGGTGACGGTGGCGGCCAGTGGTGCCTTGGCGGTGGGGGGGCAAGCCGTCAGCGATGACCAACTGCTAGGGGTGGTTCAAACTCAATTACCCGCAACCGTTGGCAACGTGGTGATTATCCAAGCCGATCAAGCCGTACCTCACGGGCGGGTGGTGGCGGTGATGGATCAACTCAGAACCCTAGAAGGCGTGCAGCTCGCCATTGCCACCCAGCCGCCCCTTGAGGGGAATGCACCAGAGGCCCCGAATCCTCAGTAATGGGCGTTCGCAATCCTAAAATAGAGGTTCTTGTCGGTTGGGGAGTTTGCCCTCACCCCCAGCCCCTCTCCCAGGGAGGAGAGGGGGGCCGGAAGTAGTCTTCAAAGTTCCTCTCACACCGTCTCTTCCCCATGACCTGGATTATCGCCACCTTTTACAAATTCGTTGACCTCCATGATTTGCCCCAACTGCGGGAGGATGTCTTGGTCGAGAGCCAGCGCTGGGGTCTGTGTGGCAGGATCTTGCTGGCCGAGGAAGGGCTAAATGCCACCGTTGCAGGCTTTCGGGAAAGTTTGGATCACCTGTTGGCTTGGCTGCAAGCCCATCCTGCCATCGGCCCGCTGACGGTACAGGAATCCACCACCGAGTCGGCCCCCTTTGGGCGCATGAAGGTGAAGATTAAGCCAGAAATTGTCACCCTAGGTCGCCCCGACCTCAACCCCAATCAGCAGGTGGGCACCTACGTAGACCCCCAGGACTGGAACTCGCTGATCCAAGATCCTGAAGTAGTGCTAATCGACGCCCGTAACGACTTTGAGGTCGAGATTGGCACCTTCCAAGGATCCGTGAATCCTCACACCCGCTCCTTCCGCGAACTGCCGGACTATGTTGAGCAGCACCTCGATCCGGCCCAGCACCGCAAGGTAGCGATGTTTTGCACCGGGGGCATCCGCTGCGAAAAGGCCACCGCCTACCTACGCCAGCGCGGCTTTGACCAGGTCTACCACCTCAAGGGCGGCATTCTCAACTACCTCAAACAAATCCCCCCCAACGAGAGCCTGTGGCAGGGGGACTGCTTTGTATTTGATGAACGGGTGGCGGTGGATCATTCCCTCCAGCCCCAGAATTACGTCCTCTGCGGCGGCTGTGGCTATCCCCTCAGCCCCCAGGATCAAGCCTCTCCCCAATACCAGCCCGGAAAAGCCTGCTCCCACTGCGCCCCGAATCCCCCTTCCTCGAACCGTTCACACTGAGCATTTTTACTCAAGGGATATTGATAAAAAATGTGAAGTTTGAGGCCAAGTTTGTCCGTTTAGGGCTTACTAGCTATATCTCAAACCTGTCAAGGCTGGATCTTTGTCAAACAATTGTTATAATTTGTAAAAAATTGTTCAAGGATTCCACCTTGACCCCGATCACGTCCCTAGGGCTATCTGTGGTTACTCTCAAACCCTGGGCCTTAGCGAAGATCCGATGTCCCATGGGAAATGCCGTTTTGGCGTCCCATGTTGTTCTCTCTCAGGAGTCCATCCATGAACGACCCGATGCAACTCTCCCTTGAGCAACAGTTTAACCTGCGCTCCTTCGAGACCCAGGTGAACCAAATGAGCCGTGAGCAAGCCCAGCAGTTTCTGGTTAAGCTCTACGAGCAAATGATGATGCGCGAAACTATGTACAAGCAGTTTCTAAAGCATGAGTGGGGGATTGGGCCAAACCCCCAATTTTAAGCTCCCCCAACCGCTACTTCGCGCCTTTTTGGGCGGTCTAGGCCAATTCTGAACGTCCTGAAGATGGCGACCTCCCTCTCTCGCAGGGTTCTGAGGAATCAGGCTAGGGATGCTGGGGCGTCTCCTTCTCGACCGTTTTCCTGCTCGACGACAAACCCCACGGGCACGACACTCATCTATACAGCTAACCGACCGCGTTTTACCGACCGCCTTGGACGCCCACGCCTCACCGCCTTAATGCCGTCGTTTACCCTACAGCTTTCTAACCTACAGCTTTCTAACCTACAGATTCGCCATGGCACCTCAGTGGATCACAACCTCAAGGTAACCCAGCCACCCTAGCGGCCTCTTGGGGAGGCAGGATGCCCGCCCTACCGTGGTCTTTTCGATGGACTAAGCCTTGCCATGGTTCTAGCAACGCGCTGGGGTCGCCTAAATGGCAGCGTTCCCCAAAAGCCTGCGGCGAAACAGAGCAGCCAGACGTTATCGTAGTTATGGCGGGGTATTACTTACCGTAAGCCTCGTTAGGGTCGCCCAGATGGGTTATGGATCGGCCCGCTCCTTTGCACTGAGACGACTTTGCACCGAGACGACGCAACGACGAGGCAACTATGTTTCAACGCGCTCTGATTTGTACCGACTTTACCGATGGAATGCATCGTTTGGCGCAGTTTGTGCCGAGTCTAGCGGCAGGGGGGATTCAGTCCTTCACCTTTTTTCACAATGTTGCCATTGATGCCGAGCGCGAAATTCCCAGCCAGGATCCAGCAATTTTAGCGCAGCCCAAACAGCGGATCACAGACCTGCTACGCGACGTGCCCGACGCTGTGGAAGTGAAGGTAGAGGTGCAGATGGGGCGCGTGGGCGACAACATTTTGCGCCTTGCCAAGCAGTGCCATGCCGATGTGATTTTTCTGGGCACCCCTACCCGCACCATGCTAGAGGAAAAGCTGTTTGGCAGCACCACCATGCAGTTAGCGGAAAAAACCCCCGTCCCCCTGATGATTCTGCGGCCCCAGCTCATTTCCACCTACACTACCGCCGAGCTAGAGCTGCGCACCAGCCACCTTTTCCGCTACCTGCTACTGCCCTACGACGGCCAAGAAACGGGCAAAACCCTGATTGAAAAAGTGAAAAAACAGGTGCAGAGCAACCCCCACTCGGTGTTAGAGCGGGTGCGGCTGCTGTGGGTGATTGATGACAATATCCGCCGCGAATTCCACGGTGATCATCCCGTTGAACAGGCCCAAGCCGAATGCGAGAAAATCCAGGCAGAACTGGCCGGCCTTGGCCTCGTGGTTAACACCACGGTGGTGGAGGGCGATCCCATCCAGCAAATTATGCTGACGGCGGAACAGTACGATATTGGGGCCATTGCTACCTGCGCCAGCGGCCTAGGTGGGTTCCTCAAATGGTCTACCCCCAGCCTCACCCGCGACATTCTCCGCCGCAGTTGGCACCCGGTTCTATACTTCCCAGCCTAGGATCGGCGGGGGGGACGGCCAAAACTGGGGAGTTGCACCGCCGCCAGGGAGGAAATTTTGCGCGGGGAACGCTGGGGATACACCGCCGGAGTGATTGCGGGTGGAGCGGTCGCTGGCTGAGGGCTAGCGGGGGCCGTAAGGGCAGGTTCCGCCTTGGCCAGATTGGGCTTTACCACAGGCTTGGCCTGGAAAGGTTCTGGAAAATCGGCCACGGGTTCTGGGATTTGGGGGGGTGTTGCCGTTTGGGGTGACGTTGCCGCTTCAACGGGTTCGGGGACAGTCTGCACGATCAACGGAGCCCCCCAGGGAGAGGGTTCTGTGAAGCCAGGGGATGGCTCGGCCTCATCGGTGGGGGCAAGCCAGGGATCAACCATCACCGGGGCTTCCGAGGCGGGGGCAGGCACTTCAGCGGCAGGCTTGGCCCAGGTTGCTGGGGCGGCGGGTTCTGGGGCCGCACTGACCGGAGTTGATACAGCCGGGATCGGAGTTGACACCACCGGGGTTGATGGTTTTGCCGCTGTGGGCTTGAAGCTATGGATCAGGTTCGATAGAGCCTCGGCCTGATGATCAGCGACCACGCTAGGGGCCGTCCAAGGCTGAATTTCCTGGGCTTTGGGCATGGCCACGGGCTGGCTGTCCTCCGTGCCTAGGGCCATCACGGCGTTCGGCATAGCTGGGGAGTGCTGAGCCTCGCTAGCCATGTTCAAGCACTTTTCTAGGGCCGTCTTGAACTGAAGGGTGTAGCGCTGTTGGCGATGGAGGCGAGCTTTGAGATCGCGACAGCTATCTTCGGCCTGTTGGAGTGCGGTAGTCTTTTCGCTAAAGCGCTGTTGCAGCAGGGTGCATTCTCGCTCTAGCTGGGCCACCCGTTGTTGGCTAGACTCTAGCTCGGTTTGCAGGGTTTCGTTGTGAATGGTGGCCCGTCGCAGACCGTCGTTGGCGGCGTCTAATTCGCTCAGCAGTTGCGCCACCTGGGCCGGGGCGGGGGGTCTAGCAGCGGTGACAACGCCCTGGGACTGAGTGCGTTCCACTTCCGCCTGGAGAGCGGCCTGGGATCGCTCTAGGGATTCCTCCAGATCCGACACCCGAATCAGCAGGGCATCGTTGCATTGGTTCAAGTCTTGGATGAGCTGGATCAGTTCCTCGGTGCGATGGAGCGGGGCCGAGGGGGAAGCCGCCGCCTGGACGTCGGCCTGAACGTCGGTGATGGCCATTTGACCAGGAAAGTTCACCACTTCCCAGTTTTGGCTTGGCTCAGGTTGGCTTGGCCCAGACGCCCTAGGGGAGGCCGTTGGGGTGCCGCTGGAAGGGGGCTGATCTTGAGGCTCTGGGGTCGGATTGGACGAAGGGTTGTCAGTCATGGCGGGCCTGATCCTGATCTCGTGGTCTCACATTGCATCCCCGAAGATGAACAGGGTGACTTGACCCCCTAGGGTACCGGACTTTGCCGATTTATTCACCCCTAATTGTTAACATTGCTGACCATTCATACAAGACTTTTCATGGTAGCCAAAAACTGACGGAGGGCGGCGGCGGTGGCGGCTTCCTCTAAGCCGAGGGGTGTATCGGCGGCGGGAACGGGCTGCACCAGGCCCAACATCATCCCTGAGGAGCGAGAATTGTCCTCTGCTGGGGAGGCTGGGTTGGCCAAAAATTGTACGACGTTTGCAGTTGGCAGGGTGTTGGGATCAATCTGCTCTGCGGCAATGTCGGCGGGACGCCGCCGAAACAGGATTTGGCAGGCCGCCGGAGCCTGACGCAGGGTGTGTCGTCGCCGTTGCAAGGCCCGGAATTTGCCTTTGCCGCCCAACCAGGAGGCGAGGGTCATCAACGGCACCAGGGGCGATAGGGGATTCACCAACCAGCGATCTAACCGCCAGCGCGAGGCTTTGGAACCCGCCAATCCTTCCGGGTCTACCACCGCTACCCCTCGCACCTGGTCGGGGTAACGTTGGGCATAGCGCAGGGCCACCCACGCCCCCAGGGAATGCCCCACCAGCACACAGCGGGAAATCCGCAACGCCTGAAGCAAAGTGTGTAGCGCGTCTACTTCTAAATCCACCGAGTGAACCGTGGCGGTGCTGGCCGATTCGCCAAAGCCGATCAGGTCGGGGACTAGACCGTGGCATTCCGTGGCTAGGGTTTGCATCACCGAAAGCCATTGGCCGCTGTCGTGCCAGGAACCATGGAGAAAGACTAGGGTTTCCCCCCGTCCGGCCTCGTGCCAAAACAGGGTACCGCTGGGCACCTTGAGGCGACCCGTGCGCATGACGACTTCGTGGGAGGATTTCATAGCCCAGACTGGGGAGATACAACCATTGCAGGGCGGCGATTGGGCGAGCGCATTCCCGACCCATGGGCCAGCCCCCTTCTTTCAGCTTAGGCTAAAACCCCCCTTAGGCTAAAACCGTCTTGCCCTGGAAAAAATCCTCCAAATGCTCACGGTGGTCGTGGGCGAGGTTGTCCCAGGGCAGGGCGTCGGGGGCAAAGGATCGCACCTCCAGCACTTCGCGGGGGTCGGCAACGGAGGGCGTTCCCTGCACCTGCACCGCCACCGCCACACAAACGGAATGAAAACGTGGATCCCGTTTGGGTCTGGAATATACCCCCACCAATCGATCTAATTCAGCGTGTTCCAGGCCCGCCTCTTCCTTCAGTTCTCGGCGGGCGGCGGTGATTACATCCTCGCCCCAGTCCACTAGGCCACCGGGCAGGCTCCAGCGGCGGTTATCGCGGCGCAAAATTAACACAATGGTGCCATCGGGCAGCACTGGAATTACGCAGGTACCGAGGATGGGCCGCCGAAACAACAGCCCCGCCAGGGTGCGTAGTATATGGACAAAGTAGGACATGGAATTTCCTCAACGGGCTGGGTTGAGGCCAGCTCAGAACAGTAATAGGACCCATCGCGATACGACCCATGGAGTGGTGCGGCCTAATTCACACCTAGTTCACAATCTAGATCATGATCCTATGGCCCCATTCATCGGCTCAATCCGCTAAATCCGCTAGCACGGTTTCGGCGTGGGTTTCGGCCTTTACCTTGAGATAGATGTTCTCTAGGGTGCCGTCGGGGCCAATGATGAAGGTGCTCCGGGTGATACCCATATATTCTTTGCCCATAAACTTTTTCAGGCCATAAACGCCAAAACGGCTGGCCACTTCGCCGCCTTCATCGATCAACAGCGGAAAGGGCAGATTGTATTTGGCGGTAAATTTGGCGTGGGATTTAGCATCGTCGGCACTTACGCCCAGCACCGTTACGCCTTTTTCTTGATAGGCGGCGTAGGCATCGCGAAAACCACAGGCTTCCTTGGTGCAGCCCGGAGTGTTGTCGCGGGGGTAAAAATAGAGCACTACCCGCTGACCCTTGAGGGTTTCGAGGCTGTAAAGGTTGCCTTCTGCATCAGGTAGAGCAAAATCGGGGGCAGGATCACCAACGACAAGGGGCATAGGGGTTACGCGACAAATAGAGGGCGAGTCAACGAATGAAGGGCACAGTTTCCTAACTCTCTGACCAGGATGGCTGGGCTCGGCAACTGTAATTTATTTTACCGCTGAGGCTGGCGTCCATTTTGCCCTACTCTGGGCGGCGATGCACGTGGAACACCGAGGATTGGTCGGTGGGCATGAGAAAAATTTCGCTGATGTTGATGTGGGGCGGACGGGTGATAGCAAAGACAATGCTGTCGGCGATGTCTTCCCCGGTGAGGGGCACCATGCCTTTATAGACTTGTTTGGCTCGTTCGGTGTCGCCATGGAAGCGCACATCGCTAAATTCCGTTTCCACAAACCCCGGTTCAATGTTGGTCACCCGTACCGGAGTACCCAAAAGGTCGAGTTTTAGCCCTTCGGACAGCGCCTTCACCGCCGCCTTAGTGGCACAGTACACGCTACCGCCCGGATAGGTCTGTCGTCCGGCGATGGAACCCACATTCACCACATGGCCCTGCCCCCGCGCCACCATCCCCGGTACCACAGCGCGGCTCATATAGAGCAAGCCTTTCACGTTGGTGTCGATCATCTCTTCCCAGTCTTGCAGGGGCGCTTCGTATTGTTTATCCATCCCTCGACTGAGGCCCGCATTGTTGATTAGCACGTCGATGGCTTGCCATTCTGCGGGTAGTCCGTCAATGGCGGTTTGTACCGCCTGGGCATCGCACACATCCAGCGTCAGGGGTAAGACCTCAATGCCATACTGGGTCTGCAATTCGGAGGCTAGGGTCTGGAGTTTTTCAGTACGACGAGCCGATAGGATCACCCTTGCTCCATCCTGAGCCAGGAGTCGGGCACAGGCGGCTCCAATGCCACTGCTCGCCCCGGTGATGAGGATGGTTTTTTGACGCATGGATACAGCCATCGGAAGAGGGATCTCCTGAAACAGACATCGACAAACGGACGTTTACCCAGGATGGGCCACCTGTCGGGAGGGGCCAAGCTTAGTCTTTCGTTAACTTCCTTGGCACAAATTCACCCCTGAGGACAAGTTATCCACAGCCCTGGGCAAAGCTGTGGATAAGTTTGTGGAATATGGCTATTAAGGATCCTTAGCCCCTCGCAACCTGCTGAATAGAAGGGCTTCCAGAAAAAGTTAAATCATCTTAACAAAAGATGCGCCTGTGGAAAACTGCGGTATTTATGTAGGGTTTTATGTCATTTTCCCCGATCCCCAGGCGAGTGATCGGCCCCTTAGGTTAAGAAAGCGTCTTGGACAGTTCAGTAGTGTAGCTTACAAGCTGGCTTCTGTTTCACAAAGTCTGATTTTAAATTGGCCCTGCAACCACCAGGACGATGCGCTCCCTTTTCTAGGGACGACATTCTGGCAACATCATGGGGCCAATGACGGCAAAGCCAACCAGGATCGCTGTCATGACCTGGGTACTAAAGTTGCACAGCCGATTCGCCGACGAGGAGGGGAATTTGTTAGCCTCGTATCGTCACGTTTGCCGTTCACCTTCGCCCCTTGAGGTCAACTATGGGCCATGTTCCTGCCGATTCCGATGCCCCAGATCGCCACCTGTCGGCTACGGTCATCATGCCGCCAGCGGAGATGACATCGCCCAGAACTCAAGGATCTCCTAAGCATTGGCCAGGGGATAGGGATGGATTAGGAGAACAGGCCGATGGGGCGCACTGGCCAGAGGATGGGTTTGCCAGAATCACGCCCCCTAGGGATTTTCCGCCTGCCATGTCTTCCCATGGCATCAAGCCTCAACCCAAACCGAAGCCATTGATGAAACCCTGGTGGTGGCTATGGCCCCTGGGGCAAATGGTGATCGGCGGCACTGTAGCGGTGGGTCTGGTGATGGGGGTGGGGGTTTTGCGGTCGGGGCAGCAATTTTTGCAGGCCGTCCCCACACTGTTTATTCCGGCGGTAACGGAACCGGAGGTGGATGTGCGTACCGTGGTGGTGCAGCAACTCCGGGGGGCAAGTGAACTGACAACGGCGATTTTTGCCATGGAGGCCGTCGTTCCGGCCCAAAGCGACCGCACTCTAGCGGGTTACGTGATCGGCTCTACCAACCTGCTCTACCTGGCCTACGGGGAGGTGCGGGCCGGGGTGGATCTGTCGCAAATTACCGTAGATGACGTGCAGCTTGAGGGGGAATCGGCCATTCGCGTTACCCTGCCGCCGCCGCAACTGTTGGATAGCAAGCTGGATGTGGGCAAGTCCACCGTCTACGACTATGACCGGGGCTGGCTGGGCCTAGGGCCAGATAATGCCCCCCAACTGCAAGCCCTGGCCCAACAGGAGGCACTCCAGAAAATCGAAGCCGCCGCCTGCACCACGGGTTTGCTAAATGAGGCCAACCGCCGCGCCGAAGTGACCGTGGGCCAGCTTTTGTCTACCGCAGGGTTTGAGTCCGTCACCATTACCACCCAGCCGCCCGCCGCCTGTGCAGACCCCGCAAATAGCGATACAGTGATACCGGGTCAGAACTGATCCCCGATATTCAAGGCTGCTAAGAGGACACCCATGCTAGCGCTGTACCAGTTTGAAGCCTCCACCTACGCGGAGAAAGTTCGTCTCATCCTCGATTACAAGCAACTGCCCTACCAAAAGGTAGAAGTTACCCCTGGCGTAGGTCAGGTTGAAGTCTTCCAAATGTCGGGCCAGCGCCAGGTGCCTGTGCTTAAGGATGGCGACCAGATTATTCCCGACTCCACCGCTATTGCCCTGCACCTAGAGCGCACCTATCCCGACCGCGCTATTCTGCCCACCGATCCCAAGCAGCGGGGGCTGTGCCTCGCCATGGAAAGCTGGGCCGATGAGGCGATTGTGCCCAACGCCCGCAAGGTGATGATCGGTGCCTTTAAGCAGCACCCCAACTTCCGTACCGCATTATTACCCACCGCCACCCCCGACCTGCTGCGGAACCTGGTGGGTGCCCTACCGGGGGATATTTTGAATCTGGTGGGCACCGGGGTCGGCTTTGGGCCAGATGACATCAAAGTTGCCGCCACTGCCCTCAAGCACGATCTAGAGGCGCTGTGCCTGATGCTGGAAAACAGCCCCTACCTGTTGGGAAGCCAGCCCACCCTGGCGGATTTCGCCGTGGCCGCCGCCACCATGTACCTCAAGTTCCCCGACCGTCAGTATGTCGATCTGCCGGAGGGCATTTGCGGCAAGGGCGTGCCCGGTTTGGCCGATGTGCCCGAATACCAAGTCTTCTTCGACTGGCGGGATCGGCTCTACAGCGAGTTTCGCACCCCCCGCACCGACGTACCGCCTCCATCGGCCTCCAGTGCCAGCGGCCCTACCCCCATCAGCATCGACTAGCGCCCATGGCCGACCTCGTTAGCACCCTCACCGCCCTGCTTGGGGCTGAATCCGTCAATTCCCAAGAGCAAATCGCCGCCGAGCTAGGAACTGCCCTAGCCCAGGTGACGGCAGATCGCACCCTGCCCCAAGCTGTGGTTTACCCCACCAGCGAAGCCCAACTGGCGGAGGTGATGGCCTGTGCCCACCAAAACCAGTGGCGGGTGTTGCCCTGTGGCAATGGCAGCAAGATCACCTGGGGCGGTTTGGCTGAAGGGGTTGACCTAGTGATTAGCACCGCCCGCCTGAATCAGATCATCGACCATGCCGTGGGGGATATGACCCTCACCGCCCAGGCGGGGCTAACCTTGGCGGAACTGGCCCCAAAACTAGCTGCTGTTAACCAATTCCTCCCCTTAGATCCGGCCTATCCCGACCGCTCTACCCTGGGCGGCATCGTGGCCACGGGGGGTGCGGGTTCTCTGCGCCAGCGCTACGGCGGCGTGCGAGATATGTTGATCGGCCTCTCGGTGGTGCGCTACGACGGCCAAGTGGCCAAGGCCGGGGGACGGGTGGTGAAAAACGTGGCCGGATACGACCTGATGAAGCTGTTCACGGGTTCCTACGGCAGCTTGGGCGTGATTTCCCAACTCACCTTCCGCCTGTTTCCAGTGCAGGAAACCTCAAAAACCCTGGTGATTTCTGGGAATATTGCCGAAATTCAGGCCCTCACCGCCGCCGTGCGTCGCTCATCGCTGACTCCTGTGGCCCTAGACCTGCTCTCCCCCACCCTCGCCGCTGCCCTGGGTAGCCCAGAATCCTTCACCCTCGCGGCCCGGTTCCAGTCCATCGCCCCTGGGGTAGAGGAACAGTTAACCGTCCTGCGCCAGATCATTCCCGCCGGATTAGACATCAAAGAATTGGCGGCAACCGAAGATCAATCGTTCTGGAATCAGGCGAATCACCACCTCTTTCCGGCAGAGACGACTGAATCGGCTACCGTAAAAGCCAAGGTTGGCCTGCTGCCCATCACCGCCTGCGACCTGTTAGCCCAACTCCAGCAGATCGATCCCGACAACCTGACCCGCCTCCACGCCAGCAGTGGCATTGGTACGGTATGTCTAGACGCAGATACCGCTACCCCCGATCTGCTCAAAAAACTGCGGTCTGTTTGTACGGGGTCTCAAGGCTACCTCGTGCTGCTGGAGGCATCTCCCGACCTCAAGCAAGCCTGCGATGTTTGGGGCGATGTTGGCCCAGCCCTAGCCCTAATGAAGGCCATCAAAACCCAGTTTGACCCCGAACAAAAACTCAGCCCAGGCCGCTTTGTGGGAGGGCTGTCGTAGAAGCCACAACAGTAGGGGCGAGGTAACCTCGCCCCTACTGGGTTAATCAGGGTGTAGTGCAAGCGATTGGACGCTGCCAAGAACAGAGCCTAATCAATGCGCTCGATTTGCCAGAGAATTTGGTTGCCTTCGCGGCGCACACGGGAAACAGACCAGTTCCGCCAATGCCAAAGTTCGCCCCGGCTAGTCACGGCGCTGGCATTTACATCCATCAAATCCGCCAGTTCGGAACTGGTGATGAGATAGCCCTGCTTGGCGATTTCATCGGCAATTTGCAGGGTCTCTAGGGCATTACGTAGCGTTTCCACCCTTTCTTGACGGGGCAATAGTTCAGAGTTTTCGCTAGTCAGGGAAGCACCAGAATCCGCCATGGTAGAGATAATTTCAACGCTTAAAAAACCAAGCTAAATTCTACCCTCTTCCCTAGGCATTGGGGAGAAGCCATCCGAACAAATTATCTTCTCTTTGTATTGAATTAAGCCAGAAATATCCTTAATAGCCGTAATCCCACCGAGCCCGATAGCCCCGCATGTCGATATGGGTGAAGACGGTGGAACTGGCTAGCCCCCCTCGGTTGCCCCACCAGGGACTAAGGCGGGCATAGACGTTGAAACAACTGACCCCGGCAATGACAAAATCCACCGCATCACCAGACAGATGGCGAGAAAACCGGGCTCCTCCTACGGCGGCGTTGGTGGCCGGGTCGCGATACCAGGAGTTGATGCGGATGGGCCGATTGCCATACATTTGGCGGATTTCCTCCATCACCCGCGCCACCTTGAGGATACCCTGCACCACCTGGGCGTTGGCGGGTTTGCGATAGTAGCCCGTGGCTCGGTTGACGTGGAGGGCTTCGGCCCAGGTGAAGTTGCCCCGCTGGCCGTACTGGTTAACAGGATGGATGGGATCGTTGGAGTAGTAGGTGCCTCGGTATCCAGGTAGGGTGATCTGAATGCCTCGATCCACGGGGGTGGCCGCTACCCTGACGGGGCCGCTGGGGGAGGGGCCGCTGGGGAAGGTGTTTCCGGTGGCTGGGGCGATGCCGCTATCGTTGGGGTTGTTGCCGAGGCTAGTCCCCTCGATTTCAATGTCGGGCACGTAGGCGAACCAGGTGGTTAGGTTCTTTGGCCCCAGGAAGGCTCCCTGGAGGGCCACCCGCACATGGTTATCGGCGGGCTGGGCATAGGAGTTGACGAGAAAGACGGTGCCCTTTTTGACCAACACCTTGTCATCGCTGGCGAGTTGGTTGGATTGAATCGGCTGGGTTTTGAAGACGGTGTCCCCTTTGACCCGTAACAGTTCTCGTTTGCCCTCAATCTTCACGTCAGGTTTATACACAAACCATTCCCGTCTGGATTCGCGCTCCGTGGGGGCCTCGGCTAGCTCAATTTCGGCATGATCGCCAGCGGCGGGTTTGTTGTTAATGAGATGGAACCGGGTGCCGGACGGAACCGCCAACACACTGTTGGCCGGAAGTTGGGAGGAATCCTTGGGTTCTCGCTTGAAGACCGTGTTGCGCGTCACCGTGAGGCTAATGTCGGTGATCATTTCCACATCGGGCGCAGAGACCCACCAGGTTTTCTGGGGCTGGCTGCCTAGGGTGGGTTCCCGCAGTTCCACCTGCCACTGGTTATCGCCCAAATCCACATAGTATTGAATATCCAGGATGGTGCCCTGGGTTAGCAGCACCTTATCCACCTCGGCGAGGCGGTCGGCGGGTAGGGGTTGTCGTCGCACGTAGGTGGCTTTTTTCACCCGCAGTTTGGCCCCGGCATTGGGGCGGCTGGCCCCCGGTGTGCCTGTTCCAGCATCGGGATCAGCAGGGTCAAGGTCGTCCTCCTCGTCCTCGGCAGCACCGGAACTGGGGGAACCCATGCGATCCGGCTCTGGGCCACCTGCACCCACGGAAACCGTCATGGCTAGGGGGGCATCGGGCCGCAAAAACCACTGCCGCATCCCCTCCACATTGAGCACCTGTTCCTTGGGGTTGCCGGAGGAAGGCCGCTTTTGGATCCGGGAAATCCACTGATTACCCTGCATCAGATAGATGGCTTCATCGGTTTCCTTTACCCAGGTACCCATGGTCAGTCCTCGCAACGTCTCGCAAAATACCGTGCTGCGCCGGGATACACCCCATCCCTCGCCCTGAATGAATATTAGGATCGAATGTGAGATCTGGCGCAAGATTTGACCGAACTTGCCGACCCTCAGATTCAAGGGGGGGATCCTTTTCTTAAAAACTGTGTCTCTGAATACAGAAGGGTTTCGATCTCAGAACATTTACGGTAAGCTGGCTAAACGGTTGCGGAAAGGTATCGCTGAATACCAATCGTCCCAGATTCCGGTCAGTTCCCTGGCGGTGATTGGGTACCCATTGCCACCGTTGCCCTCCCTTCACCCCCTTACGCCCAGAGGAGATTCACCATGTCTGAGTACGCCATCAACACCGGAGATGTGGTTAAGCTAGCCCAGCCCTACCGCCCCAACGATTGGGCCACCCAGCAACCGACGGACTGGCCCGGTTTTGAGTATGGCCTCGTGGCCGAATTTGAAGACGACGATCATGTATCCCTATTCCTCTACGACCGGGATGGGCAGTTGTTCGTGAGCCGTCAAAATCCAGCCCGATCCTTGCTGGTACCCACCATGGTGGACTTCTCCTTCGACCAACTAGAGCGCTACGAAGCCCTCATCGATGTCGGCACTTTCTGGGATGGCCTGTAGGCTATTTCCTTAAAACCTCCTGCCCAAAACCTGCTGCCAAGATCCCCCCCGGTTTCTGATCCAGATCCCCCTGCAATTTTCTAGGAAGCGTGGGGTTCGCGGTAGACCCCATAGGCCGCGAAAATACCGATGAGAAAGCCAAACAAATGCCCCCACCAGGCCACCATCGGGTGAGTGGGAAACATCCCCCAAATAAAGTAGCTGTAGTTCACCAGCACGAACACTGAAATCAGCAGCGGCACCACCCGCCGCTCTAGCCAACCGATGAACAGCAGATAGCCAAACAGGGTATACACCACACCACTGAGGCCATGGACGCTATTGGGGCCAAGCAACCAAGACGCCACGCCGCCGCCCAGCCAGCCCAGCAGTAGCACCATCCAATAGTCGCGCCGACTTTTGGCCAAAATCAGCCAGCTAAAGATGACAAACCCGATACTGTTGCCGATCAGGTGGGGGAAGCCGCTATGGGAAATAGCCGACAGGAAAATGCCGGGAATGCCCTCCAGGCTGCGCGGGTGCAGGGGCAAATTCCACCCTCCGCCAAACAACACCTGATCGATAATTTCCTGCGTCCAGGGAATCATCAACAGTTGTAACGGCAGCAACGCATTGGCCTTCCATCGATCTAGCCAACCCTGCGAGGAGGACGGGGCCGGAGATTCAGTGCGCGGTGGGTGGCCACCCGTGGGGCGAGGGCTGGATTGCGTCAATTCCAGTTCGGTCTCAATGCGGCGAAGTCTGGCTTGCAGGTCGGCATCGTCTAAGGTCATGGCTGGCCCCAATTCAGGCTGGCAAGGGTAAGGCGGACAAACGGTGGAAAACCTACCGCTAGCCTAGCGCTTTCCTGATGGCCATGACCACAGGGAATCCCCGTCCTTGGCCCATCCCCACTTCAGATCACACCCTCTAGAACACACCATGGCGTCCTATGCTGGGCAATGAGTGAATCGGTGAACAAGAGGGGCAACGATGGCTAATGAGTTTTCCGTGGGAGATCAGGTGAGGTTGGTCGCTCTGCCGCCCTACCTCAAAACCGCCGACCCCATGCCGATGCTGCGTCCCCCAGATTTGCTGCAAGTGGGCGATGTGGGCTTGGTGCTAGATCGGCGTCCCGGTGGCTACTGGGGCGTCCGCTTTGACCGGGGCGCTTTTTTGGTTGACAGCCAATATCTGGCCCCTGCCCAACTCAACGCCTAGAGGATGACTCGACCCCAGGGATGGCAACCCCACAGGACTGGCACCCAGTGATGGCGACCCCAACGAATCCATGCCGGAAAACTCACTTTGTGAATAGCCTCTAAGATCCATTGCTATCTTGTTGCAGCGTGGGTAATCTTCGGCATAATCGGGGACAGGTTTGCAAAGGTTTCACCATGGCACTGCGTTTCATTTCGCTACTGGGACTGGCTGGACTGTGCTTCATTGCGTGGCTGGGGTCGGAGGATCGGCGACGGGTGCCCTGGAAGATTATCCAGTGGGGTATTGGGGTTCAGTTGGTGGTGGGTTTGATGATTTTCCTGCTGCCCATCAGCCGCGATGCCGTGGTGTGGCTGAGTGGGTTGTTGAATGGGTTAATTGATGCCTCCGATGCCGGGGCGCGGTTCCTGTTTGGCAACATTCTGGTACCCCCAGCCATCCCTGCTGGCCCCGCCGGGGCCGGACGCTGGATTGCCCGTGCCCTAACCGATCCCTTTGTGCCCGTGCCGGGGGATCGACTGGGAGCGGCGAATTTAGATTTGGGCTACATCTTCGCCTTTCGGTCGTTGCCGCAGGTGGTATTCTTTTCCGCTATTTTTTCGCTGCTGTATAACCTGGGGGCCATTCAGCCCGTGGTGAGGGTGTTTGCGCGGTTCTTTCGGTGGGCCATGGGCATTAGCGGAGCCGAGGCGCTGGCGGGGGCCGCGAACATTTTTGTGGGCATCGAGTCGGCCATTGCCATTAAGCCCTTTTTGGAACGCATGACCCGCAGCGAACTCTGCGCCATTCTGGCCTCTATGTTTGGGTCGATTGCATCTACGGTACTGGGGCTCTATGCGGGCTTTTTGCGGGGCACGTTTCCCTCCATTGCCGGACACCTGATGGCGGCTTCGGTGCTGACCATTCCCGCCGCCTTTGTGATGGCCAAAATTTTGGTGCCGGAAACCGAGGAGCCGGAAACCCTGGGCCAAGTGCCCGCCGTAGACATGGCCGAAGAGGAACGTCAAAGCCCCATGGATAGCCTCATCCTCGGCGCACTGGACGGGGTAAAAATGGCCACGGGCATTGCCGCCGCCCTGATCGCCATTTTGGGCTTGATTGCCCTATTGAATATCATCTTTGCCCAATTGGCCCAGTTGTCTGGCAGTTCCTTTTTCCTGTGGCGAGCCATTGGCCAGGTGTTTCAGGTCGTCACGCTCCAAAACATGATGGGAGCGATTTTCTTACCCCTAACGTTTTTGACGGGCGTGTCCCTGGATTGGCAAGAACTCTGGATTTCCTCGCAGTTAATCGGTAGTCGATTCTTGGAAACCGCCATCCCTCCCTACATCGCCCTGGGGAAATTCTCGCAAGATGGCACCCTCAGCGACCGAGCCCTGGTGATTGTTAGCTATGTGCTCTGTGGCTTTGCGCACCTGCCCTCGGTGGGAATTTTTGTGGGTGGCTTATCGGGGATTGTGCCCTCCCGCCGCCACGAAATCAGCGAACTAGCCTGGAAAGCCCTCTGGGCAGGAACCTTGGCGACCCTGATGACGGGCTGCATCGCTGGCATCTTTTTCTATGAAGGGGCCGCAGTTCTGGGGCGCTAGGGGAATTTCAGTGAAGGACAACGGCGGTGATGACGGTCACTCCGTAAAATTAGTGTTGACGGAAATCACAGACCAGAACCAGAAAACTTCATTACTATAAAAAGAATCCTACTCATCATCCTGATAGCGTTGCTCTACGGCAGAATTGACTGGTTATACCTGCCCACGTTCCTTTTGATACCTAAAGATTCATGGCCGAGCTAAACCCGCAGTTTCTAGTCAGGTTTTGGGGCGTTCGTGGCAGTATCGCCTGCCCAGGAGCCCCCACCGTCCGCTATGGGGGCAACACCTCCTGTATTGAGATGCTGGTGGGCGACCATCGCCTGATTTTTGACGGCGGCACTGGGCTGCGGGAGTTAGGCGTCTCGCTGCTGCGACACATGCCCCTAGAGGCCAACCTCTTCTTCACCCATTCCCACTGGGATCACATCCAGGGCTTTCCTTTTTTTGTTCCGGCCTTCATCAAGGGCAACCGCTTCAATATCTATGGGGCCATCGCCCCCAACGGTTCTACCATCGAGCAGCGCCTCAACGACCAAATGCTGCACCCTAATTTCCCGGTGCCCTTGCAAATCATGGGGGCCGATCTGAAATTCCACGACATTGAAATTGGTGAAACCGTCACCCTTGGCGATGTGGTGGTGGAAAACGCCCTGCTGAACCACCCTGGCGAGTCCGTAGGCTATCGAGTCTCCTGCCAGGGCAAGGCCGCCGCCTACATTACCGACACCGAGCACTTTCCAGATCGCCTCGACGAAAACGTGCTGTCCCTCGCCCGCGACGCCGACGTAATGATCTACGACGCCACCTACACCAACGCCGAGTATAGCGATCCCAAATCCAGCAAGGTGGGCTGGGGCCACTCCACCTGGCAGGAGGCGGTCAAAGTCGCCCAGGCTGCCAACGTCAAAACCCTGGTCATTTTCCACCACGACCCCGCCCACGACGACGACTTCATGGATCAAGTCGCCGCCGACACCAAAGCCGCCTTTCCCCACAGCGTCGTCGCCCGCGAAGGCATGGCCCTCGACCTCAATGCCCCCACCCCTGCCACCCTGCTGCCTGTTCACTAGACCTTCAGCGTAGCCCCTCCCCTCTCCCAGGGGGGATAGGGGATCCAGAATCGATTCAAAGTCCCTTGAAGCGAGGATGCGGTCGGGGGGAGCGGTTATGTCAAAATGTAAAGCGTGTGGATTACCTCTTCCCTAACGACCGCCATCACTCCAACGGCCATTGCCCTGGGGAACTTTGATGGTGTCCATTTGGGGCATCAAGCCGTTATGCAGCAAATTTCGGCCCACGCCCTGGGGTTAGGCCATAGCGACTCCCTAGCCCAAGGATCGGCCCCAGCGTTAACCACCCTTGATCCAACGCCCCCCCTGCGGGGACTCAGCCGTCGCAGGGGGCCGAGTCCCAACGATCTTCCTCTCCCCGACATCGACCAACGGATGCGGGATCTGCGAACCACCCCCACCCCCACAGTGATGACCTTTTTTCCCCATCCCCAGGAATTTTTCTCTGGCAAATCTCGTCCTGCCCTCACCCCCATCACCGAAAAGGCGGCGATGATCAGCCAGCTCGGCGTCGGTCAACTGGTGCTGCTGCCCTTCACCCAAGCCCTTGCCAACCTCACCCCCCAGGAATTTGTCGAAGACCTGTTGATTCAACAGCTCAAGGTGCAGTACATCAGCGTCGGCAAGGATTTCTGCTTTGGCAAAAAGCGCCAGGGCACCGTAGACGACCTGCAAACCCTTACCCGTCCCTACGGCGTGGAAGTCCATATCACGCCCCATACCTGCCTAGGGGGAGAGCGCATCAGCAGTTCTCGCATTCGCAACGCCCTGGCCCAGGCCGATCTGGCCACTGCCGAAGCCCTGCTGGGGCGTCCCTATAGTCTGTCGGGGCGGGTGGTGAAGGGCCAACGACTGGGCCGCACCCTGGGCTTTCCCACCGCCAACCTGGCCATCCCCGAAGATAAGTTTTTGCCGCCCCACGGGGTCTACAGTGTGTGGGTGGAGGGGGCCAGTCCGGTGGCAGGGCAGCGCCTACCGGGGGTGATGAACATTGGCCAACGGCCCACGGTGCAAGGGCTGAGCGTGACGGTGGAAGTCCATCTGCTGCACTGGTCGGGGGATCTCTACGGCAAATCTCTCCAGGTATTTTTGAACCAGCACCTGCGCCCCGAACAACGCTTCCCCTCCCTCGATGCCCTGAAGGCCCAAATTGAGCAGGACTGTCAGACCGCCCTCGCCGCCCTGGCCAAAACTCCGGTGGGCAATTGGGGCTGATCGGGGTCATGATAAGCCTAGAAGGTCAGCAGAATAAGCACCAGAACTAGAATACGAAAGGCAAGGCTCATGCGAGATCGGATTGAAACGCTGGTTCAAAACCTCAGTAAAGCCATCGTCGGCAAAGACAAGGCCATTCGCCTGGTGCTGGTGGCGCTGTTTTCCGATGGCCATGCCCTGCTAGAGGATGTTCCCGGTGTGGGCAAAACCCTGCTGGCCAAGTCCTTGGCCCGCTGCATAGACGGCAACTTTCAGCGGATTCAATGCACCCCCGACCTGCTACCCACCGACGTGACGGGCACCAGCATTTGGAACCCCAACAGCGGCGAATTTCAGTTTATGCCGGGGCCAGTGTTCGCCAACATTCTGCTGGCCGACGAAATTAACCGCGCCACCCCCCGCACCCAATCCGCTCTGCTGGAGGTGATGGAGGAGCACCAAGTCACCACCGACGGCCTCTCTCGCCCCGTGCCCGACCCGTTTTTTGTCGTCGCCACCCAAAACCCGGTGGAATACCAGGGCACCTTTCCGTTGCCGGAAGCCCAGATGGATCGTTTCGCCCTCTCCTTTAGCCTGGGCTACCCCACCGAAACCGAAGAGTTGGGTATGCTGCAACGACTGGGGGGCGGATCGATGAGCCGCGACATCCAGCCCTGCATCAGCCTCGAAGAAGTGGTAGCCCTACGCCAACAGTGCGCCCAGGTTGCCCTAGAAGCCTCCCTTCAGCAGTACATCCTCGACCTCGTCCGCGCCACCCGTGCCCACCGGGAAATCACCCTCGGTGTCAGCCCCCGTGGGTCGGTGGCCTTCTACCGCGCCGTCCAAGCCCTCGCCTACCTGGAAGGCCGCGACTACGCCATCCCCGACGACGTGAAAACCCTCGCCCCCCACGTTTTGGCCCACCGCCTCATCCCCGTTGGCAATGCCCGCCCCAAGGATCTCATCACGCAAATCTTGGAGGAGACCCCGATTCCCTAACCCCCCCGTCCCTCGACCGATACTATTTATATATAGAGAAAATTTGACGATCTAATTGCGGGGTCTGCCGTGCTGCTATCGAAAGGGTTTGAAGTGGAAATGTACACGGGCACTCCCAATGGGGACGTGGTCGGGCTGTCGGATCGGATTGTGGCCGATCTGAATGGCTTTGTGCGCGAGCCCGATAGTCGCAACGTGGAATACACCACCCCGCCCCTCTGCCAGTACGAAAAGCTGCTCTGTGAGTTGGTGCGCCCCCGCCACGAACTCCGTCGGTACCTACAAGATCTCGGGAATTACACCCTCATTCCGGGCAGTACCCTGGCCCTGGGGCCAACGGATCGTTTCTTCCGATCCGACCCCAGCAACCCCTACCACAGTTACATCGAGCAAACCTACGGCACCACCGTCGTCACCGCCAGTATTCACATCAATATCGGCATTTCCGACCCCAAAATGCTGATGCGGGCCTGCCGTTTGGTGCGGGTAGAAGCCCCCCTCTACCTCGCCCTCACCGCCTCTTCGCCCTTTCTCGATGGGGCGGTAACCGGATCCCACTCCAGCCGCTGGCAGGTCTTCCCCAAAACCCCCGCCGATGTGCCCCTGTTTGAAAGCCATCGCCACCACATTGACTGGATGGAGGAACAACTGGCGGCGGGCACCATGCAAAATGTACGCCACCTGTGGTCATCGGTGCGGCCCAATGGTGATCGTCGTCCCTACAGCCTCAACCGTTTAGAGTTGCGCATTTGTGACCTGATTAGCGACCCCATTGGCCTGCTGGCGGTGACGGCCCTGTTAGAAGCCCGCCTGATTCAGATGATGCAGAATCCCGACCTGGATCCTTTGGTGCTCAGCCAGTTCCCCACCGAGAGCCGCAACCACGACCTCGTGCGGATCAGCGACGCCAACGAAATTGCCGTGGCCAAGCACAGCCTAGAGGCTGACCTGCGCCATTGGCAGGATGGTCGAAGTATCTCAGCGAAAGAATGGATCCAAGAACTCTATGATGAGGTTTGGCCCATCGCCAAGGCCAACGGCATTAGCTGTTTTCTCAGCCCCCTGAAGCGGATTTTGCGGGAGGGCAACGAAGCCCAGCGCTGGATCCAGCAGTACGACGCCGGACAATCGGTGCCCACTATCCTCAAAACCGCCATCCAAACCGTGAAAACCCACGAAGATCAGCTTGCCCAGGAGATCTGTGAGCCCTGCGCCGCCTAGGCAACCTCACAGAGCACCCCATCGCCCCCAGGCTTCTCTATCACCCTGATAACTCCAGGTTATCTTTTGCTGCATTTTTAGGCCTTACCTCGACCACGCCCTCTAGCGCCATGAATTTAGACCAAAAGATAAAACTTTCCTATTGGTGCTAGACAAAGTCGCCAATTCATGCATTCATCCATTCGGCCTTTGTATTGATTGCTGTCATGCCCCAGCTTGTCCTTGTTAATCCCCAAATTCCGCCAAATACGGGAAATATTGCCCGCACCTGTGCCGCTACCAACACACCGCTCCACTTGGTTGGCCCCCTAGGCTTTGAACTCAGTGATCGATACCTAAAGCGGGCGGGGCTAGACTACTGGCCCCAGGTCAATCTCACCCTCCACGACGACTGGGACAGCTTTGACCGCCAGCGTCAACGAATGGGCGGGCGCACCATTGGCTTCAGTGCCTCCGGATCGTGCCGCTATATTGATCTAGCCTACCGGGCAGACGACTGGCTCCTCTTTGGTAGCGAAACGGAGGGGCTACCGTCTGCCGTACTGGCCCAATGCACCGAAGTCGTCGCTATTCCGATGAATCGGGGGGCCGTGAGAAGCTTAAATCTAGCGAGCAGTGCGGCCATTGGTCTATTCGAGTGCCTACGGCAGATCGATCTCTGGCCAACCCCCTGAATTGGGGATCCCCCTCGCTTTAAGGGCGACAGAGCATAGGTTTAAGAAACAACGTCATCCTCGATACAAAATAATGCCGATCTAGATAAGAAATCCATATGCTCAAGCCCTAGATCGCAAAAAACGGGGATCAAGCGAGATCAAAGGGGCTGTTTTGCATCGGCTTCTCTTTCCCCAGATGCCTTATCCAAAGGGGATTTCAGGCGATCTTGATCGGGAGGACTGTCGCCCGATCTGCTCCAACATTCTGTCCGGTTTAGGGATCAGCCGTCCTAGCCCACACACTTGCCAAATCCTTTTTTATAGGGTTAAACCTATATGTTGTGTTCCAAGATGGCCAGTTTCTCAGTTGGCTATCTCGAACAGGCCAAATAAGATTGGGCATTGTTTTTTACATAAACTTGTGTAAACTTGCCTAAGTCTGATTAGCAAGGTATTCTTACTGAGCTAAGACTGGTTCCGTAACTTATCTGTTGTTCTACCGTTTGAATTTCACTGTTTGTTGGGGTTTTACCGCCATTGCCTGAGGACGACCCTCGTCCCCTTTGGTGACCCTAGAGACAATGTTCAAGACGTCGAGCACTGGTTTACAGGAGGTCGTTCCTTGAAGCGTGTATTTCGAAAACAGTCCCTTGTCGAAGCGCCCATCCAAAGTGATGCTGCTGCGGCAGTTGGGCTACTAGGAGTTTGTCGCCAGCAGGTTAACGCTCCGGTCAGCATGTTAGGTTTTGCATTGTCCGTTGGGGCAACGGCCTCCGTCGTCTCAATGCCCGGTATGGCCCTTGCCGCCGAAGGATCCACCATTGTTGTGTTGCCCGCCGCTGGCAATACCGTTCAAGAGCCCACTGCCGCTGCCCCCCTGGGGACTAGCTTCACGGCATCGGCAGATTACTACACGGTGAACGAAGGCGACACCCTCTGGCACATCGCCGCCCGTCACCAAGCGGATGTTGATACCATCAAGTCCGTCAACGGCATTTCCCCCAGCGATGTCCTGCGAGAGGGACAAGTGCTTCGGGTGCCCACCGATAACCAGGCCAACACCGGATCCGCCTTGGGTGCCGTAGGCGGTGAGGATCTGGCCATGTCCGAAGATCAAGCCTCCCTGGCGCGGCTCTCCGTTGATGAATTAGAGCAGGGCTGGGTTTCCCTAGAGGGTGAAACCACCGAGTTCTCGGAAACCGAAGCCGATAAGCTAGACGAAGAAGCCCTCAGTGAGCTATCCGAGGAAAGTGAGCAATCTGAGGCCATAGGCTCTACCAGCCTAGCGATGGCCTCCGGCTCAAATGACTGGGTTGAAGCCACGACCACCGAAACCCAAGCGGCTCAGCCCAACGTGGCTCCTCCAGAGCTTCAACCTAGCCCAGACATTGCCGTTGCCCCGCTGACTGAGACCGCAACGACTTCAAGTTCCTGGCAAGACGCCGCCGTAGATGTGGCGTTAGCAACTCCCTCTGCCGAGTCTGATCTCGTTGAGCCGACGGATAAGCCTGAGGTGGCTGAATCAACGTCAGAACGCATCGCCGTTAACCCCAATGCCACGGCGGCCCCCACGGGCAACACCTCAGCCCTGCCGATGAGCATGGCGCTCCATGAAGAAGGTCAGCCAACCCCTCGTCTCTCTGTCCGTAGGCCCGCGCAGCCCGTCGCCACCGCTCCCCAAGCTGAGGTAGCGACATCACAGCCGGATAAACCAGCAGACCAAACTGAAACGGTTGCTGCTGGCGACCGACTGGCACCCAGTACCCAGGAAATGACCTCGCCCCGTACCCGTGAGCAGGTCATTCAAGACCATCTCGCCCGCATCCGCGAGTCCAATGGATCGATGGTAGATCGGGAACTGCTGAACGAACGGATTCGTCTGGCCCGTCTAGCCCTAGAGCAAAACCGTACCGAAGCTGCTCTGCCCGAAACATCCACCTCTCAGACTAGCGTCACCACGGCTCCCAGGGTAAGCCAACCCGTCACCCAGAGTTCGGCTCTGCTGGTGCGGGAATCGACCTTTGTTGCCGAAGGTCCTGAAACCGAAGCCCCAAGCTCTGCAGCCGTTGCAGAACTGAATGCTTCGACAACGGCTCCCGTACTGCCTAACCTCCCGCCCCGCTTGGCGGCGGCAACCGCTGATGATGAGGTAGATCCCAATCCTGCTGTAGCCGAACAGCAGGATTGGACAATCACCGATGTTGCCACGGAATCTGAAGCCCTACCGACCCAGGTGGCGGCGGCTCCCCGGATTATGCTTCCCAACCTTCCGGCCCCGACTTCCGTTGCTCCTGAAGCAACAACTCCTGAAGCAACGACTCCCAATGGTCAACAGCTGCTAGCGGCAGCTCCCATGGGGGCCGATGCCTACCGCCCCTTCCCCAGCGTCGAAACGGGGCAAACCGTTTCCCCTGGGATGCCCATGCTGCCCGGCTCCGACAGCTTCCTTCCCTCTGCCCCCAATCGGTTCAATGGCTATATTTGGCCAACCCACGGCACCTTTACCTCTGGCTATGGCTGGCGTTGGGGTCGGATGCACCGAGGCATTGACGTGGCTGGCCCTGTGGGTACGCCCATTGTGGCCGCCGCAAGCGGGGTTGTGGTGCGATCTGGCTGGAACTCTGGCGGCTATGGCAACCTGGTGGATATCCGCCACCCTGACGGTAGCCTGACTCGCTATGCCCACAACAGCCGCCTACTGGTGCGGGAAGGGCAACAGATAAACCAGGGTCAACAAATTGCTGAGATGGGCAGCACCGGACGCAGCACCGGACCCCACCTCCACTTTGAGATCCACCTGCCTGGTACGGGTACTGTGAACCCCATGGCTCACCTCCCCCGTCGCTAGACTCAAATCTCATCCTCCTGCAAAACGGGTTAGCTCCAATGGGGCTGGCCCGTTTTGGCTTGGGGAAGATCGAGGGTGAGATAGATCCGACCCGCCACCGATCCTGAGGAGCGAATAGCTCGTTTCTCGCCATCAGAATGGCTAACTTGGGGCTTTGCTGTGATATAGTTATTAACCGTGGGTTGAGTTTGATGAACTCAACGCCATGCTACGGCTCAGTAGCTCAGTGGTAGAGCAGGGGACTCATAAGCCCTTGGTCGCGTGTTCAAATCACGCCTGAGCCATTTTGGTTAGAGATAGCTCTTTAGATCTGGGTTTAGGGCGGGCGCTGACCAAGACTTCCCTAGATTGTCAGTGGCGAAGGGTGGCGAAGACCACCAGCCTGCCCTACGGGGTTGCAATCCAGTCAATAGGGTTTACCCTTATAGGAGCAATCGTTGGTTAGGAAAGCCACCATGACAGAACAGACGGAGGGATGTCTACGGGTTGGGCAACTGGCCCCTGATTTTTCGGCGACGGCGGTGGTCGATCAAGCCTTTAAGGTCGTGAAACTGTCGGACTATCGGGGGCAGTATGTGGTGCTGTTTTTCTATCCCCTCGACTTCACCTTTGTGTGTCCTACAGAAATTGCGGCCTTTAGCGACCGCTACGAGGAATTTAAGGCGCTCCATGCCCAAATTTTGGCGGTGTCGGTGGATAGCGAATTTGCCCACCTCGCCTGGATTCAAACCGAGCGCAAGGCCGGGGGCGTGGGTGATCTCAACTATCCCCTCATTTCTGACTTGAAAAAAGAAGTGAGCGCCGCCTACAACGTCCTCGACCCAGAAGCCGGAGTGGCCTTGCGGGGGCTGTTTATCATCGACCGGGAAGGCATCCTTCAGCACGCCACCATCAACAACTTGGCCTTTGGTCGCAATGTAGACGAAACCCTGCGGGTGCTCCAGGCTATCCAGCATGTGCAGAGTAACCCCAACGAAGTTTGCCCCGTAGACTGGCAACCGGGCGACAAAACCATGGTGCCTGATCCCGTAAAATCTAAAGACTTCTTTGCGGCGGCAGAGGCATCCTCCCCGCTGTCATCCCCTGGAACACCCTAGCATCCCCGACGACATCGGCCTTGCTCACCCTCAGACCGCCCCCTCAGACTGCCTTTTCCCCAACCATGACCGCCCCACCGTCCCTCGCCCCTTGGCACATTTGGCGCAAGTACCTGCTGCCTCGCCCTGCCCGCCTGGGATTGGCCCTGGGAAGCAGGGGCCCCGATTTTGCCCTGTTCGATGTCACCCATCAACGCACGGTGAGGCTGGCCAACTGGCGCGGCAAACAGCCCGTGGTGCTGGCCTTCACCCGCATCTTTGCCGAGGGGGTGTACTGCCCCTTGTGTTACCCCCACATCATGGCCATGAATGCGGCCTATCAACGGTTTCGGGATGCGGGTACGGAGGTGTTTATGGTGACCAGCCTCAACCCTCGTCAGGGCAAGGCCGTGGTAGAAGACTTGCAGCTTACCCTACCGCTGCTGTGCGATCCGGTGGGGCAAAGTTTCCGCCAGTACCACACGGGGCAAGCGCTGGGGGCACCGCTCCCCGCCCAGTTTGTGCTGGATGCCCAGGGCCAACTGCGCTACGGTCACTGGTTTTCCTTTTTGCACCACAATGCTGAGCCAGAGGCCCTGCTAGCCGCTTTAGAAACGCTCTAGGCTGAACCAGCAGCAATCATGGCGGACGATCTGGTTTATGGTGGGCAGAGGTGAACGAAGATTTGGTAGGCGGGTTGCCCTATGAATTCCCACGATCCCGATTTTCCCCAAGACATTCCAGCGATTCCCGATGCAGAGGCGATGACGCCGCCGGAGGGGCCGCCAGCCGAGGCCGATTCAGCCGTGGATCACCAAGTGGATGACGCCTTGCCGGACAGCTTTGAGGCGTTGTCTGCTTCGTCGTCGGCACTCGATGCAGCAGACCGATCAGCCAACGAGTTCCCTATGAACAATCCCCCAGCAGCGGAGGTGTGGACGGATTTGGACGAATCTGAACCAGCGGCCATGGCGGCGGATCCACCGAGGGACATCAGACCAGAGGCGGCGTCTTGGCCCTCGGTGATGGCGACAGGCGGGGGTGAAGAAAGGGACGAGCCAGATCCCTCGGTGCTGGATGCTGGCTCTGGGTCGCGCCGGGAAGCGGAAAAACCCGGTCGCACAGTTCTTCCCTACGACGATTGGGAGCCGAGTGAGGTTCCCTACCAGCCGAAGGAATTGGGCATGATTGATCAACTGATGATTGTGTTGGCCGATGGGGCGGCGATCTGGCGTCGGGGGCTGCGCCAAGTGCGGTCTTGGTTGCCGATCACCTGGCAGCGCACCCTCAGCGATGAACGTATGACGGCCATTGCCCTGGGGCTGGTGATTCTCTGGCTCGTGCTGTGGAACCCCCTGGGGGGAGGGAGCACCGCTGGTCAGGGGGTGGAGGGGCCGGAGATCTCGGTCTCTGCACCAGCCCTCTCTCCAGGGGGCGCACAGGGGGGAAAGGCCTCGCCTTTGGGGGAAAGTAGTGCGTCAGATCCTGCCATCACCGCAGACAACCGGGCCATAGACAACCGAACAGAGGGGCTGGAGCCTTCCCCGGAGCAAAGCCTGATTGCCGATATTCAGGATCGGGTCAGCAAAATCAGCCGTTCCTATGGGGTGGGGCTGATTCAGTCGGTGGAGGTCAACTGGCCCCAGCAAGTGCTGTCGGTCAATGTCAGTAACGACTGGTATGGCCTGGGAAGGGCTTCCCAAGACCGCATTGCCCAAGACATCTATACCCAGGCCCAGGGGCTAGCCTTGGCCACCCTGCAACTGAGGGACGCCGACGGCCTGGTGGTGGCCCGTAACCCTGTGGTAGGGCCAACCATGGTCATCCTCAAGCGCCATCGTCCCACGGAGGGGGGCACCCTCGGCTAGGGCGTGGGATTGGCCAGACTGATGAAACCTGACCCAAGCTACCTGCCTAAAGGTAACCCGCCTAAAGGTAAATAGGATCCAAGGCGTAGTCTTGCCAATCTTGGTGAAAGCGCTCAGACACATGGGGGGTGAGGACGAATTTAGGATCCTTGCCTCCTTTCACATCGACCCGCAAAAACGAGTAGGGGCGGCGATAGTCGGGCTTTTTGCCTGTGCGGCCTACAAAAAGCTGGGACTCGGCCACGGGACGAAGCTCGGCCTGGGCCTCGGGGGTTAGGTCGGGGACGGTTTCGTAAAGAACGTTGCCCCCAGACCGCTGACGCCGCAAACTGAGGCCACTGCCACCACAGACAATCCAGGCTAGGTGACCATCGGCGTGGCCTGTGTCTAGGGTCTTGAGGTGTTCAAAGCAGTGGGCATGGCCGTTGATCACCAGATTCACGGGGGGAGTCTGGGGGGAGATCGCCGGAACTGCCGCCGCGACCTGATCCAGCACCCAGCGCAGATGTTGGCGCACCGCCAGGGTTTGGCCCTGGTTCCACTTGGTCGATTCGGTGACGTAGGGGGGGTGGTGGAAGAACACAATGCGCCCCCGTGCCGCTGGGTCGTGCCAGGAGGCAATCAGGCCATCCCGCAGCCATAGCAGTTGCTCGGTATCAATGAGTGCGGTGGGGTTGGCGTTGAGCTGCTTATCGAGATCGAGCAGCATTTCGTCGTACTGCTCCACCTTGGCTTGCCAGTCGTCCAGGTCTTCCTGGGCATGGGCATCCCTGAGGTCTTGGTGCAGCGCAGCCTCCTCTACCGCTCGCCGATCCTCCAACACCTGCCGCCGCTGATCCTGAAGCTCCTGGCGATGGTCTAGCCCTCCCTGGTGAGTGAGTAGCGAGGGATCGTTAAAGGTACTGGAATCCAGGGCAAAGAAATCAATGCCGCCGTAGCGAAAGGTGTAGTAGCGGTTGGGCAGACGGGTAAACACCCCCGGTCGGTAGCGCAAGCCCTGGGTGTGCCCATCCCAGGGGCCATAATGGGCCCGTAGGTGGGCCGCTAGCCGTTGGTCGGGCATTCCCTGTAAATAATCCAAAAAAGCGCGGGCGTAGGCATCTCCCACCCCCGACCCATGCCAGCCCACATTGGGATTGAGGTCGATACCCAGCAGCTTGCGTAGGGGTTTGCTAATCTGCACCAGCAAACTATACAGCCGGGGCAGATTGTAATAATCGTGGTTTCCGGGCACGGCCAAAAACGGAAACCGAAACAGCATTTGATCGTAGGCAATCTTTTCGGGCTGCTCTCCCCCCACCAGCCACTCCCGGTAGGGCTTGATGAAGTTCTCAGGGTACTGCTCGCGGGAGCCGACTTGGTACACCACATCCCCGGTGTGCAGCAAAAACCGACAGTCCTCCAGGTGAGGCACCATCTGTTCCGCCAACCGCCGCTGGGGGTGGTGATCCGGGTGGGGGCCAGATCCACTATCGCCAATCACCAAAAAGGAGAATTCCTCGTCCTCGGCGTGGCCGTCCTCCAATATCAGCCGGGTTTGGTCAATGTGGTGGGCCACCAGGGTCGGATGTTGCCAGCAGACCCGTGCCTTCATTTTGGCAACCTTAGCGGGAATGGGCGGGTCGAGGATAGAAGCCATGGGAAATGGGGCTGGGAGAGGGAGCGTCTGCCTATCGCGTCTACCTAGGCCGCAACGGCCACGGGAATAGACAACAGGAAGTTCCGCAGAATGGGCTTGCCAGAGTCGGTCAGGATGCTTTCTGGGTGGAACTGTACCCCTTGCAGAGTAGGGTATTGGCGGTGCTGCACGCCCATGATCGTCCCATCCTCCACCCAGGCGGTGATCGCTAGCACCTCAGGGCAAGACTGGGGTTCAATCACGAGGCTGTGGTAGCGGGTGGCCTGGAAGGGGTTCTCCAATCCGGCAAACACGCCTTGGCCTTTGTGGTAGATGGGCGAGGTTTTGCCATGCATCAGTTCGGGGGCGCGAATGATGGTGCCGCCAAACACCTGGCCGATGCTTTGGTGCCCCAAACATACCCCCAAAATTGGCACCGTGGGGCCAAGGTCTTGAATCACCGCCAGAGAAACGCCGGAATCATTGGGGGTGCCAGGGCCGGGGGAAATCACAATGCCATCGGGAGCCAGCGCCTTGATCTCGGAGAGGCTAATCTGATCGTTGCGGTATACCCGGAGGTCTTTGGCCACGGGCAGTTCCTGGCCCAGTTCCCCCAAGTACTGCACGAGGTTGTAGGTAAAGCTATCGTAATTATCAATGACAAGAATCATGATCAGGGTTATCCCAAAAGACGCTGCCACAGGGGCGGCAATAGTAAACAAACCGCAACGGAAATCGCAATCATGGCCGACATCAGCACGGCGGCGGCGGCACAGTCTTTGGCAATTTTAGCGAGTTCGTGGTAGGTCTGCTGTACGGTCAGATCCACCACCGACTCTAGGGCGGTATTGAGTAACTCCATGGTCATCACCGCCCCACAGGTCAAGATGATCACCGCGATTTCCACCGCACTTAGCCCCAAGCCAACCGCCAGCCCCACCGCCACGAGCCCCACCCCCACATGGATGCGAAAGTTGCGCTGGGTACGGAAGGCATAGCTGACCCCCTGCCACGCATACTGAAAGCTCACCAATAGGTTATTTGCAACTTTCCAGGACAGGGGCCGGATGGGCCGGGGCAAATCGGTGGTGGGCACCGAGTCGGATTTTTCGCGATATAGCGTCATAAATAGGAGATCCCTAGGGATCGGCAGTTATAGATGAATACGAGGCCAACCACTGTCTCTCCGGCAGCGATCCGCTACGCCACAGCATAAATCTTGCTTCGAGGCTAGTCTACACCAGCGATCAAGATTTCCAGCGATTCATCAACACATCCAAACCATTAAGGCAAATCCTGGGGCTAATCGGCCACAGCTAAGCCAATGGCCCGCAGCAATTCCCCTTGTTTGGCTAGCATGGCCTCTAATTGGTTGTCGTCGGGATGATCCCAGCCCAGCAAATGTAGAAACCCATGACTAGCCAACCACACCGTTTCCCATCGGAGATCGTGACCCGCCGCCTCGGCCTGTCGTTGGGCCGTATCCAAGGAAATGATGATGTCCCCCAGATAAAAAGGCTCACTCTCCAGCAATTCTGGGGCTAGGGGGGTTTCATCCTCCAGGGCCGCAAAGGAGAGCACGTCTGTGGGCCGTTCGATGTGACGATAGGTGCCGTTTAGCTCCGCCATCTCCCCATCATCGGTGAGGGTGAGGGATAGCTCGTAGGCTCCCAGGGGCGAGGGCGGCAAATCCACCTGGGTCGCCCATTGGCTAAACCAAGCTTGCCAGTCCTCCGTAGGGATCAGATCGCCCTGGGGATGGTGGCCCTCCACGATCACCTCTAGGACGGGCTCCTCCAGGACAGGCGATTCCAGGGCAGGTTCAGACGGGTTGGGGGTAACGGTCATTTGGTTTAGCCCCCTAGCGAGTCAGGTAGGCCAAACCCACCAGCAGTCCCAACAGGCCCGCCGTGGTGAGGGCAAAGTGATACAGCGACTTGCCGCCCTTTTTGACCATGTTCCGCATAGCCAACTTGACAAAACTAGGCGGGGCTTCCGGAGGCTGGGCGGTGGGTTCAACGGGGGCGGTCGTCGCCGGAGGGTCAACGGTGGGCTGGGTCATGGCAAGGCGGCAAAGGTAAGGGCGCAGAACAGGGTGATAGACGGAGGCATTGGGCCATCCAGTCGAGCCATCGACAACCTCGAAACCCGGAATCGACGACTCGGACAGCCACGTATCACAGTAACGTTATGTTTACTGTACTGAATTTACTGTACTGAATTTCATCGCGGTTCCCCCACCCGCCCGATAGCATAGAACTACCCTACCGATGGCCCGTCCTAGGGCGACCTCCCCCCTCACTGCGGCTAAACCAACCGTGGCCCCACCCCTAGAAAGCGGTGATCGCCTCACGAGCCCAGAGTTTGAGCGTCGCTTGACTCACCCAGAATAGACTCAAGGATTTCTGGCGTTAAGCCTCTCTCCTGCGCTTTTCGACTAATCTCCTCCATGACCTCTTCTAATGGTCGCACTTCCTTATCAGCGCCAGGAAACGCCTCAGCAGGGTTGGATTCCGATTTCACAGTTGTTCTGGCAACATCTTTTCTGCCAGAGCCTAGTTTTCTGACTCGTAGACTTTTTAAGTCGTATTCTGGTCTTAGATCGTCTGCCATTTGAGTTAAACCACATCAATCACAGTAGGCTTTGGCAACGCCTCACCCGCTGCCTCATAGACAATTACAAGGGATTCTAGCGCCTCAAGGCCGTTAGCTGCTGCTTCAGTGTAGGTGTTCCCGTGGGTACGCCATTGCTGACCTGGAAAATCGGGAAAACGCACCAAGAAGCTTTGATCCTCCTCAGACCATTGGATGACCATTTGATATTTGAGCGGATTCGCCATATCCCCATAGTCGAACGGCTTGTTTAAGTTCATCCCTGATTGACGTGGTCAGCCGCTAGCACGGCGTTAACGTAGGTAAAAATGCGGTCAAGTTCTCCAATTGCATCTAGTTCAGTGATTTCATCGGGGGTTATTGCATCCGCTTTTTTCTTTCTAAAAGGCTCTCCATACGTAATTGAAGAGGCTCACTGAATTTAAACAAGTTACAGCCTCCAACTTTCTCAAGCTGGATTTCATGCATTAGAGCCGATGGCTTGTTGAGGGTTGTAATCATGGGTCTGCTCTATTAATGACGACAGTATCGGTGGGGAAGGCTTGGGCTACGTCGGGATCTAGGAGGACTAGGTTGGTGCCTGAACGATAGCGTTCAACATATTTACCTCTAACGCCGCCCTTCATCTGAGAGAAGTCGTATTCGGGACGTAGATCATCCTGCATTGCATTTTCAGTTTTCTTGCTCATGGAATTTCTGCCCCTATTGAGGGCCGTATTGGGAGCAGATTACTCAGGCTCCATCGCTTCGATCTGGCCTATTTATCAACATTCTGATCGTTCACCGTAGAAGCTTCCAATGGCTTTATCCAGCGTGTTTTCGAGCTGCGATTTCCTGACAAGTCAACAAATTTATAGCCACTTTCGTCCTGTTTTTTACGCAGGTCTTCAAATATGGCTTTTAAGTCGTAGTTAAAGGACTTGGCATATTCGTCACGAATACGGTGAATTTCTTCAACGATTTCATCTTTCCACATAACCTAGTCCCCCATTAGTTTAGAGGCCATTTCTTCTAATTGCCCCTGGATGAGCTAGAAACTGAATTGTCCCGCATTACTCGAATCAAAAAACGTAGTGCTTCGTTAACTGCCTCAGCATCAGGAAACATCTCGGCAACGTCGGGTTCTAAGCGTACTGTTACCCCAGCAAAATCTTTTCTGCCAGAGCCTAGTTTCCTGACTCGCAGACTTTTTAAGTCGTATTCTGGTCTTAGATCGTCTTCCATCGCTGTATTATCCCTCTTCGTAAACTTCTCGTTCAGATCGTGTTGCTTCCCTAGCACTAATCAGGCGTATTATGTTTCCTCGTTCTGTGTATGACACAATCAATGAGCGCCCTTGATGCGACTCCCCGACAATAAGATAGCGATCTTCTTCCTCTGAGTGGTCTGGATCATAAAAGTCAACGTAGAGAGGATCTTCAAAAACGGTTTCTGCTTCCTCAAAAGAAACGCCATGTTTTGACAGGTTGCGAGTGGCTTTATTTTTATCCCATTCAAATTGCATAGAATAATTAGAGCCTTGCCTTTCTATCTTCTCAGATCTTTTTTGTTTTGGTAGCTCATTGAATCATTAAGCAAGCTGAGTATTACACTTCAGGCATCAAAGGTGATGTGATTTTTGATGCTTGAATTTGCAACATAAAGTCTACTTATTAATGTCTTAAAGAAGCTCGTTTATGATTGACTGGAGATCAATTGACCCAAGGTTTCTTACGTCCGTCAAGGCAATCTTTTTAAGGGCAGCGTCCATCTTCTTTTTATATTCCTTAAACTTAATCTTCTGGACAGTGGGAAGTTCTGTATCCGGTAGCGGGACGCCAAGAAAAACGGACATGAGCTGAGTCAATCGACCCATCATGTCCGAAACTGGCTGATGTAAAGCCTTTC
>NZ_JACJRS010000049.1 GCF_014697375.1 Phormidium sp. FACHB-1136
GTTCTAAGTGAAGCCATAAGGCAACGCTGATAAATTCATTTGAGTCACAACTGACACAGTGCGATGGAAGGGAAATTCCTGTCTCACTGTGTTCTTTTTTGAGACGGCAATTCCCTGAATGCTCGATTAATCGAGGTGCCCATTGGTAGTATTGCCATTTTCATCTACAAATCGTATTTCAATAGCTTCAATCACCCCTTCGACTACTTCTAACGTAACTACTCCTTGATCTGAGACGCGTGGTGCTGAAACAACGTGGGCCAAGACATAGCCGTTATTTTGGTACCACTGATTGATAGCGTCAAGACCAGCTTGAAAGTCAGCGGGATTAAAGGGTTTATTTTTTTTGATGTGCAAAAATTCGACTTACGACAGCCAAAGGTAATACTTGGTTTCCCACAATCTGAACATCTGTGAGAGTGACTTCCGGGGCTTCAATCGTTGGGGAATTGGGGACATCTTGACTCGGCAAGGGCATATCTTGGGCCAGATTTCGCCCTTCTAAGTCCTCCAAACGTACTGGATTGAGGTGGTGGTCTGAGATAAACGCCAGGGGTTGAAGACGGGGTTGGCGAAGTCGTGTTAATCCCGTTTGTAGGTGGGGTTGCATCACCCGTCGGGGGACTGACTCGACGGCTTGGGCGCATGGGGCGAGTAGGTAGCTGCTGGCCAAGAGCGAAACCATACCAAAGGGCTTGAGCCATGGCTGAAGTTGGCGGTGTTGGGGATTTTCTGGGGGCTGGGGCATGGCTGGAGATGGACAGAGAGGACAAGGTTAGCCAGGGACAGGAAATTAGTTTGGTTCTGGCAGGCTGGAGAGGTCGGGGCAGGTTTCGGTTAGGGCGGTAAGGCGGTCGGACTGGGCATAGACCTGGCACAGTAACCCATCCCACAGGAGCGAAAATCGTTGAGGGTTCGTGGTTTTAAGGGTGTTTAGGGTAGCCAGGAGATCGAACCAGTAGAGGGAGTCGGCGAGGACGGCGTAGGGGTTGGGGGCGGCGGCAAGCTGGGTGGCGAGGGCCGCAGACTCTTCGGCGGTGGCGCGTTGGATCCAGCCGTTGACGGTGGCATCGCCAGAGCGGTTGGTGGGGTTGCAGCGAATGGAGAAGACCCAGCGGTAGGTGCTTCCTGGAGAGAGGGGTGGCTCGGTTTCTGGCCAGGAAACGGCCATTAGTCCAGACTTTGGGGGGAGGATGATTTCGGTGGTGTAGAGGATGGTTTCGGCGGTGTCGATGAGGGCAAATTCCGCCCGGAGGCGACCGTTGCCTGCGTAGGGCACATAGAACCACCAGGTGGGGTGGCCTGTGAGGACGGGTTCTAGATAAGGCAAGCCTGTTTCGGCGGCGGTAGGCACTAGGGCCAGCAGTTCTTCGGTGGTGTAGAGGCAGCGATCATGATTGGCCCCGCCCCGCCCTGTGGAACCACTTCGTTGATTAGGGATGGAACGCCCCCGCAGCCGCTGCCAGGTGCGCACCCAAAAGCCTTCGGGCTGGGCACCTTGAGCATAGATCATTGGATCGGGTATGGGGTGGGGGTTGGCTAAGCTTGGAGAATTCGCAAGGCTCAGCCCTATCGCCATGGTAAAGAGTCCTAGCCATTGGTTTGTCATTACCCATGCATCCCTCAAGGTTTGATTTTGGAGTGATTAGAGCGGGTAAGCTGTAGCGTGGCCTCAGTATAAACCACAGTGCCTTGGGCCAGCACGAAGGCCACCATGGGCGGCACCATCGGTAACCAAAGAGCTACAGTGCCCATCGCCAAGCGGCTAGAAAGGTAAATGCCCAATAGTCCAGCCGCTAGCGATCCGGCGAGCCACCCAGGGCGATGTCGTCCTAGCAGACCGAACCCTCCGCCCAACAGGCTCCACAGCAAAATCCAGGCAAATTCGCCGACCCTTGTCCATACCCAAATTTGCCGCCGCTCCCCTAGGGCCAAACTGATCAGATGGTCAACCATGTGGGCATGGAGGGTAACGCCGAGTTCGTCGCCGTAGGGAGTTAAAAATCTATCGCTAATGCGGGTGTCGTCGGTAAGCCCTAGCAGCGCTACTTTGCCCTGAAACGCGGCAGGATCGAGCCGATTCTCTAGTAAATCGTAGAGGGACTTATGGGTAAAGGCGGCGCGGAGATCGTTCCCCGCTGGCTCTCGATAGTTGAGCATCAGTTCAAAGATACCAGGCTCGAGATCTTGGTAGCCACCATAGATAAAGCTGTAGGAACTTAGGCCGTTTAGGGTGGCCCGTCCCAGAAGCCAACGGTTGCGGCGAGACTCCAACACCCTAGAGAAGTCTGGCGGGGTGAAGGGGCCAAGGTCGGGGTGGTTAGCTTCCAAGTAGCCTAGGGCCATGAGGGTGCTAAAGGCTTGGGTTGAGGGGCAGGGTGGTGCGGTAACGGTATCGCCTAAACCATTGCTGACGATCTGTCGGCGCAGGACGTTTTCCCCTTCACCTTTCCTATGGATCGCAAAATTGCTAAAGCCCACGCGCTCTGGAGGAATGGCCTGGGGGTGGGGGGCTGGCACCGAATTTTCTTCGCCTGTGCGCCCCTGGTAGGGCTGAAGGTATAGGCCGTAGATCCTGCTGTGATCGGCGAGACCGGGGGCTTGAAAAATAGGCAAAACCGATGCGGACCACTGAGTCAGATCATCGGGCAGATACCAATCCACGCCGATAACACTGACACCATAGGCCTGTAGCTTTTGAATCGCAGCGGTGAGGGTGGCGTCGGATAGGGTCTCTGCCAGGTTTTTGGGTTCTTTGAGTTGCTCAGCGTCTACCACGGCCCGGTTTGCTTCTAACACAATGATGCGATCACTGCGTGGTTCCGCTGGCCTTGCGGTTAGCACATGGTCGTAGGCCATTAGCTCCAGGGGCTCGAAGGCTCCAAAAAAACGGACGACAGACACCAAGGAGGCCATGGCCAACCCACTCGCTAGGGCCAGCCCTCCTAATCGGGCTAAGAGCAGAGGTGTTTTTTGGGGTGGCAGTCGGTCAGGCGGAGGGGTGTCATCCTGGGGCGATGACAAATCGGCAACGACCGCCCATTTTTCCAGCGAAATCCTCAACGCCTCTAAACCGGGGCCAACGGGGCTATCTACCCAGGTCAGCAGTTCTGGCACTCGCTGCCCTTGGGGAGCCGTGGGAGGAGATACATTGCCCTTGGGTGGGTTGAGATCAAACAACAGCGCCTCAAATTGAGGCGGCGGCAAAGCCAAAAGAAGCTGGTAAAGGGCTGTTCGATCTAAGGGAGGAGACATACCTGTTAATGACGCACTGGGGCGACGTTGGCCATGTTGAAGGGAAGAGCGTTCGTTCAATCAATCGTTGTTCAACCAAACATCCGTAAAGCCCAATATCCGTGAAACCAATTTAAAACACGAAAGGGTTAAAGCACGAAAGGGTTAAAGCACGAAAGGGGTCAGCCGTAGCCAACCCCTCTCACCATGGAAGGTTAGGTTATCGAGAACCAAACCTCGTCAGAATTACATCATCCCGGCCATGTCAGTGGTGTCCTTGAGGAAACCGCTGTAGGCTTCCATGCCGTGTTCTCCGATGTCCAGACCCTTCATCTCCTCTTCGGGGGAGACCCGCAGACCCATGGTGGACTTCAGGACGAGCCAGAAGATACTGGACAGTACCACGGTAAAGAGGCCGACGGACAGGACGCCCACAAACTGAATGCCCAGTTGGGCAAGGCCACCGCCAAAGAACAAGCCACTGATGCCTTCGCCGCCTTGGGTGAAGTTGTTGGGGTTGGCAAACAGACCCACAGCCAAGGTTCCCCATGCGCCGCAGACGAGGTGGACGGAGGTGGCACCCACGGGGTCGTCAATTTTGATGCTGTCGAAGAAGCCCACGGCAAAGACGACCAGCACACCGCCGATCAACCCAGCCCAAAAGGCACCGCCGTAACCAAACACATAACAACCAGCGGTCACAGAGACCAGACCCGCTAGGATGCCGTTGATGGTCATGGACAGGTCAGGCTTGCCGCTCAAGCCCCAGGAGACGAAAGTTGCGGCCACACCGCCAGCCGCCGCCCCTAGGTTGGTGGTTACGGCAATATAGGGAACCGCCAAATCTGCCGCCAACTGAGAACCAGGGTTAAACCCAAACCAGCCCAGCCACAGAATCAAACAACCCAGGGTAGCAATGCTCAGGTTGTGACCCGGTAGCGCATTGACCTGCCCTTCGGCGTTATATTTGCCCATCCGGGGGCCAAGGAAAGCCGCCCCCATCAGCGCGGCCCAACCGCCCACGGAGTGAACAATGGTGGAACCCGCAAAATCGTGGAAGCCCAATTCAAGCAGCCAACCACCACCCCAGAGCCAGTGCCCGGTGATAGGATAGGCAATGGCGGTCAGCAGAATACTGAACACCAAGAAGTCCACAAATTTAATGCGCTCGGCCACGGCCCCAGACACAATGGTTGCCGCCGTACCCGCAAAGGCCACCTGGAATAGGAAGAAGGTGTCTTTGGAGAGGTTGAGACCATCCGGCCCCAGACCATACAGTTCAGGGGCACCGCCTAGGAAGAAGCTGCCCCAGCCAACGAAGGGATTACCATTGGCCCCGAACATGAGCGAGAAGCCAATGAACCAATAGCCCAGGGTTGCCAAGGCAAACACAATCAGGTTTTTAGTAAGAACGTTGACCGCATTTTTCTGGCGGGCAAATCCGGTTTCCACCATGGCAAACCCGGCGTTCATGAAAATCACCAGGAAGGCCGCGATGGTGACCCAAATGTTGTTGAGGACAACTTGCACATCCTCCGCCGTCAGTTCTTCCTGGGCATGGGCCGCAAAGCCCCAGGTGACCAGAATCGTGATGGCGAGGGGAATACAAGCTACCCAAGCCCAACTGCCAACCCGACCAAAGATCCGCTTCGCCGCTTGGTCAAAGGGCGGCACACTGGCAGTCCAGAAGGACGGCTTTGACCGCCTCCGGAACTTAGAACGATTTTTCAACATTAAATTAGACATCTTGACAGACGTTCCTTCAACACAATCAGACAGCAAACACGGCCTATCTGCCAAACAATCCAGCCAAAGCCAGACAGCGGCGTAGCAGACTTGGTAGGGGAGCCAACCATCTACGACTTAGTCAGTCCGTAGGCCAAACATGACGTAACCCAAGCAACTCCTTTGGAGCGGCCCATGCCACCCCTGAAAAGCCCACGCCTCATGGCCCAGTTGCCACAGCAACACCAGAGAGGACTGGCTTGCATCACCGCAACGTTACCGTAGCTTTACAGAACAAGATGATTCCATCAATTCTGAGGGCGTCAATCTGTATCAGGAAATACATATCACCCCAAAAGGAGGCGAAAGCATCGAGTTATTGCGCCTAGGATTGGGATTAAGACGGAATTCAGGGAAAAATTACGCCGTATTTCCGGTTAGCCCTAACGCTGGCCCATATTTTGTAGGTATCCCTGACTACCGAGGGTCTCGAGCTGGGCTTGTTTAGCCAGCACTTCGGCCTCTAACTGGCGACGATACTCGGCCACTTGATCCAGCAAATCCGGGCGATGGCAGGCCAAAATTTGCACCGCTAGCAGCCCCGCATTCTTGGCATTGCCAATGGCCACTGTCGCCACTGGGATCCCTCCCGGCATTTGCACAATGCTGTAGAGGGAATCTAGCCCCTGCATCGTGCGGCTGACCACGGGCACCCCCACCACGGGCAAGGGCGTTAGGGCGGCGACCATCCCCGGTAGGTGAGCGGCCCCTCCGGCTCCGGCAATAATCACCTTCAGCCCGCGCTCTCGCGCTGTTTGGGCGTATTTCACCATGTGCTCTGGGGTGCGGTGGGCCGACACAATCGCCACCTCGTAGGCCACCCCAAAGGCGTCACACACCTCCACCGCCGCCTGCATGGTGGGCAAATCCGAATCGCTGCCCATGATGATGCCAATTTCCGGCGTTGTCGTTGCTGTTGTCATTCGATGTACTTCCTAATGTATACAGTGTGCAGGGCTTTGGGCAAGGGCGAGACCTCCTTGCCCAAAGCCCACCCAGCCTGGGGGCACTCCTTGGCGATCATCCCGCTAAGAGTACTCCATGAAAAAACTATCCCTGTGTCATTGCCCCGTCGTCGTCAGGGGGCGTTTCTAACCGAACCGCTAACGCCTGTCGTTGCTCTGCAATGAAATGGCCTTATTAGTGCGCCCAATTAGTGCGCCCATGCCAATTATTGATGTAAGAACAATCGTTTGGCGGCGCGGGTAAAGGCAACGTAGCAGAGTTGATTGCGCTCGATGATGTTGCGGTTGGCCCCCATGGAGGGAATATCCACAAACACGTCTTGGAAGGTGGAGCCCTGGCTTTTGTGAATCGTGAGGCTGTAGGCATAGTCCACTTCGTGGAAGCGCTGGCGCAGATCCCAAAATTCCATCCAGCGTTTTTCCTTGGCCAGAACATCCAGCTTGGATTGAAATTCGCCCTGACCGGATTCGTGCAGAACGCGCAGGGTTTTGTAGTCGCCTTCCTCAGTTTCCACTTCTAAAATCCACACGGGCCATTCCCCCTCGCGCCCCCGTGCGGTGTAGATCACTTCACATTCGGCAGACGTCGAGAGTACCAGGGTCTCTTCGTTCAGACAGGGGTTGAGGGCGATCAGGCGTTCCCCGGAGACAAAACGGGGCGCGTTGGGCGGGTGCAGGGCGCGGCGAATCATACGGTTGAGATCGGCGACGCGGCGGTTGGTGTAGGCCAAGGCGCGGACTTGGTCGGGGTTGTCTTGGTAGCTGGGGCTGGTGAAGGCTCGGATCAGCAGCTTTTCCCAGGTGGGGCGGGGCAACACAAAGCAGCCCTCGGTATGGTCGGCGTTGCTGTCGGTTTGGAAGTGGGGTAAATGGGCGCGTTCCAGGTTGCGGCGCAGGTCTTCGGCAATCACACCAATGGCCCCGCCGTAGCGCACCACTTCCGTCAGTTCGCTGCGGTGCAGAATGTGGCGAAAACAGGCGGATTCCGGCTCCTTCACCGGGGGCAACTGAGCTGGGTCGCCCACAAACAAAATTTGGGTGCCGTGGTACAGGTTCGACACCGCACTCACCAGTAGTTCCCACAGTTCTTCGTTAACCATGGAGCATTCGTCCACAATCACCAGGCGATAGCGATCAAACTGGCTGCGCTGCTTTTGATCGATCTGGAACACCTGCCTGCCGTCCTCTTCGTTCACCACCGGACGCAGTCCTAGCAGCTTGCAGCAGGTCATGGCATCCACCTCCAGCCGCCACCGCGCCGCCATGGTCGCCAGCACTTTGGTTGCCTTGTTGCTAAAGGCCGTCAGCACAATAGGGCGATGATCCCCCCGCTGCCGCAAGCCCTGGATAAACGCCTGCAACAGGGTGGTTTTGCCCGTGCCTGCGTAGCCCGTCAGCAGGTACAGCCTTTCGGTGCCCGCCACAAAGTCATCCAGCGCCGCCAGTGCCCCCGCCTGATCGGGGGTGAGGTCCACCGTCCGATCCTGGGTTGATCGGCCAGAACGCTTAGGTTGGGACGTGGGTTGAGGCGGCACCATGGGCTTTGTGACGGAATACGGGCGGCAATGGAGGTTAGAACAATAAACAACACGGTACGGGATCGGCGGCCTCCCGTAGCTTGGCTACCCTCCGATTCTGTCCCTGTGGTCAGTATGCCCAGTTTCCGGACGAAATCGACCGTGGCCCTTGCCCCAGGATAGCGATCACAGCGTGATAAAATGCGTCATAATTCTGATACATTTCGATTGAAACCAGGGGCACGGGGTGTTTCCCTTCGTCAATCGGTTAGGTTCATTTGGCTGTGTAGAGAGAGGATTAACCGTTCATGGATGCTGTAATGCTGCTGGCTAAGCTACCCGAAGCCTATTCGCTGTTCGATCCCCTGGTAGATGTGCTGCCGATTATTCCCGTCTTTTTCCTGTTGCTGGCCTTTGTGTGGCAAGCGGCAGTGGGCTTCAAATAAGCTAGACCGAGCATGAAACCGGGCTTCACCTCTAGCTTTGTCTCCCAGAGCGTCAAGGATACGAGACTGAAGCCATCGTGGCTGAAAGAAGCTGTCATGACCCATGGCGGCTTTTTTTCGTATCGCCCGCTGATCTTGGGGGCAAACCAGCCCCATGACGTGTGATCCGGATATGATGATCCGGTCAATAGGCCATCCATGGGAGATCCATTGTGCGAGAGATTTTAATTAGCTTTGGAATTTTAGCAGTGTGCTGTGTGGTGCTGTTGGTGGCTAAAATCACCCCTGGCAACCAGGAGGCCATCGCCGCCAACCTAACGCCCCCCCCAGTGGCAGCAACGGCCCCTGCCGAAGCCCCCGTTCAACTTGCCCAGGCAGCGGCTGACCTCACCCCTAACGCTCCAGAATCCCCTGTAACCATGACCGATGAAACCCTAATTACCACGGAATCTGGTCTTCAATATGTTGACCTCGTGGAAGGCACCGGAGCTATGCCCCAGTCTGGCCAGCGGGTCACCGTCCACTACACGGGCACCCTGGAAGACGGTACCAAGTTCGATAGCTCCCGCGACCGGGGCCGACCCTTCACCTTCCAAATCGGCGTGGGCCAGGTGATTAAAGGCTGGGATGAAGGCGTGGCCACCATGCGCGTGGGCGGTCAACGCAAGCTGGTAATTCCATCGGAATTGGGCTATGGCTCCCGTGGAGCAGGCGGCGTCATTCCCCCCAATGCCACCCTGGTGTTTGATGTGGAACTGATCCGTATTGGTTAGGGGCTATCCAGGGCTGGGGGACATGGCTTCGCGAAGCCACCCTACCGCTTAAAAAAGCCCCCAGAAACCAAGTTTCTGGGGGCTTTATGGATAGAGAACGACGATCCGACGGATTGAGATCCTAGGGGTTCAGCCTCCTAGGGTGATTTTCTTAGAAGGTGTAGCCCAGGCCGATGGTGCCGTTCACTTGGCTGTTGCCGTAGATCGACCAGTTCACGGTGCCATTGGCCACCACTCGGTCGGTGATGCGGTAGTCTACACCGCCCGTAACCAGCGGGCCAACCGCCCCGGCCCCTTCGGTAGACACCGACACCCCACCGCCCACAAAGGGCAGCAGCCGACCGTTGTGGGTGATGGGATTGAAGTCGTAGGTGACGGGCAGCAGGAACACGGTTTCGCCGTTGGGTTCGCTGAAGTTGAGGTTAGACATCACCCCAGGGCGCACCGAGACCTGATCGGCCACGGTAATTTTGCTGTTAATGGACAACCCGAAATCACTGTTGCCCAGATCGCCAACGGCAACCCCAGCCCCCACGTAGTTAACGTCGGTGGGGCGTTCTTGGGCTTGGGCCGTGATGGGCAGGGCGACCATGGAAGCAGCGGTCAGACCTAGGGCGATAGCGGCGATAGAACGAGTTTTCATGGTAATTCTCCGAGGGCAAACTGTGTGTGTAGAAGGCCCGCCCAACCTGGCCTGAGTTCGCATCATGCGGTTGGGGCAGGGGCAGCGGTGAGGCCGATAGCGATTCCTTGTCTCACGCTGTAACCCTGTTGTAGCGCTGGGATCTGGGACGTCTTCTCACAGCCATGACACTTTCCGTAGTGGGTGATACACCACGACATTTCCTGGCTAGCCATTCGGCCTAAACCCCTTAAAAAAGCTGCATTTATGGCCCTTTTAGGCGTCTGTCTCTAAACGATGGTCGAGTCCGTAGAGGAGACCCAGGCCCGTGGTTCTCAGTCACCCGCGACAACTGGCACAGGGCACTGGCACACCTCAAGCCAGGTTTTCCCGGCCCGTCTAGGATCTCCCCAGCCAAGGCTAGTCCAACATTCGGCTGCTTAGCCAATGCCAGCGGTGGCAGAGGCTGAACCTAAAACCGCGCTCCCCGTGCCCTGGAACATCAGCCAAGACAGGAAGAAATTGCTGATAAAAATCGCCAGGAGTGCGGTGACTACGGCGGTCGTGGTGGATTGTCCTACGCCCTTGGCTCCGCCCGTGGTTGTGAGGCCCCAATTGGTGCCAATGACGGCAATTAGGATACCGAAGCAAAAGGCTTTGATTAAGGAACTCACCAAATCCCACACCGACAGAAAGTTTTTGGCCGAATCTAAAAAGACTGAGGTGGCAATCCCGTACTGGGTGGTGGCAATGATCAGCCCGCCCGTCATTCCGGTGAGGAAGGCTAGCACATTGAGCAGGGGCAACATCAGGGCACAGGCCAGGATGCGGGGAATCACCAGGTAATCAATGGGATCGGTTTTCAGCACATGGAGGGCGTCAATCTGCTCTGTGACGCGCATGGTACCAATTTCGGCGGCAAAGGCTGAACCCACCCGTCCGGCAATAATCACCGCCGTTAGCACCGGGCCAAGTTCGCGAGCGAGGGTGAGCGCCAACACGCCCCCCACAGCCGTGCCCGCGCCAAAGGTCAAAAACTCACGGGTCACCTGAATGGTAAACACCATGCCCACAAAGGCCGCCGTAATCAGGGCAATCAGCAACGACTCTGGCCCCACCGCCGCCATCTGGTCTAGAGTGTTGCGACGGTGGATGGGGCGCGAAATCAGATGCATCACCACCTGTCCCGTTAAAAACAGGGCCGCCAAAAGCCGCTGCCCCCACTGCCCCAAACTGGAACGTTCCGTCGCCTGTGCCACGCCTTTCCTCCCGTTGTGATGGGTGCTTGTGATGGATGCCTAATCGAACTGGATACCCGTGGATACCCGTCCTGGGTCCCCTTTCCAACACCATAGCTCCTCCCAGGATATCAGGCTGCCCCCACCGCCGTGAGGTTGCGAGGATGGTTACAGTTTCCTAAGGCGAGGCTGTCCCGTAGCTCACCCCTTTGCAACAATAGGCAGCGGTTTACAACGAGACGCTAACGAGCTTGAAGTTTTCTCACTGGTCTGGTTCATCTCCGGTTTGGCTGTTTAAGGTGTTAAAAGTTTCCATCCTTTCACCAACTGGGGTCTCAATCGGTGACGGCAAACCCAAAAACCATAACCGTTAGCACCAAGGGTCTTGGGCGCTACCTCCAGTCCCTCGCCATGACGGCGGTGGTCGCTGGGCTCCTCCCCGTGGTGATCGTGGGGGTGATCCTAGTCGGTCTTGGCCTTGCCCAAGCCTGTATGCCTGGGGGCAACCTAAACGCCCCATGGAGCCACCCCCTCATCGGTGTGCTGGCGGTACTCGGCAGCGGCGACCCCCGCCAGGGCCTCATCACCATGGGGGCTACTTCCAGCTTGGTAGGGATGTTGTTTGATACCTATACCTTTTATCACGGACGGCCCAGGGATCACCGTTAAGCCCCACTTCTCAAGCCCCTGCATGGCCATGGGTCTGGGGTGTAACCTAGAGGGGTTGGCGGTTGTGGCCTTTACCGGATCGGCCCTTGGCCTTGGGCGGGGTGCGGTGGGCTCCAAAATATTTCTCGCTGCGGTAGCGTAGCCACACCCGCAGGGTTTGGGGGATTTTGTCCTTTTGTTCCTTCGTCAGTTGGTGATACAGGGCGAGGGCTTTTTCGCGTTCCCCTCGACAGGCCGCGTTATTGTGGGCATCCCAATAGCTACGGGCCACCCGAATACGGCGACACACTTCTTTAACAAGGGCGTCCCCTGCCAGGGGATCAGAGGAGTTAGCCATGGTCATTGCCCGATGAATGCAGAAAGAACCCGTCGAAGAAACCGTAAATATCAGAGGAATCAGAGGATGCCGCGACGGCCATTGGGCAACACCGTAGACCAGTTGGTGCGGGCGGTGGACAGTTGTTCGTCGGTAACAAGGGCTCCGGTGAGATCGGATCCACAAAGGTTGGCTCCCCGCAGATTGGCATTGGAGAGACAAGCCTGGGTGAGGTTGGCCCCTCGCAGGTCGGCCCCCTCTAGATTGGCATAGTGGAAGTAGGCTTTGATCAGCTTGGTGTTGCGTAGGTTGGCCTTGGTGAGGCTGGCCCGCCCAAAGTTGGCATGACTTAGATCTGCCCCCTGGAAATTGGCGTTAGGCAGTTTGGACTGGTTGAAGTTAATGTCCGACAAGGCGGTACGCTGAACATCTAGGGTACTGAAGGTCTGAAGGGAGAAATCGCGCCGCCCCTTGGCATACTTTTGCTTCACTTCCTCAGAGGTCAACTGAAGACGAGCGGGCTGACGGGCGGAGGATGGCGTACCCGATTTGGGCGTGGCCGTGTGGGGAGAGGTGTGGCCCATCCCCGCCGAGGAAGCCCCCGACTGGCTGCTGCTGGCCCGTTCACGTCTGGCTCGAATGGCGGCGGCCATCCGGGCAGCGGAGGAGGCGGGTGACCGATCCTCATTGGCGGGGGAGAAGGCGGCATGGGGGCTAGTGTGGCCGTTCTGGGCGGGATTGAGATCCTTGGGCTGGCTGGGGGTGGCCATGTTTTGGGCCAAGCTGGCTAGGTAGGGCTCCAGATCGAGATCCCGCAGTACCGCCTCCGCCGATTGGTAGCGATGGCGTACGGAGATCTCCAACATTTTTTCTAGTACCTTGGCAAAGTGGTCGCTGACGTGAACTTTATCGCGCCAGAGCAATTCCCCCGTCATCGGGTCGTAGTTGAGATCCTTGGGCGCTTTGCCGGAGAGCAGATAAATGCAGGTTACCCCCAGGGCATAGATATCGCTGGCATAGACGGGGCGCATGGCCATTTGCTCTGGGGGGGCATAGCCCGGAGTGCCAATGGCGTAGGCGGTGAGGGCAGTTTGTTCAGAACTGGCGGCTTTGGCCGGGTTCACCTTATCCTTTACGGCCCCAAAGTCAATCAGCACCAGCTTTTTGTCCTGATCGCGGCGAATGATGTTGGCGGGCTTGATGTCTCGGTGAATGACGTGGTTGGAATGGACGAACTGGATCATGCCCAAAATTTCGCTGAGGAATTGCTTCACCCCAGCCTCGGTAAAGGGGCCACCCCGTTTCACCTCTTGCTGAAGGGTGGCTCCGTTGATAAATTCTTGCACCAGGAAAAATTCCTGTTCGATCTCAAAATAGTCGAGCAGGCGGGGTAGTTGGGGGTGGCTACCCAGTTTGCCAAGAATTTTGGCTTCCCGCTGAAACAAATCCCGCGCCATTTCGATGAGCTGCGCCGATTCGCTGGAGGGCAGCAGTTGTTTAATGACGCAGGGGGGCTTACCGGGCAGCATTTCATCCCGAGCTAGGAAGGTAGCCCCAAATCCGCCACGCCCCAAGGCTCGCAGTACCCGGTAACGATCCCGCAACAATAGGGCCGACCCACAGGCTTGACAGTGCGTCACGGTGGGCGGGTTCTTAGGTTGAGGGCAATCAGGATGAATACAGTAGCTCATGCGGACCCAGTGGGTGTGTCTCTCGGGGCCAGTGCGGGGGGATAGTGCCACCTTAACCCAATTATTCCCCCTTTCGGAGGGGGGTTATAGCATTCTCCCCAAGGGAAATATACTTTTATATAAAACGAGAAAGCCACTGTAAAAACTTGGTAAACCTGAACTTGATTTTATCCAATCAGGCGGCATGGCAAAGTGCCTCGGTCGAAGTATCGAAGATAGGGCGAGGGACGTAAGCGTACTCAACGTCATCTCGTGATGCCTGAAGAAGCTGGGAAGCCCATAGGTAGCGTCAGGGTTTTTAGCGCAGTATCGCAACCGTCGCGATGGACAAGGCCTGCAACGCGACCGCAGTTGATTGGGCAGGCGAAAGCGCCCGATGCCTGCGATCTCAGCCAGTTTGAGATGGACTGAAACCAGCAACCGATCACTTGTCTAGGCGATTGGCGGCACACGGGCGGGCATCGAGGGTACCCTTTCCCAGGGCATCCAAGCTTTTGGGATCAGACGGATGCGCCACATCGGGCTGACAAAAACACACCTACAACCCCTATTGACCGCCACTGCGATGAACCTTGTGTGGGTGGTGAATGGGTTAAACGATGAGCCTCATGCCAAGCCTCGGCCCTCTCGGTTTGCAGCGCTTAATCCGGCTGTCTAAGAACGCTTTCGACTTCGCCAACAGAATCAGCATCTAAGCGTAGAACGCAGGTTACCACTGCTTTCTCAAATCCCCAAAACCAACGCGCTTCAACCTATTCAGTAGCTTGAAGACAACTTTTTCCAGTCAACCAGGGGTTGTAGTCGCTTAAGCGGTCTCGCTCTTACCAAGAACAACTATATCCTCATCATCGCCGATCACTCGACACTGGCGACGCGGAAACCCATTTGGCATTCAAACTGGGCGGGTTGGCTGTGATCCAGACCCGTGACTAAGCGACCGCAGCCAAGACTGCCGTGTCGCCAACGAGGTTCGCCGTTGTGATCCGCCAGGAGACAGGTTTGGCAGACCGTGTGGGGTGAGATGATTTGGTTATCCGTCATCATGACCAGCATGGCTCAAGACCTCCCAGAGTAGGCAGCGGCGCGATCCCGTGTGCCTTAATTCTAGGATGCCCCAGGGTTTGGGTTGTGTTCTTTCATACGTAATCTAATGAAACAACGCTGACCTTGAACCCAGGGGATCACCGTCGGGGCTTAGTTGCCGGGAGATTCTACGGGCTGGTTTTGGGCACCGCGCTGACTCCGTTTTTTGGGGGCTAGGCTGGGCTTGCTCGATCCCGATGGCTTGGCGCTGGCGGCGTCTGTCTGGACATGGTGATCACTGCGCTGCCATGCGGGAACCGTGTGGTCGTAGGCCATTTGCAGGGCGGCGGCGGCGATGGTGTGGATGTCGTACTCCTCGCTGAGTTGGGACACAATGGGCAGGAAGGAGGCCAGCCGCTCACTGGTGATGGCTTCCCGCACCTGGCTGCGTAGGCGCTCCAGATTGCGGGCGGCAATCTCGGCACGAGTGGGAATCTGCATCACGGTCATGGACTGCTTGGTATGCCGTTCAATTTGGCGCAGCTTGTACTTTTCGAGGGGGGTCACGAGGGAAATAGCTACCCCGGTTTTGCCCGCTCGTCCGGTGCGGCCAATGCGGTGGACATAGCTTTCCACGGCATCGGGCAGGTCAAAGTTAATCACGTGGGTGAGGTCATCCACATGGATGCCCCGTGCGGCGATGTCGGTGGCGACCACCCAGCGCACCTGTTGTTGGCGGAACCGCAGCAGCAGTCGCTCCCGCTGGGACTGGCTGAGGTCTCCGTGGTATTCATCGACGCTGTAGCCTGCGGCCTGCAACTGGCGGGTAAGGTCGCTGGCGGTGCGACGGGTGCGCACAAAGATGATGGCGGATTCAGGATCCTGGATTTCCAAAATCGGTTGCAAGGCCCGTACCTTTGTCCAGCCGCGAGGCACCACGTAGGAAATCTGCTGAATGTGCCGAGGGGAGGCTTTGGCGGCTTGGATCGTCACCGTGACCGGGGATTGCAGGAACTTGGTGGTCAATTCCCGAATTTCGGGGGCCATGGTGGCGGAGAAGAAGGCAGTTTGGCGATTGGCGGGGGCTTTGCTGAGGATTTTTTCCACATCCTGAATGAAGCCCATGTTCAGCATTTCGTCGGCTTCATCCAGCACCAGCCAGCCCAGGTTTTTGAGGGAGAGGGTGCCCCGATTCAGCAGGTCAAGAACGCGGCCTGGGGTGCCCACCACAATCTGCGCCCCGCGACGCAGTTGCTCCTGCTGACGGTCGATGGACTGCCCACCGTAGAGGGCCAGGATTTTGGGACGGCCTTGGATGCGATAGCTGCGCATGGCTTGGCAGACCTGGAGGGCCAGTTCCCGCGTGGGGGTCAGCACCAGGGCTTGCACCGCAGGATTATTGGGATCGACCTGCTCCATCAGCGGCAGGGAGAAGGCTGCGGTTTTGCCCGTCCCGGTCTGCGCCTGACCAATCAAATCCCGACCCGATAGCAGGTGGGGAATGGCCTCCGCTTGGATGGCGGTGGGCTCGTGGTAGCCCAGGGATTCTAGATGGCTGACACGGGCAGCCGACAAACCTAGGCTGGCAAAGGAGAAGGTCATAGCGGATCCTCGAAGAGATGACACAATCGGGGGAAACGGGCGGAAACTTGGGCCGAAGGCGGCGGGCAATCCTGGGGATCAACCGTAGGGCGTGGGGACGCTAGGGCGATTCGGTCACTTGGCCGAACAGGTCGTAGGTGTCGGCGGCGGTGATGGTAACGGGGACAAGGGCGTTCAGCGGGGCCGACCCGGTGACGTAGACGACGCCATCCACCTCCGGGGCAAAGCGGCTAGAACGACCGATGGTGATGCCCGTAGCGGGGTTTTCCTGCTCGATCAGCACCTCCACGGTTTTGCCGATTTCCGCCTGGTTGTTGGCCCAGGCGATGGGCTGTTGAGCCAGCATCAGGGTTTCGCGCCGCTGTTCCCGCACCGCTTCGGGAAGTTGGTTCGGCAAACTGTAGGCGGGGGTGCCTTCTTCAGCGGAGAAGGAGAACACGCCCACATGATCAAACTGATGGCGCTCCACAAAGGCCAGCAAATGCTCGAAATGTTCCTCGGTTTCCCCAGGGAAGCCGACGATGAAGGTGGTTCTCAGCACCGCTTCCGGCAAGGCGTCCTTGATGCGGTGAATCACGTCGTCGTTCACCTGCCCTTGCCAGGGGCGATTCATGGCCCGCAGCACCTCTGGGTGGGAATGCTGGAGGGGCAAATCCAGGTAGGGCAAGACGTTGGGGGTGTCGCGGATGGCGTCGATGACCTTTGGGGTCAGGCCCGTGGGGTAGGCGTAGTGCATCCGAATCCAGGGCACATCGACTTCACCCAAGGCCCGCAGCAGTTCCGCTAGGGCGGGTTTGCCGTAGAGATCCAGTCCGTAGTTGGTGGTGATTTGGGAAATCAGCACCAACTCCTGCACCCCTTCCTCGGCCAGTTGCTTGGCTTCGGCCACGATGGACTCGATGGAGCGGGAGCGCTGGTTGCCGCGCAGGTGGGGAATGATGCAGAAGGCACAGCGGTAATCACAGCCCTCCGCCACCCGCAGGTAGGCCACGCTGGAGGCGGTGGTGCGGTAGCGGGGCACGGTTTCGTCGGCGATGTAGGTGGGTTCTGGTGTCACCAGTTTCACCCGTTCCCCGGCTTCGGCCCGCTCGATGACTTCCACAATGCGGTTGTAGTCCCCGGTACCGACCAGGGCCACGGCCTCCGGCAATTCGTCCAGCAATTCGTCCTGAAAATGCTGGGCCAGACAGCCCGTAATCACAATTTTCTTGTTCGCTTCCGCCAGTTCCACTAGCGTCCGCACGGACTCTTTGCGGGCTTCTTCAATGAAGCTACAGGTGTTGACGACTACGTAATCGGCCAATTCTTCATTGGCATCCACGCCGTAGCCCGCCTGCACCAGCAAGCCCAGCATATGTTCGGTATCAACGCGATTTTTCTCGCATCCTAAATGGTTAAAGGCAACCGTTGGCTTCAGCCCCATGCATCGATTCCTAGCAACAACAGGTACAAACGTTATCCTTCAGCATCAGGAAGAATGAACAGTACCTCCCATTGCTGCGGGCCTAGGGCGCATATTGAGAATGGGCGATGACCGCCTGGACACGATGGCCCTTCTTCGAGTCCGTCAAAGCATGACCGTGATGCTTGACAGCGAACAATCCCTAGGTTATTCACACAACTTAACATATTTCTTGATCGATGCATGAAGGCATCCAGTTTTCCCCTAGGCTGGGAGGACATAACGTGGGTATGAAGAGGGGCGAGAAGCGCGATGTACGACTGTATTGTGGTGGGGGCAGGGCCAGCGGGATCGGCAACGGCCTATCACTTGGCCAAACAGGGGCGTTCGGTGCTGATGTTAGAAGCTGCCTCCCTGCCGCGCTACAAGCCTTGCAGTGGGGCCGTTTCCCCCAGCGTGGCCGCCTATTTTGACTTCGACTTTGCCCCCGCCATCGACAGCCAGCGGCGACAGGTGCGCTACACCTACCAGCTCGACGACCCTGTGGATGCCGCCCTGGAAACCGCCGAGCCGATCTGGATGGTGCGGCGGGAGGTGTTTGACCAGTTCCTCGTCGAGCAAGCCCAAAAACAAGGGGCCGAGGTCAAGGACGGAACGCCCGTGACGGGGATCGCCCTCACCGGGGATCAGTGGCAGGTGTCTACCCCCAACGGTATGTTTAACGCCGCCTACCTGGTGGCCGCCGATGGTGCCCAGGGGCCGATGGCGGGGTGGCTGGGCTTTCCCGCCTTGCCCCTGCGGACGGCCATGATTTGGGACGTGACCACGGCGGATCCAGTGCCGGACAGTTTTCCCATGAGCTTTGAGTTTGGCCTGGTGAAGCAGGGCTGTCTGTGGAATTTCCCGAAACGTCAGGGCTATGCCATCGGGGCGGCGTCTTTTGTGGGCAAATCAGCGGTCGGCAAGGCCACCGATAAGATTCTGGCGGACTACCAAACCGCCCTAACCCACTACTGTCAAACCATCGGCGTCGATCCCGCCCAGGCCCAGGCCCATCACCATGCTCTAAAACTATGGGACGGTCAACATCCCCTCCACACCGAGCGGGCGGTGCTAGTGGGCGAGGCGGCGGCGATTGTCGATCCCCTCAGCTCCGAGGGCATTCGTCCCGGCATGATCAGCGGTGTCAAGGCGGCGGCGGCGATCCATCGGGCGCTCTCCGGCGACACCGATGCCCTGGCCCACTACACCACCGACATGCAAACCTCTTGGGGGGAGGATATGCAGTGGGCGAAGCGGATTTCGGGTCTGTTCTTCCGGGTGCCGGGGATCGGCTACCGAGTCGGCATCAAACGCCCCACCGCTACCCAGCGCTTGGGCCAAATTTTGGCCGGAGAAGTGCAGTACGCCGACATTGCCAATCGGGTGATGAAGCGCCTGGGCAGCGGGTTGATTCCGGGACGATAACGGACGGTCAGGGGCCAGGGTGGGGCTAGGCGATTAGTTGGTGGTGCCGGGATCAGCCTCGGCATCGCTGTTTGGATCGGGGCTGTCCTCGGATTCTTGTTCTGGATTGCTTTCGCTGGGGGGCACAACGGGGAGTTCGCTGGGATCTTCGGGCGTTGTTGGCTCTGGGATGGGACGGGTGAACCACCAACTGGCCACGGCGGTCAGCAAAATGGCCCCAGAGATCAGCAACACCCACAGGGGCACAGGCTTGGGCCTGGGCGATAGGGGCGCACGGGTCTCTTCCTCTTGGGTTTCGCCATAGAGGGTGGCTTCGGTGGGGGAAATGCGAGGGGTAGCGGCGGGGGAGGTATCGGTGGGGGCTTCGGCGGGGGCGGCAATGCGGTGCTGAATTAGGACAACGGCTGTGTTGTCGTGGCCATTTTTTTGGTGGGCCAGTTCCAGCCAGGAGGCCACCGCCGATTCCAGGGTGACAATGTCTTTGACGATCAGGCCAATGTAGTTGGCCCAGGCGTCTTCAATCCGGTAGTGGTCGCTGAGACCATCGGAACAGAGCAGCAAAATCCCCGTTTCGTCTAGCAAAAAACGCCGAATGTGGGGTTGAAAATAGTCGCCGCTGCGGGTACCGAGGGCTTGGGTTAGGGCTCCGGCATCACTGCGCTCTAGGGCCAGGGAGAGGGTTTGGCGTCCGGCGATCACCTCCCGTCCGGCGATGTCATCATCCACCGTCAGCAGGTGGCAATAGTCGGGGGTGATCCAGTAGGCACGACTATCGCCGATGTGAGCCAGGTAAACCTCCGTGACCCGTTGCGCCCCGGCCTCGGTGGTCACCCGTTGGGCCACCAGCACCGCCATCACCAGGGTGGTGCCCATGCGCTGTCGTCCCACCCGATTTTGGTTGTCGTTTTGAAAGCAGATTAGGTCGTTGACGATTCGCAGTACCGCTTCGATCTGCTGGATAACCAGATCGGGCGGCAAAATCTGGGTTTCCTTCTCCACCTCCGCCAAGAGGGTTTGCAGTTGTAGCCGAAGGGACTGAATCGCTAGCTGGCTGGCAATGTCGCCGCCCTCGTGGCCACCCACTCCATCGCAGACGATCCCCACCTGTAATCCCCCGTCGCTTTGGGCATCCAGGGTGAGGCCATCGGGCCAACAGGCATCTTCGTTGCGGGGCTGGGTGGGGCCAATGGCGGTAGCTCCGGCCAGGGCAAAGCGTCCCGGCCTCAGGGCACTTTGCTCTAGCAGCAGTTGGTTCAGCCGTTGCTCCAGGGTGTCATCCGCAACCTGTTCCGCCTCCATCTCTGAGATCAATGCCGCTAGGGGCTCGGACACGGAAGGGTGCAGTGGCGGCAGCCAGGATTGCCACAGGGCCGCGAGATCCGTTAAACCAAGGGCCACCTCATCGCCATAGAGTTCCAGTAACCGAATCCGCCAGCCCTCTACCCGAATGTTCTGGGGCTGGATCAGACTACGGCGCAGACCGTAAGCCTCTAGCCGCTGCCACAGTTCCCAGGTTTGCCAAATCCATTGCATTTGGCGCAGGGGATTGGCCTCAGCCAGGGCCGTTTCAAGATCCGGGAACAGAATCCCCGCCTGGGGGTGAATCGGCGCATTTTCCAACAACAGAATTGGAGCCGACAAGCCGGGTTGAAGTGCCCCATAGAGCCCTGGTACGTGCAACCGCAGGGGATGGGTGTGGAGATAGGGGAGAGCCTGATCCGGCAGCGTATCGGGGGTGTCGGGCCGTTGGTCAGGTTGGGTATCGAGCCAAAGACGCGGAGCCACCACTCGATAGCGCTGCCCCACCAATTCATCTAGGGGCAGATGATCCACACCATCGCCCACCACCCACAGGTAGGGCTGGTAGCGGGAGGAAAAGCGCTCAGCACGGTTCATAGGCTCAGGCAGGTCGGGGGCAAGGGAAGATCAGCGGCACCAGGCATGAAAGTTGCTTGGCGGGGGACGCCAGAGAGAGACAGGCGTAGCCTAATTTAGGGACATGATCTGCCAAAATCGTTACTCTCCGTTAAAAGAATGTAATTAGCGCCCCCAAGCCTTGGCCTCTAAGGATAGATTAAACCTAGATATCTCGAACATTGTGGTAGGCAACCCGGTCACCATGAACTATGCCTTGTTCTGGCTCATTTTAGGAACGGTGCTCTGCCTAATGGAGCTCTTCATTCCCACCGCCTTTGTGGAATCTACCCTAGGGGTCAGCGCCATCATCGTGTCGCTTATAGCCCTAGTCGTGCCCCAATTCAATGTTCAAGCGGCACTGTGGATGGTGCTATCCCTCGTTTTCATCTTTTTCCTCAAGCGATTTGTGCCCCAGCGGACGCCCCCGATTCTGCTGGACGCCACGGAGGCCCGCACCCTTACCGCCATTGCCCCTGGGGAAACTGGGCGGGTGCTCTACGAGGGTAACTCCTGGCAGGCTCGCTGCGATGATGAGGCGGTGGCCATTGGGGCCAATCAAGTCGTGGTGGTGGTTCGGCGTAAGGGCAACACCCTTTACGTCATGCCCGAAAGGGCCATTCAAACCTGGGAACCCTAGGCGGACTATCCCTCTATCCAACACCTAAAACCCACAATCTGTAAATCGGCGACTTATCTATCTACCCGCAATCTATCTATCTCTTCCTGTCAACACCGTAAGGAGATCGTAAGCCATGGGCGGCTTTGTCAGTTTTATCTTCATCCTGATGATGCTAGGCGGATCCATCGCCGCTAGCGGGGTGCGCATTGTGAACCAGAGTGATGAGGCTCTGGTGGAAAGCCTTGGCAAATACACCGGGAAAAAGCTCGCCCCAGGGCTCAACTTTGTGTTTCCCTTCGTGGAGCGGGTGGTGTTTAAGCAAACCATTCGAGAACGGGTGCTGGACATTCCCCCTCAGCAGTGCATCACCCGCGATAACGTCTCCATTAGCGTGGATGCGGTGGTGTATTGGCGGATTGTGGATATGGAAAAGGCCTACTACAAGGTAGAAAACCTGCAATCGGCCATGGTGAACCTGGTTTTAACCCAGGTGCGGGCCGAGATGGGGAAATTAGAACTGGATGAAACCTTTACCGCCCGCTCGGAAATTAACGAAATTTTGCTGCGCGAACTCGATATCTCCACCGACCCCTGGGGTGTCAAAGTGACCCGCGTGGAACTGCGTGACATTGTGCCCTCCAAAGCCGTTCAGGATTCCATGGAGCTACAAATGGCTGCCGAGCGCAAAAAACGAGCCGCCATCCTGACCTCCGAAGGGGAACGGGAATCCGCCGTGAACTCCGCACGGGGAAGGGCCGAGTCGGCGGTGCTGGATGCCGAAGCCCGCAAGAAAGCGGCCATTCTCGATGCTGAGGCCCAGCAAAAGTCCATCGTCCTCCGTGCCCAAGCCCTACAGCAGGAGCAGGTACTCCACGCCCAAGCCACCGCTCAAGCGATGCAAATCATTGCCAAAACCCTGGCGACGGATCCCGATGCGCGGGAGTCCCTGCAATACCTCCTCGCCCAGCAATACCTAGACATGGGCCTGAAAATCGGCAGCAGCGACAGCAGCAAGGTGATGTTTATGGATCCTAAGAGCATCCCTGCCACCCTAGAGGGAATGCGGGCCATCGTCGGCGACGGATCCACCCCACCCATGGGCTAACCGGAAAGATTCACACCCCACCGTAGGGGCGAGATGGCCTCGCGCCTTAATCGCCCCCCTCCCCAGGCCACAGTAGGCGCACCGCCAGCAGTCCAAACCCCACCGCCGCAACGGCCTTCACCAAGCGTTCTGGCAAAACTTGAGCGGTGCCTTCCCCAACCAACACCCCTAAAAAACTGGCCAGCAGCAGCGCCGCCGCCGTCCCGAAAAAGACCGCCTTCGGAGATTTAGAACTTCCCCCTAGGGCAATGGCGGCGAGCTGGCTTTTGTCTCCCAACTCGGAAATAAACACGGCGGCAAAACTGAGGGCAAGCAGATTCCAGTCCATGGGGTTGGGGTGGTAGGGGGAATGGGCAGACAACTCGGACAGGATAGGGCCATTCGCTCACCGTTGGCCGAGGTTGGCTGGGGATGGGGAGACTCTTCGCTGGATAACGCTTTAACCGGATAACGCTACAGGTGGGTAATATCCCACAACAGCCAGACCGTGATGCCCAGCAACACGGCCCCAGAGGCGGTATCGAGGGCTTGGGGCGACACCCGACGGGCCAGCCATTGCCCCAACAAAACACCGATCAAGCTGGTGGCTATCAACGCCGACCCTGCCCCCAAAAAGACAATCCAGGGTGTTTCAGACTGAGCACTCATCAACAGGGTGGTGACCTGGGTTTTATCCCCCAATTCCGCCAGAAAAATCGTGATGAAGGTGGACACAAAAACCCGCTGAAATGCCGCTCTAGTCGGTGGAACACTGGACTGTTCCGCCGAATGGGGGGTGGTTGTCGAGGGTGGAGAAGAGGACACAGCGTTTTTGGGCCATAGGGAACAGAACCCAGCTATCGACCGCCAGGGAAGCGCCTGGGGGCGTTGGGCTTTCATTATTTTTTCATTATCTGTAACGAATGACCCGACGGCAACCCAAACATCCTAGAACTAGGGCTTACCCTCCAACCTCTCCGAGGTCAGCATCGAAGGCGAGGCCAACCCCAGGGCGAAGCCATCCCCCCAGGCTCTCAGAAAGGGCAAACCTCAGAAAATCCAATCTTTTCAGCCAATCTTCTCCGCGTTGGGGCCAACAAAAGTTAACATAGGTATTAACAAAACTTTAGTCAGGTCAGATAGGGCTGAGTCGTCCTCCCCAGGCGCGTTTTCCCTAGGCTTGACCCTCACCTCACCCTAACGACGCAGGAGCTACTGAGTTATGACTGGATTTATTCGCGGTTTGTTTGGCGGCAAGGCCAAGAACCCCGGTGAGGCGGATCGTCCCGCCAAGGCCAACCCCCAACCCAGCATCGAATCCTCTGGCAGTGCCTATTTCCTCGAACCCGATGATGCTAAGAGCTTCGGCAACATCGAATACATGCGTTCCTCCAAAACCGTGCGCCGCACCTTTGCCAAAAAGCGGGGTGAAACCGAAGAAAAGGAAAGCATCCGCAAAATCTCTGCCACGGAAGCTGTGAAATTGGACGAAAGCGGCCTGCCCAAAGCAAAGTCCATCCCCACCGAGTCCACCACGTCGTCCACGAGTTCCAGCAGCTTCACCAGCCGCAATCTCAAAACCGACACCAACCTCGATATGTTCCGCAAAATGGCCAAGGACATCAAAAAGTAATCCCTGGCCAACCTAACCTCAAAACGCTGTAACAGGATGTAGCTCTCCAGCTATGTCCTGTTTTTTCTAGATGTGTTGAGCTATGGCGAGCTTCCCCCTCCGGGAAGGCGATGCCCCTATCAAACGACCACACTTCGGCCAGGGCGTCCGGCTAGCGCTGTTCTAGTTCTGCTGCACCATCTATGCCCCCAGCCTCTGAGGAGTCGTCAAATCAATTTCCGCCTCCACAAAGTCCGGCTTGCGGCGGAGGGTGAAGCCGAGTTTTTCGCAGACCCGCTGCATGGGGCGATTTTCCCGCATAATTTCGGCGGTGACGCCCTGCAAGCCTTCGTCCTGGGCGATTTTGAGCAGTTGGCGCAGTAGATCAGTGCCGATGCCCTGGCGTTGGTAGGCATCGCTGACCAGCATGGCAAATTCGGCCTGGTTGGTGCCGTGGCTTTTGCTGAGCCGACCCACCGCCAAGACTTTGTGGTCGCCGCTTCCGGGATCTTTGTAATCCACCACCAGGGCCATTTCCCGGTCGTAGTCGATGAAGCAAATGCGGGTGAGGCGTTCGTGGGCGATGCGGTGGTTGAGGGTCATCAAGTGGAAGTAGCGGAAGTAGATGCTTTCCTCGGAGAGGGTGTGGTGGAATTGCACCAGCAGCGGCTCGTCCTCCGGGCGGATGGGGCGCAGGGTGACGCGGGAACCATCCCGCAGGCTGGAGGTGGTGACGTACTGGCTGGGGTAGGGGCGAATGGCTGGCCCCGGCGGGGTTTCCCCCGGTTCGGTTAGCACTGCACGGGCATCGAGGGCCACCAGGGGATAGCGGGCATCGCCCTCAAAGACCAGCAGCGGGTTAATGTCGAGTTCCTTAATTTGCGGCTGTTCGATGGCCAACTGGCTCACCCGTACCAGGATCATCTCTAGCTCGGCCAGGTTAGCGGCTTGGCGACCGCGCACCCCCTGGAGGGCTTCATAGATGCGGGTTTGCTCCATCAGCCGACGGGCTAGGGTGGTGTTCAAGGGCGGCAGGGCCACGGCGCTATCTCGGTAGACCTCCACCAGTTGCCCCCCGGTGCCGAAGAGAATCACCGGGCCAAATTGGTCATCGACGCTGCTGCCTAGAATCAGCTCATAGCCCTTACTGAGGTTGAGCATCGGCTGTACCGTCACCCCCTTAAAGGCGGCATCTCCAAAGCGGTGGCGGATAGTGGAGGCCATTTCGGTGTAGGCGGTGGCCACTTCCTCGGCGGTTTGCAGGTTCAGGCGAACGCCCCCCACGTCGGTTTTGTGGGTGAGGGTTCTCGATAGGAGTTTGACCACCACGGGATAGCGCACGGCTTCGGCGGCGGCGACGGCTTCCTCGGCGGAAAAGGCGGGGCGGGTATCCACCACGGGAATACCGTAGACCTGGAGGATTTGCTTGGCCTCCAGTTCCGTTAGCAGGGTACGGTTTTCGGCGCGGGCGGTTTGGATGATGGTCTCCACCTGGGCCAGATCGCGCCCCTCGCCAAACTCGGATTCTGGCAGCAGGGCCGGGGTTTCGTAGATGCCGCGCAGGTTGTAGCTGTACTGCCACATGGCGTTGAACTGGCGGGCGGCGGTGTCGGGGTAGCGGTAGGTGGCAATGCTGGCCCGGTTGAGGATAGCTTCTCCCTCGGTGACTTCCGATCCGCCCATCCAACTGGCAATCAGGGGCTTGGTGGCGGTTTTGGCCAGGTTAATCAGCCGTTCCGCCGTTTGGGTGGGGGCGGTCATGGCCTGGGGGGTCAGCACCACCAGCAGCCCGTCGCTGTTGGGGTCGTCGATGGCGGCTTGGATCGCCTGGGTATAGCGGTCGGGATCGGCGTCGCCCAGAATGTCCACCGGATTACCGTGGCTCCAGTGGCCAGGGAGGACGGTATTCAGAGCCTCTAGGGTTTCATCGGATAAACTCGCTAACTGTCCCCCGGTGCCAATTAGGGCATCGGTGGCCAACACCCCCGGCCCCCCGGCGTTGGTGATGATCGTCAACCTTGGCCCTTGGGGTCTTTGGGGCTGTTTAGCGAGGACTTCCGCCAGGTCAAACAGGTCGGAAATTTGCTCCACCCGCAGCACGCCGCAACGCCGGAAGGCCGCATCCAGCACCGCATCGCTGCCCGTTAACGTCCCCGTGTGGGAGGCCGCTGCCTGGGCCGCCTGGGTCGTTCGTCCCGCTTTGATCACAATGATGGGCTTGGTCAGGGCCACCTCCCGCGCCGCCGACAAAAACGACCGGGCATTGCCGATGGACTCCATATAAATGACGATGCTGCGGGTGTTGGGGTCGTCGCCGAGGTAGTTGATCAAATCGCCCCAGTCCACATCCAGCATGGAGCCGATGGAGACAAAGGCGCTAAAGCCTACGTTTTCCTGCAAGCTCCAGTCGAGCACGGCGGTACAAAGCGCCCCCGATTGGCTAATAAACCCCACATGGCCGCGACGGGCAAAGGTGCTGGCAAAGGTGGCGTTCAGTCCCGTGAGGGGGTTCATCAACCCCAGGCAGTTGGGGCCAATCAGCCGCATTTTTTGCCCTTGCAGTTGGGCCTGAATTTTTTCCTCCAGGGCCAGTCCGGCGGGGCCAATTTCCCGAAAGCCAGAGGCTAGGACGACCACACCCTTCACCCCGGCCTCGGCACAGTCCCGCACCAAATCTGGCACCGTGGGGGCTGGGGTGGCAATAATCGCCAGGTCAATTTTGTCGGGAATCTCCTGAATACTGGGGTAGGCGCGAATGCCCAACACACTGCGCCGCCTAGGGTTGACCGGATACACAATGCCGCCAAAGGGACTGCTAATCAGGTTCCACAGCAGGGTGCGGCCCACGCTGCCCTCCCGATCCGTCGCCCCAATCACCGCCACGGTTTCCGGGTTGAAAATCGCCCCCAAGGGCTGACGATCCACCCGCAAAATGTCGTAGGCCCGATCCGCCGCCGTCTGGATTGTATCGACCATAACCAGTCATCCTTCTATAGATCAACCCCCCTCTCTGTTGTAGATCGAGAGGCCGATTTATTCTGCGGTTGCGCCTATTTTCTTAACGCCTATCGAAGCATTAGGCGCTAGTGGCTACATATAGAAAATCGTAGATCGTAAAGCTTTGCAACAAAAATTGGGTCTACCTGACTCAGATAGCGAGACTCGGCGTGCAGGTGGGTACCTTGTGCATAGTGAGTATCTCCGTTCATGCCCAGAGGTGCTCATAGCTCCTGCCATAGGTATTTTATGAGCCAGAAAAAGTCAAAGCCTCGCCGTAAACCTGCCAATATCAATCAGGTGCGAGAACGAATTCGCAAACTAGCCAAGCAGCATAACTATGACGAGCAAGTTTTGCTAGAGTTCGCTGAATTTGTCCATGGAGGTAAGTTTAAGGAACTTGAACCCACCATCAACGACTTAAAAGCAGAAGTTCTCCAAGCCTTTAGCTGTTCGAACCTCACTGAACTCAAGAAAAACAAGACATTTCAGCTAGCCATATCTGGTCGCAAATTCAACTTTAGTCAGAAAGAACCTTGGCTTATTATCTACCGTGAATGGGTAAGAGTGCCTGAAAATGAACGCAACGAAATCGGGCCGACAGTAATTAACGGCATTGATGTGCTCAAGAACTTTCGCCCTTGGCCAGTGTTTCAACTTAATCCGAAAACAGCTACTGTCGATGACATTAATGCTGCTTTTCGTCAGCTCGCCAAAACACATCATCCTGATGTTGGTGGTAACCGAGAGGTTTTTGAAGTACTTCAAAAGATGCGCGACTCTTTACTACTCCTACGCTAAAAATTTCGGACATCAATTACTATGACAGCAGCAAAGCAGAAATATATTCTTCTGTCTGACCAGGAGACAGCAAAGATTCTAAAAATCAGAATCAATAAGCTGTATGAAATTTGCAGTTTCTTTGACGATAATCAAGATGATGAATGGGATCTTATTGAGGGAGAGCATTTTGAATGGGTTAGAAAAGACGTTGGGAAGCGGAAATTCTACGAGGCGGGTGCTGTTGCAATTGCCAAATATATGTATACGATTGCAGATCAGGGATTCTTAGCGGGCTTAGTCAATGAAGTTATCGAAGCCTTCACTCACCGACGCAAAAGAATACGCCGCCATTTATTGAGAAGGAAGGTTGCCATTGAATTTGCAAGCTTAAATAATGCAAACATAACGAAGGAACTTGTCTTTCTTGCACGACCAAAGATCATCCGAATTCTAGAAACTAATGGAAAGGGTTTAAATGCTTCAATCAGAAGAATACAAGACAACGACAGATTGGAAGGTAAGCAGCAATTAAAGCCTGATGAAGATTATAAAGTCATAGACGATCTCCAGCATTGGAGTCAGCGTGGAATTGCCAAACTGGCAGAAGATATGACCATAAACCATAAGAAGCAACGCAGGTTATCTAGGCAAGCATGGACAGAAACCGCCTTTGAAGAGATTGAGGATGCTATCGAGAAACAGAGAGAATACTTAGAGTCCGCTGAAATCCGAATCAGAAAAGCAATTGATAAAGCCAAAAGGCTTGCTGACAATAGGTGCCAAGTCTCTCTGAAGAAGCGTACGCCTTCTCATCCTTTCGATCTTCATGCCCATCACCTTTTTGACAAGGCATCTCGTCCCGACTTAGCAGATGTACTGGAAAATCTCTTGGTGATGCATTCTGAGATACATCAAGGATTTCATCAGTGGCATGGTGGTGAAAGCTGTGAACCAAGAGACTTTATTGAATATCTTCTTCATGCAGAGGGATCTATATTTGAGTCAAAGAAAAATGCTAAAAACCTTGATTTTATCATTCATAAGCTAGAAAGAGTTCAGTCATTTTTTGAGGATTGTTATCATATGCCTTGAGCCCAGAAGGTCAATTCTTCTGGAAGCTCCAGAACTCTCAGGATGGAGCTTAGTGGTGCAGAAAACTTTTTTGAGTCTCATGGTGGACAGCCCAGACGGCAAAAATGGCGACTGAAACCCATTGCCTTCGTTCAAGTTGTCGAGAAATTCCAAATCCGCTGTCTCGCTGATAATCCTTTATTTACAAGGGTTTCAGGAGTTTTCTGCACCACCAAGCAGGATGGAGTTCTGGTAGGGTGGGCAGTGCCTATCACAAAGTTAGGGTTTCCCATCAAAGAAGAGCTAGGGAAACCCTAATTCTTGATTGCCTAACACACCTGAAAAATAGATTGAGTTCTGCTATCGCGCCACCTAACCTACGAGATGTCAACGTTTTTCAGCGTTGTGTCAGTCAATTAGGTGTCAGGCCGTCAGGTTTAGAGCCCCAGTTTTTTGAAAAAGCCAGGGCTCTTAGGATGGAACGTAGCCGGACTAGGTCGCTCGTTCTTATCCTTCTCTCTAGGCTTTAGCTTTAGTTTTAGTTTTAGTGAGGTGGTGGAGGCGTTGGGTATCGGCCCAAGCGATGCCTTTGAGGAAGTAGATCAAACTGGTGACGGCAGCAAGGATGAGGTAAAACACCCGAATGCCTCAGCCAGATCCGTCAAAAACCGTCGAAATTCAATGCCGCTGAGACGGGTCTAGACAGTTCGGTATTCTCCAAAGACTGTCCTTATCCGGTGGGTTGGGGGCTGTCGGAGGATTGGCCACCGGAGAGCGAATCGCCGTCCCAGCCTAACGTCTAGGGGGAGATGGCAGGCACCTCAGTGGATCGGGCGATGGTTTGCCACAGGCCCGTACTGGAGAGGTAGCCAATTTCTGCGAGATAGATGCGATCCCAGCGGGGAATGGGGAGGTACCAGTCCTGGGCGAAGTCATCGTGGCAGCGCTGTTCCTCCACTGGGGGCGGCAGGGGCGTTTGGGTGGGGTGCCCGGTCACGTCGTAGAGGCGCACCGCCAGGATATCGCTCCCCGCCTGTTTGGCCTGGAGTCGATCCCCATCGTCAATGTGCCACAGGGCATAGAATCGTGGCCCATGGGTGCGGTCTAGGGTGAGCTGGAGCCAGCTTTGGGCGGTTGATGTGCGGTTCCCCAGAACAGGGTCGAGATTCTCTGGGATCGGCATTTCCCCAAAGGCATCGGACGACCCAGCGGGAATACTGGCCATGGCCGCAAGCACTTCGGGGGGCAAGTCCTGGGGCCAGTCTTCGTCAAATTCCGCCGGAGGGACAAAGTCGCCAGAGTGGCTGGGGACGGTGGGTGACGAATCGGGTTCGGTCAGGGCGGTGGGATCTAGGGCGGTGGCCTTGGGGGTAGGCCAGCCCTGTTCGGCGTCCCAATGAGTGGCTACCGATAGGTCAATGCGGCGAATCAGGTCGTCCTCTAGGGGGGAGGCGGCGGGATCGGGACGCTGCCAGGGGGATAGGGGTTCTCCACTCGACATCCCCCGGTTCGCCACGGAACTGGCGGATGGGTCTACGGTTGCCGTGCTGGGCTCCATCCCTTGATCGGGGACTTTCTCCACAGGGGCCGGACGAATCCAGGGGGCCGTCCCCACCTCGGCGGGAATGGTCGTCCCCTGATCCAGGTTTCCCTGATCCGAGATCCAATCCACGGCGGCGGGTGGGGTGCTGTCCTCCGCTCGGCTGGGCAGTTGGGCGGCTTCGGCGGCCAGTTCCGGGGGCACGCCATAATCGCTGGGAAAGGCGTAGGCCAAATCCGTATCGGCGGAGGGCAGGCCCATTACCATCTGCTGAAGATCTGGGGGAATATCGGGGTCGTAGCCCACCTCGGCGCTGGATTGAACTGCATCATCCCCTAGGACGGATCCCCCGGCCCCCGGCCAGGTTAGATCCACATCCGTGGCTTCTAGGGTGGCGGGGTCGAGGGTGGGATAGGGCGGAAATGGCCCCATTCCCTCAATGCCCAGGGCGAGGGCACGATTGTGGCAGGTTTGGCCCTCGGCATAGCGCCCCAAACGCAAAAGCGCCTGCCCTTTACCCGCCCACGCTGGCCCTAGGCTGCTGTCAATTTCTAGGGCGCTATCAAAACAGAAGAGGGCTTCCTCATAGCGACCCAGGGCAATCAGCAAGCGGCCCTTGCCAATCCAGGCTTCCACCCCACTGCTGTCGAGGGTCAGGGCGGTGTTGTAGCTTTCCATCGCCTCCCCCGCCTGATCCATGAGACCCAGGGCATGGCCCCGCTGGGTTTGGGCCTGGGTGGCTAGGGCGTTGATGCCCCCTAGGGGTGTGCCCAGGGATCCCGCCTTGAGGCGTTCCACTTCTGTGGCCTCGATGGCGCTGTTAAAGCACAGCAAAGCGGCGTCATACTGGGCCTCCCGCAGGTGCCTACGCCCCCCCGCCAGATCAGCCCTGGCCTGTTCTAGCTTGCTGGTGGGGGGTTGGGGCACGGTTTCTCCGGGGGCCATCAGGGCAGCTTCCGGGGGCAAATGGGCTGATCGGGGCACAGCGAATGATGGGGACGGCACGGGGTCAGATGCCGCCGCAAAGGCCGCAGTAGATTCTGCGGCAACGGTTCTGGGCAGATCGCCCCCTAGTTCGCCCCAGGGCAAATTCGCCTCTGGGGGGAGGTTGGGCGACATCGACCGAGGTGGCTGATCGTCCGGTAGGGAATTTGGGGTGGATCCAACCTGTCCAGGCTCGCTGGTGGCGGACTCTGTAGGATCTGACCCAGAGGTCTGGGCGTTTGTGGTGGTTGCTACGGCCTCTGAAGCGGCCTCTGAGGTGGTGTCTGAATCTGTCTCCAGCGGTTCATCGTCGTCCTCATTCTCCGACCGACTACTGCCCAACAGAGCCCCCACCGCCCCGGCCAAAATCAACAGGGCCGGAACAGCGGCCAAAATCCACCAGGTATTCTGGGGTAGCCGTTGTAGCGGGCTGAGGTTGTCCTCTGGGCTGGAGGTAGAGTCAGCGGCGGCAGACTGAGCACGGGTCGCGACAATCACATCACCCTGGGGGCCGCGCCGTTCCACCCGGCCATCCGCCGTGCCCACCACCAGGTCGCCAGCGGGGGTAAACCCCAAGAAACGGGGGTCGCTCTCCAGGGTCACGGGTTCCGACCATTGGCTGCTGCCGTCGGCATTCCACAGGCGCAGGGTGCCATCGGCGGCAGCGGTGGCCAGGGTGCGACCATCGGGGCTATAGGCAACGGCTTGGATCGGAGCATCATGGGCCGGGAGGGTTTCTCCGCGAGGTTGCAGCGTGACCCGATCCCAAAAGCGCAGGGTGCCATCGCCGCCCGTGGTCGCCATCACCTGACCATCGGGACTGCTCACCACCTGGGTGACTCCGCCCCCGTGGGCTGAGGCAATTTGCCCCGCCCGACTACCATCGGCATTCCACAGTGCCACACTGCCGTCCTGGCTTCCGGTAATCCAGTTTTGCCCCCCGGCCATATAGTCTAGGGTTTGAATCGCAGCAGCATGAGCCGCAATGGGATTGCCCAGCGGGGTTCCCGCCGCCACAGACCACTGTTCCACCAGCCCATCGGCTCGACCGCTGATCAGGGTTTGGCCATCGGGGCTGAGGGCGAGGGCCACCAGCGGACTATCCTGGCTCACCATCGCTTCACCCAGGACATTACCCCGCCGATCCCAACGCCGCAGGGTACCATCGGCCCCAGCGGAGATCACCGTTTGGCCATCGCGGGTAATGGCCACCGCCAGCACGGCCCCCCGGTGGGCCTGGGCCACCCCGCCATTGGTCGTCTGCCCCTGATCATCCAGCCATTCCAAATCGCCCGTTGCCGTGCCGCGCACCATATATTGCCCATCTGGCGACAGGGCTAGAACGGGCCGCGCCGTAGGGGTCGTCGCCGCCGCTGGAGGATCAGCCGGAGCCTGGGCCACCGCATCGCTCCAGCCCCCCGGTAACGTCAGGGCCACCGCCACCCCCGGATACCCCCCAACCGTCAACGTCCCAGAGCCCACAGTCAAGGCTCCCATCAACGACAGGACAAACAACGACGGCTTAGGCAGCTTATCCATAGGACATCCGCAGCAGAAGGGCAGAAAGAATTCTGCTAAAGGATACCGTAGATGGCTCGTTTGGGGTCGCCTAGGCACACAAATTGACCGAGGCGGTTAACTTAGCCCCTTCAGGAGATCGGCGGATTCTGCTACGGCCCCAAACACGCCCCCCTGCATTTGGATCATTTTTAGCGCCGCTAGATAGTTACCGTAGTCGGTGGCTCCGGTGCAATCCGACAGCAGCAGGCATTCGTAGCCCCGGTCGTTGGCGTCGCGCATGGTGGTGTGAACGCAGACATCGGTGGTAATGCCCGTCAGGATCAGGTTGCGAATGCCCCTGACCTTCAGAATGAGATCCAGATCCGTGGCGTAAAACGATCCCTTCCCTGGCTTATCGATAATCATTTCGCCCGCGATGGGGGCCAGTTCGGGGATAATCTCCCAGCCCGGTTCCCCCCGCACCAAAATGCGTCCACAGGGGCCAGGGTCGCCAATACCCGCGCCAATTTGCTGGGATCGCCACCGCTTGTTATCCGGTAAATCAGACAAATCGGGTCGATGCCCCTCGCGGGTATGCAGGATGGTAAATCCCTGTTCCCGCATCACCCCCAGCACAGTTTTAATCGGCTCAATGGGGGCACGGGTAAGGGATAGATCGTAGCCCATTTTGTCCACATAACCGCCCTCCCCACAGAAATCGGTCTGCATGTCGATGATGATCAGCGCCGTGTTATCGGGGCGCAGGTCGCCATCGTAGGGATAGGGATAGGGATCAGCGGAGATATAGCACGTCATTGAGGGCAAGTCCCACCAGCAAAGCCATAGTCAGCTTAGCGGCTTGTCCGTCGTCGATTGTAGCCTCGGATACTAGATCGCCAACCCCACCCAGGCCGTTCCCCAAAGGGGCTTGGGGGATGAGGGCCAAGGGCAATGGCAACGGGATAGTTATTTTCATGGAGTATTCTTAGCTGAAAATCGTTTCATCTTCTTTGCGCCAAGCCGGATCTACCAGACAAATAAAGACAAGGGGCTCTTCGCCTACATTGCGGATAAACTGGCGGGCCTTGGGCGGAATGTAGACCGCATCCCCCGGCTCCACCCGCTGGATTTCGTCATTGATGTGCATTTCGCCAACCCCAGAGAGGAGGTAGTAGACCTCAGACGTGGTGAGGGCATGGGGAACAGATACCTGCCCCACGGGCACAATGGCGTGGGCCAAACTATAGCCCAGGGCAATCTCTTGCTTGTCGGGGTGCAGCAATTCCCGCAGGCGGGTGCCGTCTCCGGCAATAAATTCTGGACAATCCAGCAGTTTGCGAATCAGCATAGGGGGTCTCTCTTGTACCGATCCAGTATGCCAAGCCCTAGGGCCCTTTGGCACAACCCGATACACCCCAGCCCGAACCCAAAGTGACCGATCTACTTCGTCTCTCCCAAGTTCGCTGAAAGCCTTAAAGCCTTGTATATCAAGGAAATGTGCCAGTTTACCAAGCTGAATATCGTAAGTTCGAGTCTCATCACCCGCTTAGTTTTCTCACAGATGATGATCCTCATTATTCGGAGCCGAGCTGATACTGAGCAGATGCGCCAAATGCTAGAGGCTCTGGGAATTTACATTAAACTAGCGGTGGATGTTGAGCGGCGTATTATTTCCGGTGGCGGAGAGCTTTATGCGAATCAAAACACAGTATCTTCAGTCCAATCGAACGACGCAGTTTGATAGCCTAGCGCTGAATTTGACTCGGATTCAACTGTTAGCTCGCAGTGGGTCAGACGAGTTGGTAGTGCAGCATTTGGTACGGGAAAGTCAATTTTTCATTGAGTGGGCTGTTTCCACCATTGATTTGGAAGCCGATCTAGCCCTGGCGACAGAACTTGTTGATTTACAACGGTTACTGAGTCGCTGGAAACTAGGTTGGCCAGAGTTATGGGCGAGTGAAGAACAGCGTCAGGAGATGGCCAACCTAGTTTCCAGCAATGGTGTGACCGTATTCATGGATATCGTGAACTGCTGACTGGGTAGCTTAATTTTAGCGATTATTGAGCTACTGTTGTAAGCAAGGACGAATCCCACCATTGAAGATCAATCGGCCATGACGAACTGGAACATCCTGCTGGAATCGGCTACCGATGGCCAAACGACCGCCACGGTGCTTGAATTGCCCACCTTTCAGGTCACGGCTGGAGATCGTCAAACAGCCCTTGGCCAAATTCAGCAGCTACTCAAGCAGCGCTTGGCTAAGGCGGAAGTGGTGCCTATTTCTATTCCAACAACCGCAGATGATAGCAACCCTTGGTTAAGGTTTGGTGGCATTTTCAAGGATGATGAAGATTTTGCGGCAATTGTGCAGGATATTGAGCAAGAACGGAGAGAGAAAACGCTACTAAATACAACAGAAGTCGCTACTCAAAGCTATCATTCCTTAGTGGTGCAGAAAACTCCAAGGCAGTCTCAGCATGAGAACGTAACAACCCTGGAGAACTCAATGCGGCGGTCCAAGGCGTCTCGTTTGCGCTGAGAGGCGCAGGCGGGTGGTGGATTGCCCTTGGGCAGCGCCTGGAGGATGGGCAAGGGCCGTCGCTCGTAGCAAAGGCGGGCCAGTTCCCGTAGACCCAATTGCAGAAAACTCAAGCCCCGGTCGCCATGCCAATCTAGACGAGTCCGTTGGCCCGCCTTAACCAGCATCATGCCCAGCACCAGGGCAATCAGGTAGGCGCAATCCAGCAGCATAAATAGGCGGGTCAAGCCGTCGGCATCGCGTAAACCCGAGTCAAGGATATCCAAGGCGGCTGACTTGTAATCTTTGAAGTGGTGCTCTATCCCTCCAAAGCGCTGGCCGTAGAGCGCAAAGGTTTGCAGAGACACCGTTTGGCTGGACAAGACCGCCCAGGTGTCTTGCGCACCCGGCACATTAGCCGTTGCCAGGTGGGCCTCAATATCACCTAACACCCGCACCGGCCCCACCCAATAGGCTTGTTCTGGGGGCGGGAAGAGGCCCTCTACCGATTGAGTTCGACCGTCGGTGGTGGTAACCAACAGGTCTGACTTCACCCGAATCGCCCAATCCCACTTCTGTTGGTTCAACCAGCGCATCAATCCCCCGTGTTTCTCCTCCGGAGACGCTCCGCGAACAAACCCCCGGTCAGCCAGTAAGGTCACCTGTACGTCTGGGGGCAGCACCCGTTGAGCACGCTCCAAGACAGGGCGATACTGCTCAAAACCCACCATGGCACTGCCATGCTCCAAGACCACCTGAGCCAGAGTAAAGGAACGGCCACCCCAGGCCAAGCACACCTCTATCAGACAAAATTGATCCCACAGCATGCTGGTGTCCAGCGTCAGGAGCATTGCTTCTCCGGCAAAGGTCGACAGCAGGTGCCCCAGTATCGGCTCGTAGTAGCGTTCCGCTGTGATCTGAGGATTATGGAGAAAGTAGCTCAGCCGTCCCATATGGGCTCTCGCACCGCAGTTGCGATGCGAGAGGTCAGGTATCCATCGCCCGAGACAGGCCTCGCCGGACGGCAACACGGCTGCCACAATTTCAACAAACCCTTGCAGATGACGTTGGTCTTTGGGCTGTACCCATTGACTCAGTTGGTCTTGCAGTTGACGATACAAGAGGGGTGTGTCCATGAGCCTGGCCTTGAGTTGGGGAATTCAAGCCTCTCATGAAATGCCCCGCTCCATCCATCCCGTCTCATTTGAGACTCCTTACACAGCAACCCTTTCAGGACTTTTCTGCACCACTAAGGACAGACAGCTAACGACCAAGCCCACCGGACGCAGACTACCTTTGCCAGCTAGCCAACTACCTTTCGCCGTTCCGGTGCGGCGACTTGTTAGCCCTCAGCAACAGCTTTATCTCTCAATGCGTTCAAGTTCTTCACGAACTACTTTTCGTAGAGTTGCCTCAAGTGGTTGGCGAATAGCCTGAATAGGTTGACGTAGGACTTCATTAATCAAGGTTGGATAGTTTCCCTGGCACTAGCTTGTTCAAGTAGGATAATCTCTGGAAGGCTTGCTGATTAAGGATCACAGGCAATGGAAAATCAAGGATCCAAATTTAAGAGACCATTGTCTACCCCCCAAATTCCTAACTGCGCCCGTTTGGCTGGGTGAATGTAACGCTCGATCCCAAAGCAGTCATAAAGAGCGGCATGGAGCAGCGCGAGCCGCCCACGATCAAGTGTGCTTAGCGTGTGATCGGCAAAACTCGGATGAGCATTTACACCACCACAGCGACACTGACGCTCACCGTCAGACGCAATGAAGCTCCAAGAAGAACCATCGTCCACCATTGCGCCCAAATCAGTCGGATCGTAGTCGGACCGCCAATCCCACACTTGAATCAAGTCAAGAGCAGAAAAGAACTCGTCCACTTGTGCATTTGAAGCCGGAATTCGGGGTGTTACCAGATGCTCGAAATTTCCAGTCCCGTGGAACCGGATTTTGGACTTCTTGAGGCACCAGGAATACCCCGACCAAAAGGCAAGCACCTCGGTAAATGTAAGTGTGAAGGTTCGTTGCATGGCGATGTTGTTGAGGTGAACGGTGAAGCTGAACGGCGACAGGTAGCCTCTTGCCTCTGACCGACCAACTAACTACCGTTCGTTGCAGCGAGGTGTTAGCCTGCTCTAGACTTAGGTATACCTAAGCAGCCTGTCCATATTATGAGCTATCGCGACATCATTACGATTGAGCCTGATAAGCGTGGTGGCAAGCCCTGCATCCGCCGGATGCGCATTACGGTCTATGATGTTTTAGGGTGGTTAGCGGTTGGCATGTCTACCGCTGAGATCATTGATGACTTTCCAGAATTGACAGAAACCGACATTAGGGCCTGCTTGGAGTTTGCCGCTGATCGCGAACATCGTTTAGTTGCGTCGGTGAGTGCTGCTTGAAACTGCTGTTCGACCAAAACCTGAGCCGCAAGCTGGTCAATCGGTTGGCTGATATTTTTCCTGAATCCAGCCACGTTCAGTCCCACAACTTAGCTGAGAAAACAGATACTGAGATTTGGGAATTTGCTAAGCTAAATGACTTTTGTATAGTGACACAAGATGCAGATTTCCCTGAAAGAAGTCGGCTTTATGGCTCTCCACCCAAAGTTGTTTGGCTCCGGTGTGGTAATGCACCGACTAGCCAAGTTGAAGCATTATTACGGGCTGGTGAGGAAGCTATTCAAGAACTTTTAGAAAATCCAGATATAAATTGCTTAGAGCTTCATTAGAATAAGTTAGCTTTAGTCCAAAAGCTCTCCCAAAGCAGAGACTAAACTTTCGATATCGCTCTTTACTCCTTCTTTCAAAGAAGCTGTATCATCATCTGAAGTGGAAATCAAGGATTTATATTTCAAGAAAATCTCAGTTGCTATATCTATGAGGTTATCGATCTCTTGCCAGGTTAAAGCATGAGGAAAATTTGGATAGGGTTCGGTAGAAACTGCCACAAAGGTGTTGAGTATATCATCTAAAGGATTCATACTCTGGTTAAGATTAAGTTGTTGTATTGCACCTATAATTTTCTTCTCTCTGGTAAGACCATCTTTTCCTGGGTGGGCGATTACTTTATTTCGAAACAACATTAGCCTTTTGACAAGGCTTGAATGGTTTTCATCCAGCCTCACCTTATCTTGTATCAACTGCCTACAACAAGTCTCAATTTTACTGTTTTCAAGGCTCCAAAAACGATGATTTGCCTCAAAGTAATTTACCACCTTTTTTAACCCTACAGAATCACCATCTTGCTCATAAACTTTGCATAGGAGAAGAATCCCAGAATCACCAAAAGCATTTTTCGATTCTAGTAAAAAGATATTATTTGGTATTTCAGCATTTCTTTGTTGTTGAAGTCGCTCTTCTACTTTCCTCTGTACCATCAGGTAAATAGAGGCGCGAGCTAGATTTAGCTCGACGATCTCCAAATATTTTGCAAATAACTCAATTGAGGTTCTATTGTCTGTCATCAGGCGTTCCACTCCGAAAAAGTTAAGCTTCCAGTCACTTGGGAAATTTTTGAGTTTGTGAATTCTGGAGAAGAACCTGGATTGCGATTTTGTTCGAGATATTGCAGTGATAGCATTAGGACTATTGCGACAATAGCTATCACTGCAATCGCTATTGCCACGGGCTGAAAATTTGGCTTCTTATCCTCAGCTAAGAGAGCGTTGATTTCGGCTTCTTTTTGCACAAGGTACAAAGAATCCCCTCTAACCTCAATGTTTCTCTTATCTACTTCAGTCGCTGAGAGAGGATATAAAATTGAATAGGTACTAGAAAGAGTTTTCCAGATTTCATTGACAGCAGATCGAATATCTTGAACTGCTTTAATTTCTTCACCAAGCAAAGCAATTTCATGAGGAATAATTCTGCCAGCACGATCTTTTCTCTGTTCTGGATCCGGAAAGCTTAAAGCTATATATGGGACAGTAATATTTGAAGATAATTTGATGTTCCCCTGATTAACCTGAAACTCTTCAGTTACGGTATTATCTTGAAACATCCTATGATGAGCGTCTAGCCAATCACTACAACTTAGTTGGGGTCGCAGAAGCATCCGAAAACCCCAGTCGCGCCCACGTGTTGACCATAAAATTGTAGTTAATTTCATTGTTTATTAGAGAAATACACTTTTCGAGTTTGTTCATCTTCAATCTTTCCACGGAAAGCAGCAACTACTGCTGTCACTGAATCTCCTTTCTTTCGTGCTGAGCTTTCTAGTTCTTTCAGCTTTTCTGTAATAGATTTTGCTGTATCATCCATGAGCATAAAAACATTGCCCACTAATGGCATATATTTCAGCCAATTAGTTGTTAGTAGGCGAAAAGTTTCTGTCAAACGATAAACTGCTGCCTGGCCAGTTTCACCCACCTTTGCCCAGATTAGTGCTCTCTGAACTGGGAGAATGATCGATATTGGAGGAATTAGATCAATCCCAATATTTTGTTCCGGATTGACTATTTTTCCAGTTTCAGAATCAAATTTAGCAGAAGACAGCAAGAGGAAATCTTCACCTATAGACTGATACTCATCACCGGACAGCATCATCTTGAAGACTTCGCGCAGCTCTTTTAGTTCATCTATAGCTGACCTATGAACTTCATCTCTAAACCAATAGATATCCTTATCTGGCATCAAATCCGCTTTTGAAAGGCAGATAACCCACACTCTTGGAAATATTTGTAATGTTTCACTGTCGGCAATAATTGCGCTCTTTTGCCGTTCTATCTCTCCTCGAAAACTTCCAAAAAGCCGCTTAAGATACTTACCCCCTTCCTCTTTCAGAATCTGGGCATCACATAAAAAGAAAGCAATATCAGACTTTAGAAGGGTGCGAAAAGCCTCAATTTTGTTTTGCCCCTCAATATCTACTTTTGTCTCTGTCCACCACTCTCCAGGATAGTCGTGCCAAACAATCGAACCAGCAGATTTATCTAAGCCTCGAACCGTTATGTTAAATCTAAATGCTTGATGCTGATAGCGTGTTGGTGGAGGTAGGAGGCTTTCCTTCATCTTCAAGTATTCGTTTGAGAGTCGTTGACCTTGCGAAGTATCGTCAGCAAGGAGACTATATCCAGCAGTTCTTCTAAAGAAAGGCTCTTGATGCCATCCATAGAATGTACTGAGTAGAGTTGTCTTGCCACTCCCAGACTCGCCAAAAACCGCTATGTGCTGCTCAATAACTCTTCGGGGTCTAAAAATTGTCCTTGTCAAATCTTGGATCATTCGTTACTCCCGATCTGTTACTAGATATTTTTATGGGCTTACCATCCCTGATTACACAAAGCGCATATTCTTTCCGACAGAGAGTGTTAAAAATTCATATACGCTTTATGGAAAGTTGTAACAGTATGTAGCCTATCTGTCAGTGCAGAGTTTCTAGCTGCTTGCAGGCTAACGTTTGAGTTAAGCGGCGGCGACACTCAACCGCCGGGTTAAAGCCTCGGCCCGTCAGAGCCGTCCGCTTGAACGAATTGTTGGGCCAACGCCCGATTGATGTG
>NZ_JACJRS010000005.1 GCF_014697375.1 Phormidium sp. FACHB-1136
CTCACCCTGACGCGCTAACCGCGCTTCCCAACGCAGAATCGTGGCATGGGACTTGTGCTACACTCGCCCCGTCGCCCGAACCCCCATCCCTTCGCTACGGCTATTGAGGGCGTATTCAACCACTGTAGACGGCGTCCTCAGGCGAGCCATCGGGGTTCCGGTGCGTTCGTTAAAGGTGTGAGCGCAACGGCGGCAGCGGTAGTACTGCACGATCTGGTTATCGTGCAGACGACGGGTTCCATTCTTGACGACGGTTTCGCTCTGGCAGTGAGGGCAACGCATAGGCCAATGACGCTCTACTCCTACATTCTAGCTGTCATCCTTTAAATGACCAGTGCCTCCTGCTCTTTTAACAGATAGGCGAGTCGGATGCGGCGTTTGAGACTGACCGACCAGACGACCGCCGTGTAGAGAGACACCCCCTCCTCTAGGGTCTCAACCAACGTAAAACGACTGGGAACAGCCAGATTCACCTTGCCGTCATAGCGACGACGGTTGCCCCGCCGCTTCTGGGGGCCATCGTAGAGAAACTTGAGGTTGGCATCACGGCGCAACCGCCCAATGGAGTGGAATCCCAACTGCACTACTCCCGTCACCCACTTGTACTTGCGGTAGAAGCCATCCGCCACCCCATAGCGAATCACCGCTAGGAAGAAGGCGGTGCAATAGGCCAAATGCCCCAGATAAAAGTCGCCCTGGCTCTTGGACGTCGTTGTCTCGTCAGCCGTGGCGGGTTCCTGTGCTCCTAGGCCCGCTTCGGTTTGTTGCGCCGATAGGGCATAACCGGTCTTCTGGGCCAGATCGACCACCGCGACGACCGACCATTCCAAACCCCGTTCTGCCCACTGAGTTTTGCCGTTGTAGAACCCGTCCAGGCCGTAGGTGTGGCGACCACTTTTCTCAGTGAACGTGAAATCCACCACCGCAATCTGGGTGCTGTCGTCCGCAGTAACCTGCTCAATCAAGGCTTGGTTCAAGCCTTCTAGGCCCAGGCCAGACTCAAAATGTCGACGGTACGTTCGCTCACTGCGGTCGCTGTATCGACTCAGGTTCGTGTAGTTGACCTTCCCACAGACCACGAAAATCGTGGTCATCAGCGTCATCAAAAACTGCTGCTGCGGTTTGCTAAATGGCCTGCTGTCGTCAGCAGACCCGCTAGAATCGTCTTGAGGCTATCCATCGGTGCACCGTGTTTTACGTACACTCGCACTTTATGCGGTGGATAGCTTTTCTCCAACCCCTCCCCCAAAAACTGTCCGGAGTGTTGTCTAGAACAGGATTTGAAATATGACTTAACCTGCCTCAACGCAGTCCCGAAGCCGTAGATTTCATCCCGAAGGTCTGACAAGTTTGTTAAACTTTCTGTCGCTTTTTTCTTACCCATGGCCAGCCCCACCGTTTTCCAGCAATCGATTACCATCCAAGCCGACCCGACCAAGGTAGATCGCTGTTTTACCGATCTAGACTGGATGCATCGCTGGCTCAATCCCGCCCTGCGCTGCGAACCGATTGATCCCTGGGACACCCAACCGGGAAGCCGCTGTCGGTTTATCCTGCAAATTCCCCTCTGGCAGCCCAGGCTGCACTGCACCGTGGCAACCCGTGAGCCAGGGCTAATTGTGTGGGCCTTCGAGGGCTTTTTCCAAGGCCAAGATCGCTGGCAATACGACCGCACCCCCCAGGGCACCGTTCTGCTGAACCGCTTTGAATTTGAGATTCCCAACCCCGTTGTGGCCTGGGGGTTCCATCGCGTTGCCGCCCCCTGGACGCGGCGCGATATGCAGGCTCAGTTGCAGCGACTTAAGGCGTTGGCCGAGGCCCAGGGTTAACCCAGTCACCCCCAGGGGTTCCCTCGGTTGAGAAGGCCGGGAAAAGGACTTGGCCCAGGCAGAAGGGCGAGGAAACCTCGCCCCTACTTGGTGGTCATGATGTGGACACCGTCCCAGTCTTGGGGTGGGGGGTCGGCCAGATAATGCTGGGCACGGTTGATGTGGACGGCAACGGCCTTATCGTTGGGGCGCATCGCCTTAGCCCTTTCAAACAGCGCCAGGGCGGCTGGAAAGTCCATGGTGATATAGGCGTCGCGGGCCTGGGCGTAAAGGGATAGGAAATCTTCAGCAACCGATTCGAGGGATTGCTGGCGATCTCCAATCAATTCATAGAGTTTGACAGGCTGAAGTTTGCCTTTCACGCGGATGCGGTCTAGTTCGCGCACCCAAATTTTGTCGTGGCAGAGGGAGTGGGTATATTCGCTGATGACGATATCGCAGCCGTATTCCTTGGTGACGCCCTCCAGGCGGGAGCTGAGGTTGACCCCATCGCCGATGACGGTGTATTCCATTTTGCGCTGGGAGCCAATGTTGCCGGAGACCACCTCACCGGAGCTAATGCCAATACCGATGCGGATTTCGGGCTGTTTTAGATGTCGCCGCGCGTAGTTGAAGGCGGCGAGGCGACGGCGCATATCCAGGGCGCTTTGCACCGCCGACCAGGCGTGGTTGCTGAGGGGCAGGGGCGCACCAAAGACAGCCATGAGGGCATCGCCAATGAATTTATCGAGGGTGCCCTCAAAGTTAAACACAGCCTCCACCATGGTTTCAAAGTAGGCGTTGAGCATTTCCACCACTTTGTCGGCTTCCAGGTTCTCGGTCAGGGTGGTGTAGCCGCGAATGTCGGAGAACAAGACCGTTACGTCCTTGCGTTCGCCCTTCATCAGCACATCGTCCCCTAGGGCCATGACTCGTTCTGCCACACCGGGGGTCATGTAGCGGTAGAGGGTGCTCTTCATCCGCTTTTCTTGGCTGATGTCCTCCAGCACCAGCAGCCCGCCCAGCACCTTCCCTTCGGGATTGGTCAGGGGGTTCACGGTCAGGTTGACGCTGCGCTCTAGGGACTTCACCTGGTCGGCGGTGAGGAGCGGTGCATTGGGATCGCCCCAAGTGCGGTAGTGGTCGGCCTGGGCGGGATCGGGCAGGGCCAGATGAAGCGGGCCTTCTCCGACCTGGTCATCCCCGACTTGCAGAGTCACTCGCAGGGTTTGTTCTGGCACGTAATGTCTGGCCCCATGGCCTAGGCTATCTTCCACCCGAAAGCGCATACTTTCGATGGGCATCACCTCCCACACCGGACGGTTAAGCAGCCTTGCCTGCCACTGGTCTCGCCGTTCCCGCAGGTGGTCGCCCTCGTTGGGGCAGCCGAGTAACGCCACAGCCGCGTCATTGATGGTGACAATACGACCCTCCAAATCCGTGGAAATGACCGCATCGGACAAGCTTTGGAGGATGTCCTTTTGATACTGTTTTTCCACCAAGACGCTTTCAAACAACTTGGCATTTTCTAGGGCAATCCCCGCCTGAATGTTGAAGGCCCGCATAAAGGCTTCGTCGGAGCTATTAAAGGTACCCTGTACTTTGTTGATCAACTGGGTGACGGCAATCAGTTTGCCCTCCGAGTTGAACACGGGCATACAAAGAATGTTGCGGGTGACGTAGCCCGTGCGCTTATCCGGCTCAGGGTTAAAGCGGGGATCTTGGTAGGCATCGGGAATGTTTAGCGTCTCGCCCGTGCTGGCTACATAGCCCACAATGCCGCTACCGATAGGGTTGTGTAGATCCAACATTTTCTCGCTGTCCCCCATCTTCACCCGCGACCACAGTTCTCCCTTTTCCTCGTCCATAATCCATAGGGTACTGCGGTCGGCCTGCATCAATTGACGGGCTTCCTCCATCACCGATTGCAGGGTTTTTTCTAAATCTAAGCTTTGTTCTAGGGAGGAAATTGCCTTCAATAGAGCTGCGACTCCCTTTTGGTTACGGGCGGCAACGTAGAAGGAATTACAGCTTTCTAGAATTACCCCCAGGGATTCGGCGAACTCCTTAAAGTGGCGTTCGTCCTCTTCATTAAAGGGGGTTTCATTCAGCTTATTCAGCAGTTGAACCACCGCCACAATGTTGTTAGACTTCTTGCTTAAAACGGGCATACACAGGATGCTGCGGGTGCGGTAGCCCGTTTTTTTATCGTAGGAACGATCAAAGCGGTCGTCGTCGTAGGCGTCTGGAATATTTAGGGGCGTGACATGGGTGGCCACATAGCCGGAAATACCCTTGCTCATGGGCACCCGAATTTCCAGGGATCGCTCCCCATCGCCCTGGGCAATTTTTGACCAGAGTTCCTGTTTCTCCTGATCCACCATAAAAATGGTGGTGCGTTCGGCCTGCAAGATTTGGCCAATTTTGAGGGTAAATGCTTCAAGAATTTGCTCCAACATGATCTCCAACGATTCGTTGTTGATCATGTCGATGGCGCGGAGAAAATGCTCGAATTCGTCGGTAATTCGGTCGAGCAGGTCAATAAACTGGGGCGTGGGCAGATCACGCACCCGATGGGTGAGAGAACTGTTTTGGTTGACCATCGAGAGCGTGGCCAGCATACCGCGATTAGACTGAGTGACCATAGAACACCCGATTTAGCGTGATTTCAAACTGACCCGACTAGAACCGACTCAGACCTTGAGTACCTACTACTCTAACCGTATCTATTCCGAATCATACGGTAAGTTCTCCCTGAACCTGGGGGATAGCCTCGCCATTTCCTAGGGGTCGCTTCCCATGGGGCAGTCTGGGCAAGGCGAAGACGGGCTCACCGACTGGACTGGGGGCGAGAAGGCATTTTCATCAACTCTCATCATGGTTTTGGGGTAGGGTTATGCCGATAGAATCTCCTCGGCGGCGCGGAGGCCCGAGAGATAGGCTCCGTGGGTGGTGCCGAAATAGTCGGGTTCGGTTGCTTCTCCGGCAAAAAAGAGCTGATTGCCCAAGGGAGCCGCCAGAATTTCGCGATCCTGGGGAGTCGAACCCAGAGCATTATAGGAATACGAACCGAGGGCAAAGGGATCCGAGGCCCAGCGGGTCATCTGAGCATCCATGGGATCCGGGATGTCCACCCCAAAGATGGTCTTCAGCGTCTCCATGGCGCTGGCTACAATCGCTTGATCTGACCAGGCTTCAATCTGTCGGCCCTGGTCAGCGGCATTGAACCCCAGCAGAATCGGTTGGTTGGCCACGCGCTGAAAACTTACCCACTCCGCCCATTCGCCATGGTTGGCCGAGATGTACTCCAGCCAGTCTACGTCCGTAGGCCAAAACGCCGCTTCAAAGCGCAGATAGCACTTGTTCAATACGCCCATGCCCAATCGCGCAATCGCCTGTTGTTTGTCGCTGGGCAAAGCCGGGGTAAACCGCACCCGTTGCGACTGCAAAACCCCCAAGGGCAGTGTCACCACCACATGATCTGCCAAAAATTCGGTTTGCTGGGTGATCACCCGCAGGGGCGACTGATTCCAGCGAATCTCCCTCACCACCTGGCCTAGTTCGATGGACAGCCCCTCCGCCAAGGACTCGGTAATGACGCCAAAGCCTTGCTCAAACAGGGCGTCATCGCCATCAAAGCCCTCGTCGCTGTCATACCAGTGGGCCGAAAGCTGAGCCACACTGCCCGCATACTCCTGCTCCAGTTCGCTATTCAAAACAAAGTTGATCCACTGACGGGCCTGGGAGGACGGATCCAATGTCTGCCGTACTGACTCCGTGGCCTGGAAAATCGAGGTGTCTACTTCCCCATCCTGGGCGATGGCGATGGCCTCAAACAGGGCTTCCCGAAGCTGATCTAGGTCTTCCTCATCCTCCCCAGAGAAGGGGGAACCATCGGTGTTGTAGGTGATGGCCTGGTCATAGTCCGTCACCCACCGCCGAGCCTGAATAGCATCCGCCAACTCGGTGATCGGGTTGCCCTCGGTGCCGTGGATCCAGGTGGCCCCCAAATCTAGGGGAGCATCGGGCCATTGGTGGCTCGTCCAAACCCGCCCACCGATGCGATCCCGTGCTTCAACGACAACGACCTCATGCCCTAGCCGTTGTAACTCCTGAGCCGCTGCCAGACCCGCCAGACCCGCCCCAACCACGATCACACGCTTCGGGTTGGAGACAGTCCCAGTCCTGAGCCCGGAAGACCCACAGGCACTCGCCCAATACCCCAAGCCAAAGGCTCCGACTCGGTTTAGAAAATTGCGCCTTTTCACCCGCTAACCTTTAGTTCTTAGGCCGTAACAACGGATCGGCTAAGCTCCGAGGTAGGCGATACCTTCAGCACTTCCCCTGTCAGGCTAAAGGGGCGAGCTTCGGTAATGCGAACCTGCACAAATTGGCCCTTCATCGTTTGCAAATTGCCGGGGAAGAAGGTGAGGCGGTTGCCCCGGGTGCGGCCCATCACCTGGGCGGGATTTTTGGGGTTGGTGGCTTCCACGAGCACCTCTTCGATGCGGCCTTGGTAGCGCAGGGAGCGTTCGGCGGCTTTTTGGGCGACCAGGTGATTCAGCCGTTGCAGACGGTCGGCCTTAACGTCTTCGGACAACTGGTTGGCCCACAGGGCGGCGGGGGTGCCCGGTCGGGGGGAATAGGCGGCGGTGTTCAACTGGTCGAAGGCGATGTCGTTGACCAGATCCAGGGTGTGCTGAAACTGTTCCTCAGTTTCGCCGGGAAAGCCCACAATGGCATCGGCACTGATGGCGGCATCGGGCATGTAGCGGCGCACGGTGTCGATGATGCGGCGATATTTTTCGTGGGTGTAGCCCCGCGCCATGGCTTTGAGGACATCGTTGTCGCCGGACTGGAAGGGGATGTGGAAATGTTCACAGACCTTGGGCCGTTCGGCACAGGCGCGAATCAGCCGCTCGGTGAAGTAGCGGGGGTGGCTGGTGGCAAAGCGGATGCGCTCGATGCCGGGGACATCGTGGACGAAGTACAGTAGGTCGGTGAAGGTGTTCTGGTGGCGACCATCGGCGGTGGAACCGGGCAGATCCCGTCCGTAGGCGTCGATGTTTTGGCCCAGCAGCGTCACTTCCTTAAAGCCCTGGCGACCCAGTTCTTCCATCTCCGCCCGGATCGCTTCCGGTGTACGGGATTGCTCGATGCCGCGCACTCCCGGCACCACACAGTAGGTACAGCGCTCGTTGCAGCCGTAGATCACGTTCACCCAGGCCGTTACTTCGCTGTCGCGGCGGGGTTTGGTGATGTCCTCCATAATGTCGATGGCCTCGGTGGCGACCACCTGACTGCCGTCCATCACCTGTTCCAGCAAATCTTGCAGACGGTTGGCGTGCTGCGGCCCCATAATTAAATCCAGTTCCGGCACCCGCCGCAAAAGGGATTCCCCCTCCTGCTGAGCCACACAACCCGCCACAATTAGGGTTAAATCGGGTTTTTCCTGCTTGCGCTTGGCCTGCCGCCCCAGATAGGAATAGACCTTTTGCTCGGCGTTGTCGCGGATGGTGCAGGTGTTGTACAGCACCACATCCGCCTGGTAGGGGTCGTCCGTCCACACCATACCCATGTCATCCAGAATGCCCGCCATGCGCTCCGAGTCGGCCTTGTTCATCTGGCAGCCGAAGGTGGTGATGTGGTATTGACGGGTGGAACTCGACATGGGTCTTGGCACTGGGTAGGGGAACGGGATAAAAGGCTGGGAGCGCAATCGGATGCAGCTTTTTATCTTAGCGTGTTGCGCTAATCCCAGGGGATGCCCCACGGCGATGCAGAATCGACCATGCAGATCTTGCTCCCCAATTCTCAGCGGGTAAACTCACTGGCCAATTGGGGAGGTTTAATGGGTGCGCTTCAGCGGATTACCCCGCCGCTGTTAGAGTTCAGGGACGAGGGATCGCTTTTCACACGATTGCGTTTGCCCCGCCGATCTGCTGAGCTCGGGATGATTGGGCTGCTAACGGCGTTGTTTCCACCAGGCCCAGCCCAGGCCGCTGACGAGGGCCATTAGCCACGGCACCAGGGTGGCCGCAGCGGTGACGTAGTGACGATCCAAGCTGTCGTCTAGGCTAATGCCGTCGTAGATGATGCCCGTATCGCCCACGGGCACTGTCCAGTAGTCGGCATGGCTCACGTCCTCAGACTCAATGGCAATTTCCCAGTCGCCAGGAATGGATTCATCGGGCAGGAAAGCAAAGCGGCCATTGGCGTCCGTGGTGAGGGTGCGCCAGGGGCGGTCAGGCTGGTTGGGGGCATAGATGGTGACCGTGGCCCCAGCGAAGGGTTCGCCCTCGCCCAAAACCGACTGAAACTCGATCTGGCTCCCCAGGGTATAGAAGGTTTCGACTTGGTGCGCCCAGGCCGCACCGGGCAACCCTATCAAGGCCAAACAGGTTACTAGGGCAACAAGTAAGGATTTCATGACAGCGTGATCATGGCAGGACAGAGCCCATTGTAGCGAGTGGTTTCCCGATTCCCCCAGTTTGTTTGGAGCGGTTTGGGACGGGAAGCAAAGAAATACCGCCATCGCCCCGGCTTGGCCCTAAGAATGTTGTCATAATGATCCTAGGATCATCAATGCCATGGAAACCCTAGACCCCCATGCCATAGCCCCCGCCTGCGTTCTGCCCATACCCAAATTCTCCCCTTATCCTCCCCCCTTGTTTCGGCAAGTCCTATGGCAACCATGACCCTAGATTCCAGCCCCAACCAAGTAACGTCCCTGGAGTTGTCCAATGGTTCGGAAGCGGCGACGGGGGCGGGCGTGGATGAGTCGTCGGACTGTCCGGTGTCGGCGGTACGCACCTTACTAGAAGCCCACCGGGGCGAACGGCAGATCATCCTCCTGCAAGACTTCCCAGACCCCGATGCCCTGTCTTCGGCCTGGGCCTACAAGCTAATTGCTGCTACCTACACCATTGAGTGCGATATTTTCTATGGCGGCACCCTCAGCCATCAAGAAAATATTGCCCTCGTCAAGCTCACGGGGTTGCCCGCCCGTCGCTGGATTTTGGCCAACAACGATGGCCCCAACCTCGATCACTATCAAGGGGTCGTGTTAGTCGATAACCAAGGCACCACCAGCCAGCTCTATCACCCCGTTCGCAAGGCCGGAGTGCCCCTAGTGCTGGTGATTGACCACCACGCCCCCCAAGATAACCTAGACGCCGAGTGCATCGACCTGCGGCCCCACATTCGCGCTACGGCCACGATGCTCACCCAATACTTGCAGCAAGGGCTCCTGCGCCTAGATCGCAGCAACACCAAACACACCAAATGTGCCACCGCCCTCATGCATGGCCTCCGGGCCGACACGAACCAACTGATGAACGCCGCCGCCGATGATTTTTTGGCCGCCGCCTACCTCAGCCAGTTCTACGATGGCCAACTGCTCAATGCCATCCTACAGGCCTCTCGTTCCAAGCGGGTGATGGACGTTATTGAGCGATCCCTGCGCAACCGTAAGGTACAAAACAATGTCTCCATTGCCGGGGTAGGCTACCTGCGCTACGAAGACCGCGATGCCATTCCCCAAGCCGCCGACTTCCTCGTCACCGAAGAAAACATCCACACCGCCGTCGTCTATGGCATCGTCCACGACGAAGACGAAGAACGCGAGGTCGTGATCGGATCCCTCCGCACCAGCAAAATTACCCTAGACCCCGATGAATTTATTAAAGAAGCCTTTGGCCAAGACGGCGCAGGCCGCTTCTTTGGCGGGGGCCGATCCAGGGCGGGTGGCTTTGAAATTCCCGTCGGGTTTCTCTCCGGCTTCTACGAAAATTCCGAATACAACCGCCTCAAGTGGGAGGTCTTTGATATGCAAATCAAACAAAAACTCTGGCGCTTAGTCAACCCCGAAGAGGGCATTATCACAACAGACTAGCTTTCCCCTAACCCCTTCTCGTTAGGTAGATATCCCCAAACCTACAAGCAGATTTAGCCCCTTGTAACGGCATTATTAACGAGCATGGCAGGATTCGAACCTGCGACACCTAGAACCGGAATCTAGTGCTCTATCCACTGAGCTACATGCCCTTAGGCTGAACTATCTTAGCATCTCTGGTTTGGTCGTGGCACAATTGCACCGAAAATCCTCCTAGGGGCTAAACCCAGGTACGCAGCACCTGCCCTTTGAGGGTTTGCCCCAGCCAGGGGGTGTTGTGGGAAAGGGATTCTAGGCTTTGGGGCGTCACTGTCCAGGATTGGGCAGGGTCGAACAGCAGCATTTCGGCGGGCTGCTGGGGGTGCAGGGTGGGGGGCGTTTGGCCCCAAATACGGGCGGGGTTGGTGCTGAGGGCTTGCACCAGGGTGAGGGGTTCCCACAGTCCCGTCGCAACAAAGGCATCCCACAACACGCTCCAGGCTAGGTCTAGGCCGATGGCCCCCGGTGGTGCCGCCGGAAAGCCCACGGTTTTGTCTTCGTAGGTGTGGGGTCGGTGGTCGATGGCAATGGCATCGATGGTGCCGTTTTTCACCCCGGTCATCAGGGCGACCTGATCCTCCGGGTTGCCCAGGGGTGGCGCGAGGCGCAGGTTGGGGTCGTAGCTATCCAGGTTGCGGCTGTTAACGATGAGGTGCATCCAAGAGACGCTGGCGGTGATGGGCAGTCCTTCAGCCTTGGCCCGCCGCACCAATTCGACCCCCCGTGCGGTGGACAGGCGCATGATATGGACGGGGGTGCCCACGGCAGCAACGATTTCCAGCAGGGCGGCGAGGGCAGCGGTTTCCGAGAGAGCGGGGTCGTCCACAAAGCCGTAGATCAGCGCGGAGGGGCCGGATCGGGCCACGCCGTTGCCACGCAGGGTAGTATCGCAGGGCCACAGGGCCACGGGATGGTTGAGGGGTTTGAGGTATTCCAGCAACCGCTGGGTCAAAAGCGGATTTTGCAGGGGACGGCCATCGGCAAAACCCACGATGGGGGATTGGGCCAGTTCCGCTAGTTCCGCCATTTGCTGGCCCTGGGCCGCTTGGGTGAGGGCACCCCAAGGATACAGGTGGGGCAGGTTCGGCTCAGCGGCGGCGAGGGCTTGGCGTTGGCTCAGCAACTTCTCCACCATGGCCGGATTGTCCACAGCGGGCTCCGTGGTGGGGAGAATGCCCACACGGGTAAAGCCCCCTGCCCGTCCGGCCCGCAGCAGAGAGGCCAGGGTTTCGCGGTCTTCGTGGCCTGGTTCTCCAGAGTGGCTGTAGAGATCCACCAGGCCCGGAATCAGCACCTTACTCTGGCCCGAAATCACCTCGGCCTCGGCGGGCCAGTCGGTGATGGGGTTGGCGATGGCCTGGATCTGCCCCCCCTGCACCAGCACGTCGTTGACTTGATCCATTGGGGTGACGGCATCCAACACCCGCACCTGTTGGATTAGCTGGATTGGGACTGGGGGTGGCTGGTCTAGGGGAGTTGGCCTCCCGGACATCGGCTGCTGATCTGCCTCGGTGGTCACGGTTACAAGGCCCCCGCTGCCGTTTTATCTAGCACGCTACCCGACAGGTGAATGGTGATGTTGGCGGCGTTGATCACCGGGGGGCTGTCGATGCCGTTGGGGTAGTCGATCACACTCACCGCACCGTTGCCCTGCTTAAACCGCCAGAAAGACTCTGGGCCAAGGCCGACCAGGTGACAGAGTAGGGCTTTGTTAACCGCATCGTGGGCCACCACCAGGACGGTCTGCACCTCGTCGCCGCCGCTGTGGGCCGCCACAATTTGCTTCCAGGCCAAAATCGCCCGATGCCACACCTGCTGGAGGTTTTCACCCCCTGGCATTTGCACGGTTTCGGGGGCAGTTTGCCACTGGTGCAACATGCCGGGGTAGTTTTTCTCGATGTCGGCTTCGTACAGCCCTTCCCATTCGCCGTGGCTAATTTCTTGCAGGTCGGTGACGCTGTGCAGTGCCAAGCCGGGGTGATGTTGCAGGATGATCTCGGCGGTTTCCTTGGGGCGGGCCATGAAACTGGTGTAGGCGGCGTCGATTTGGACAGACTTGAGGAATTCCGCTGCCTTTTGGGCCTGGGCGCGGCCATTGTCGTTAAGGGGCACATCAATTTGGCCCTGAAACTGCCCCTGCCGATTCCACTCGGTTTCGCCGTGGCGCACCAGCAGCATCCTTGGCCCCCGGTAGCCCTTGCGCATCTCCGGCAAAGGACTGCCCATGTGGCTGGTCAGGTTCATGGCCTCCACCTGCACCGGGCCGTTCCAGCCGCCCTCAAAGTTGAGCACACTGATGTTGCAGTTGGCTTGGCTGAGCTGGTTGAAGTGGTCTGGCCCTAGGCCGATGGCGGTGCTCACCAAGGCGCGATTGATGGCGCTGTGGGCGACAACCAGGATAGTCTGTCCTTCGTGATGGGCCAGCAGGGTTTGCCAAAACCGAGCCGCCTGCTGGTAGAGACTGCGTACTGGATAGAAGTCCTCGGTGCCGCCCTCTGCCGTGGGAATGGCCATGACAAAATTAGCCGGATCATTGCGCCACTGAGAAAAGGTTTCCGGAAACTGGGCCTCGGCTTCAGTGAAGGGCATCCCCTCCCACAGGGGCAGGCTAATTTCCTTCAGGTCGTCGGTGGTTTGAGGATCCGCCAGGTTGGGCAAGCTCTTTTGCAACTCGGCGGTGATGATTTCAGCGGTTTTTCTGGCCCGCTGGAGAGGGCTAGACCACACCGCGTCGAAGGGAATCTCCCCTAGGGCTTGGCCCACCTGGAGCGCCTGGGCCTCTCCCTTGGGTGTCAGGGCCGATTCGTCGCAGTGACCTTGGATGCGCTTGAGCTGGTTATAGGTGCTTTGCCCGTGACGGACGATAATTACGCGGGTTTTCAGGGGTCTATCCTCTCAAGTTGCTCAACCAAGGTCAGATTTTACCCTGTTGCGTGGGTCAGCGCAGTGTTCTGGCCCCGTGATGACGACGTGTGGGATCGATTCTTGCAGGCAGAGTGCTAAGTCTGAAAGAAAAGCGTAGATCTGCCTCCCTTTGGCGATTTGCCCTTTACATAGTAAGAGACCAGAATGATGTCCTCCCCCTGACGCCAGCGGTACAGGGCAGCATTCAGGGTCACTCAACCCACCGACGACCACTAACCGGATCTACGGATAAACGCCTAGGGGATGGGATGACGATCCTCCTGGGGGCAGACCTTAACCCCAGGTTTATCGTGATCTGGTTTGCTAGGGCGTCGGAGGATAGGCGCACTGTTGGCAGGGGCTATCCGTGAATAGCACCTGGGCATCTCCGTGTTCTATCTCGGTTGAGACCCATCTACGCGAGGAAAAATCCAGCATGGCAACCTTAAAAGTTGGTATTAACGGTTTTGGCCGCATTGGCCGTCTGGTGTTTCGGGGTGGCATCGCCAACCCCAACATCGAATTTGTCGGTATTAACGACCTAGTGCCGCCGGAAAATCTGGCCTACCTACTCAAGTACGACTCCACCCATGGCCGCTTTGACGGCACCGTGGAGGCGGTGGAAGACGGCATCATCGTCAACGGCAAGAAAATCCCCTGTATGGCGATGCGGAACCCGACGGAACTGCCCTGGGGCACCCTCGGCGCAGACTATGTGGTGGAATCCACGGGGCTGTTCACCACCTTCGACACCGCTTCCCAGCACGTTCAGGCCGGGGCCAAGCGGGTAGTGCTCTCAGCTCCCACCAAGGATCCCGACAAGGTTCACACCATGGTCGTCGGCGTCAACCACGAAACCTACGACCCCGCCAAGGACACCATTGTCTCTAACGCCAGTTGCACCACCAACTGTCTGGCTCCGATTACCAAGGTGATTAACGATAACTTCGGCCTCAGCGAAGGGCTGATGACCACCGTTCACTCCGTCACCGCCACCCAACCCACCGTCGATGGCCCCTCCAAGAAGGACTTCCGGGGTGGTCGGGGGGCAGGGCAAAACATCATCCCCTCCTCCACCGGAGCCGCCAAGGCCGTCACCCTGGTGCTGCCGGAACTGAAGGGCAAGCTGACCGGGATGGCCTTCCGGGTGCCCACCCCCAACGTGTCGGTGGTCGATCTCACCTTTAAGACCGAGAAAGCCACCTCCTACGAGGACATCTGCGCTGCCATGAAGGCCGCCGCCGAAGGCCCGATGAAGGGTATTCTGGGCTACACTGAAGACGATGTGGTGTCCTCGGACTTCATCACCGATGGCCACTCCAGCACCTTTGATGCCGGGGCAGGCATTGGCCTCAACAGCAACTTCTTCAAAGTGGTGGCCTGGTACGACAACGAGTGGGGCTACTCCATGCGGGTCATCGACCTGATGACCTACATGGCCCAAAAGGACGGCATCCTCTAGCCCCCCTCAGCCAAGACACGATAGCCACGCCCCCACCGCCTATTGGGGCCACGTAGGGGTCAGGTCTCCTGACCCCCACCCCCACCCCAGAACCCCGCCCACTCTGGTAAATCTAGGTTTTGGCCCGTTGGTCAGCCCAGCCTAGCGGTGGGATCCAGGGCCTTTGTCCGAAATGAACCGAGAACGCGGTGTTGAAGAGCCTAACGGCTAGGGTCATCTCAGCGACGTTGGCCCTTCATTTTCCTAGGATCTTGGATCTCACCATGGCTTCTATCCCTTTGCCCCTGCGCCCCATCCTTGCGGCGAGCCTTGCCCTCTCCCTTGCCGCTTGCACCCAGCCCAGCTCCACCCCGCCGCCAGACGCCTCCACGTCCACCGATACTGCCCTAGCGCTGACCGGGGAAGGTTTATTTTTGGTGGAGCCAGACAGCGGATCGACGACGTTACTGCCCTTTGGCATGGAGATGGAGACCGTGCAAGCGGCGGTGATTCGCCATTTGGGTCGTCCCCTGGAAATCAGCACTAACGCCGAATGCCCCGGCGATCCCTTTGTGAGTGCCCTATGGGCCGAGGGCCTGGTGCTGAATGCCGACGGGGAAGAATTTGTGGGTTGGTCGGTGCGGCCTGAGGTCGGTAGCGATCAGTTCACCACCCTGGCAGGTATCGGTGTGGGATCCAGCCGGGAGGATTTGGAAGCGGCCTATACCGTCACCGTGGTTGAGAGCACCATCGGCACCGAGTTCACCGCTGGCCAACTGGCGGGGCTGCTGTCTGACCCCACCCCCGCCGCCGAAATCACTGATTTCTGGGCCGGAACGGTGTGCATTTTCCGGTAGCCCATCCCCCTAGAACAGATTTCACCAGTCAGTGCTGCCCAAACCTTGGCATGATGGGGAGGATTTTATTTACGACCCTACTGGTTGATCTATGTTGATGTCCTTTTGGCAGCAGTTAACCCTTTCCACCTTTGCCTTCGACCAGTGGCGACAGGTGAGCCTCCTCCATCGCCTCCTGGCCCCGCTGCGGCAGTGGCGGCAGGGAAGTTGGCTGCTGCCCTGGGGCGACTGGATTGGGCTGGCCCTGGTAGCAACCCTCTACATTTTGGCTCCCTACGTTTCGACGACCCTGATTGGGGTGTTGTTGTTGGCCATCGCAGCCTTCTGGGTCTTGCTTACCCTCACCGATGAGGCCGGGGTGGGGATGACCCCCGTCCATGTTACGGTGGCGGTGTTTTGGGGGGTGATGGCGCTGGCCACGGCGCTCTCTCCGGTGCGGGGGGCGGCGGTCAGTGGCCTGATCAAACTCACCTTGAATATTTTGCTCTTTCTGCTCATTGCGCGGGTGAGTCGCCAGCCCAGGGCCAGAACGCTGCTGATCTCCGCCTATCTGTTCACAACGCTGCCCGTGGCGATCTACGGCCTGCGGCAGTACTTTTTTGGGGCCACCGCCCTAGCCACCTGGGTCGATGCCACCTCCGAACTGGCCAATACCACAAGGGTCTACAGCTTTTTGGGCAACCCTAACCTGCTGGCGGGCTACCTGATTCCCGCCGTCATGTTTTCGGTGATGGCGGTCTTGGCTTGGCCGCGCTGGGTGCCGAAGGGGTTAGCCGCCCTCACGGCGGTGATTAACACCCTCTGCCTGGTGCTCACCCTCAGCCGAGGGGGCTGGATTGGTTTCTTGCTGGGGGGCTTCGTGCTGTTGGCCCTCACCGTACAGTACTGGAGCCTCTGGTTTACACCCTTTTGGCGACGCTGGGCCATGCCGCTGCTGCTAGGGGGATCAGCGGCCTTTGTGGTGCTCGCGGTGATTTCCGTGGATGCCCTGCGGGTGCGGGTGTTGAGTATGTTTGTGGGACGGGCCGACAGCAGCAACAACTTCCGCATCAACGTTTGGGCCGCTGTGCTAGAGATGATTCGAGACCGCCCCATCCTCGGCATTGGCCCCGGCAACGACGCCTTCAATGCCGTCTATCCCATCTATCAGCGGCCCCGCTACACCGCCCTCAGTGCCTATTCGGTCTTTTTGGAGGTGCTGGTGGAGGGGGGCATTATCGGTCTTGCCGCCTTTTTGTGGATGCTGATGATGGTCTTTCAGCAGGGCTGGGTACAGCTCCAAAAACTACGGGAAATCCAGTCTATCCAGGGCTATTGGCTGATGGGGGCCATGGCTTCCATCGTCGGTATTTTGGGCCAGGGCATTGCCGATACGGTGATGTATCGCCCCCAAATTAGTACCCTCTGGTGGATGGCCATCGCCCTCGTCGCCAGCTACTACCCAACCCTGCGCCAGGGCAAAGGTCGTGATTTCCAGCTAGATTCCTAAGCTCAATCCCTAACACGACCACCAACGCCCGCTTGGCCTGAACCGACCCGGCGTTTCGGCTACAGCAACGCGGCACCCTCCGGCAAATCTGCCAAAATCCGCGTCACCCGATGCTGATAGTCTGCCTTCGCCAAGGCCGGGGCGCTGTTCTCCACGGCGACGCTTTGCCCCAGTTGCACCCAGGATCGACAGCCCCGATAGCCGCTGTGCCACGGGAGGGAAATGGGGACGTTAAACCGATAGGCCCGCAGCAACAGGCCATAGAGGGGGCGATCCGACTGCCACTGGAGGCGCTCCTGCACAAACTGGCTCGTCCAAATCAGGTCGGGCACCAAAGCTAGGGCGGCTTCTGTGGAGGGCAGGGTGAAGCCGTGGGTGATTTCGGCCCAGCCGGAGAAACGGACGGCTTCGGAATTTTCTGCCATCGGGGCGGGCTGCACCAAGGCTTGAAATTCTGGCTTAATCAGCTCTGGTTTTTGATGCTCGAAGGTGGGCAGCAGCAAGCCCTGGCGGGTCACCACCGAAAATTGCCCCTGTTGTTCTCGAATACCGCCCTTCCGCAGCAGCAGAATGGTCTGGCCCTTGAGCAAGGCCGTCACTGCCGCATCCCATTCCTTCAGCGCCCAAGTCAGCATGGGGGGTGTCCTCGCTCAGGTTGCGCCCATCAATCTCTAGCCCATGGTAAATCAACTCGTCCAATAAAAAAGCGCCAGAGATAGCTCTGACGCTCGGTGTTGAGGAGTGAACGATTAAGTTCTACCTTAGGGGGCGGGTGTGACGGCAGCGTGTTCTTTCTATGTCAACCCCGTGACAATCGCCATCTGGGACAATAGCCAGAAGATGTTTTTTCTTCCACCGCCGTGACCCAGCCCGAAGCCCTACGTGCCCTGCTGTCTGCCGTTGCCCAGGGGCAGATCAGCCCCGATGCCGCCCTAGACCAGTTGAAATACCTTGAGTTTGAGCCCATTGAGGACTTTGCCAAGGTGGATCATCACCGTACCCTGCGCACGGGATTCCCGGAGGTGATTTGGGGGCCAGGGAAAACCGTGGATCAAATCGTGCAAATTATGCGAAGCTTGCAGGCCCGTAACCCCGTCGTGATGGCCACTCGCATTGATTCCGAGGTCTATGGCCAGATTCGGCAGCAATTGCCCGAAGCGCTGTACTACGAGGTGGCCCGCATCTGCGCCCTTGTCCCCCTCAACCTGGCTCCCCATCGACCGGGCACCCTAGGGATTCTCACCGCTGGTACGGCTGATTTGCCCGTGGCCGAAGAAGCGGCCATTACGGCAGAGTTGTCGGGGTTTCGGGTGGTGCGCCTGTGGGATGTGGGGGTGGCAGGGCTGCATCGCCTTTTGCGTCACCAGCACTTGATTCGGGAGATGGATGTGTTGATTGTGGTGGCCGGGATGGAGGGTGCCTTGCCCAGTGTGGTGGCGGGTTTGGCCGATTGCCCCATTGTGGCGGTGCCCACCAGCATTGGCTATGGGGCCAGCTTCCAGGGGCTATCTGCCCTGCTGACCATGCTCAATTCCTGCGCCGTGGGGATTGGTGTGGTCAACATCGATAACGGCTTTGGGGCGGCGATGTTGGCCGGACAAATTCTGCGTACCGCCGCTAAACTCAAGGCTCATCCCTAGGCTTGGCCTCCTTCAGGGGTGCCTAGGCCATGGCTCCAGCCCTATGGAGCGGCTGGGTGGGCGCTAGAATAGGAAAACTGTTGTCTTGTTGTCACGCACCGGGTCGCCTATGTCCGTTTTCGCTGCCATTGCCGTCATTGCCCTCCTGGTTGCCGTTCACGAAGCGGGTCATTTCCTGGCGGCTCGGCTCCAGGGCATCCATGTGAATCGTTTTGCCATTGGCTTTGGCCCCATCCTCTGGAAGTATCAGGGTGCCCAAACCGAATATTCCCTGCGGGCCATTCCCCTAGGGGGCTTTGTGGGCTTCCCCGATGACGACCCCGACAGCGAGATTCCCCCCAACGACCCTGATTTGTTGCGCAATCGGCCCATCCTCGACCGGGCCATTGTGATCAGTGCCGGGGTGATTGCCAACCTGGTGTTTGCCTACCTGGTGTTTGTGGCCCAGTTCACCACCGTGGGCATCCCCGAAACCTTTGACCCCCAACCGGGCATTGTCATCCCTCAGGTGGTCTCCGACAGTTCCCCCGCCGCCCAGGCTGGAATTCGCCCTGGAGACATTGTGATTGCCGCCAATGGTGAACCCCTCGACGGTAGCGAGAGCACCATTCCCACCTTTATCCAGTTGATTAAAGACAGCCCTAACCTACCCGTGGATCTCACGGTGCAGCGAGGCAGTCGAGAACTGGAGGTCACCGTCATCCCCACCCCCGGCCCCGATGGGAATGCGGTGATTGGGGTACAGCTTCAGCCCAATGGCGACTTTGGCTACCGTCGCCCCACTGGCCCGATTGAAGTGTTTACCCTCGCCGCCAAGCAGTTCCAAGAGATGCTGGTGCGCACGGTGAACGGCTTTGTCATGCTGGTGACTAACTTTGGTGAAATGGCTAACCAAGTGGCTGGCCCGGTCAAAATTGTCGAGCAGGGAGCCGGATTGGCGGAATCCAGCTTGGCCATGCTATTCCCCTTCACCGCCATCATCAGCATCAACCTGGCGATTATCAACATCCTGCCCCTGCCCGCCCTGGACGGGGGCCAACTGGCCTTTTTACTGGTAGAAGCCCTGCGCGGTAAGCCCCTGCCCGACCGTCTCCAGGAAAATGTCATGCAGACGGGCCTCGTGTTGCTGCTAGGCTTAGGCGTGTTTTTGATTGTGCGCGATACCACCCAGCTTGAGATTTTCCAAAATCTGCGTCAGTAACCCGTGAGTGCCCCCCGTCGCCCCCCAAAAAAGCAACGCGCCCTAGAAATTCTGCGCCGCCTCAAGGAACTTTACCCCGAAGCGCCCTGCTCCCTCGACTTTGAGACCACCCTGCAACTGATGGTGGCCACCATTTTGTCGGCCCAATGCACCGATGAACGGGTGAACAAGGTGACCCCGGCCCTGTTTGTCGCCTATCCCGATGTCCACGCCTTTGCCGAGGCGGATCTGGCCGACCTGGAAAGCCTGATCAAATCCACCGGGTTCTATCGCAATAAGGCCAAAAACATCCGAGCGGCTTGCCAACGCATCGTCACCGAGTACAACGGTGAGGTGCCTGCCACCATGGAAGACCTACTCACCCTGGCGGGGGTGGCCCGCAAAACCGCTAACGTGGTGCTGGCCCACGGCTTTGGCATCAATGCCGGGGTGACGGTGGATACCCACGTTAAGCGCCTTACCAACCGCCTCGGCCTCACTAAACACAGCGACCCGATCAAAATCGAGCAGGATTTGATGAAACTGCTGCCCCAGCCCGACTGGGAAAACTGGTCAATTCGCCTGGTCTACCACGGACGAGCCGTTTGCATGGCCCGCAACCCCAACTGTGCCGACTGCTCCCTAGCGGATCTATGTCCCTCCGCCCCCAAGCCAGGGTAAATCTCCGAGGGGATCGCGCCTAACCTGCGTGTCCGATGCCTCCAAATCCTTCCCCTAGCGCCCCATCTGTCGCTTGAGGTCTTCGAGTTCCTGCTCCGCTTCCCAGCGCTGAAAGCGATCCTCCACCGGATCCGCGCTGGCTCGGCCTGTCCCCGGCATTGGCGGTTGATACCAGCCCGTTTCCCAATGGCTCGTGTTTTGGGCGGATCGTTCAGCGGCGCGTTGGGCAGCACGTTCAGCCTCAAGCTGGGCCATTTTGGCCTTCAGTTCTCGGCGGCGGTCATGGATTTGCTGCTGAAGGATGCGGGTCTGATCGATTTGGGTGGTCACCCCCTGCATCTGGCCCCAGTATTGGTTGCCCTGCCGCAATAGATTGGCCTCCCGTTCCTCCGCCATGGCCACCAGGTCAGGACGGTTAGCCGCCTTGGCTTTGGTCAATCGCCCATGCCATTTTTGAATCTCTTGGGCCGTTGCCAGAATGTGATCCTTAAGCTGTTGTTCGCGCCGTTTCAGATCGCCTAGAAGACGAATGGCATCCTGCTCTTGGCCCCGAAGCTGGTCTTCCAATCCCATCAGTTCTAGGTGGGGGTTGGCCCGCAAGAACTCATCCAGACGGGTTTCCAGAAACTTGCTGAGGTCTTCAAATAGGCCCACAACGACAACTCCTGCGGCAACGGCTGTTTTTAGGATAGTCGCTCTTCTCGCCCTAAAACTGTTGGCCGATGTAGATGGATCGCACTTCCCCATTACGACGAATCACGGCTTCCTGGTTGGCGACCGCCACCAAGCTCCAGCCTGCATTGCCGATGCGTTCGCCGATGTAGACCCGCTGGGACACGCCGTTAATTTCAAACAAAGCCGCAGATCGATCCCCCAGTTCTAGCACCCCAACTAGCACATGGTTCACCACTGGGGCCGAGGGCTGGGGCGGGGTGGTCGTTCTGGCGGTAGGTGGTGGGGTGATGGGCGGGGCGGCGGGCAGTGCGCCGGGGGTGACCGGGGGAACGGCGGCCACGGGGGGAGTGGAGGGCAGGGTCGGAGGCGTGGCTTGGTAGGGAATATAGACCCGCTCAATCACATTAATGCGGCCTAGGCCGTCTAGGTCGGCCCGCTGGGAGGGAAACCCACCGGGGGGGAGCAGGGCCGGGGTGGGTAGAGCATCCAGGGGCGGGGTAGCGTTGTCTTGGGCCTGGGCGACTTGCGTTTCAATGGCGTCTAAGGATCGCTGGAGGTAGGCCAGGAATTCGGCATCGCTTTGGGCGGCGGTGCCGTCTGGGACTACCTCGCTGGAGGGGGTGGCCTGGGGCCGTTGCCCGATCCACAAGAAGGCCACCACCCCAGCCAGAGAAAGCGCTGTACAGGCTAGCAGCAGCCGATCAAACAGTTTGCCGAGGGCGGTTTTGGCGGGCGGGGCCGGGATGGGCGGTTCTGCAACTGCGACCAAGGGCGCTAGGGTCGTCGTTGGAGCCGTGAGGGCCGCTTCCTGACAGAGTTCTAACCCTTGATCCGCTGGGGGTTGTCTGTCGGCCACCTCGACGGGCTGGGGTGGGTGTTTCAGCTCGTCTTCCACCGCCAAGAGGGCCGATTCGTCTCCATCCAGTAGCCGATCTAGATCGCCAAAGAGGCCCGCCATCAGGGTATCGGCGTAGGTGCTGACCACCTTTGCCGGATCCATCGTGGCAACCTCCGTAGCAACCTCAACGGTATCCCCAACAGCGGGATCTGGGGCGGGCGCTGCGGGGGGCAGGGTGGCGGTCTTGAGGGATGTTTCTGGGCTCATGGGTGTTGTCCTGGGGTGGCGTCCCAACTCAGCGGTTGAGGCCCGGTTAGACGGGCTGAGAGAGTTGATAGGTCTTTAGGGGCTCGTCATGTTAGGAAGGCCATGGGCAGAAGCTAGGAACAGCTAGAAGCCATAGGTGGCCATGGATGCAAGGGTCAAGCCTCACTCTGTGGGTTAGCCAGACCGGGTCTGATGGGCGTTAATTTGCTGAAGTGTACTCCAACTTTCAGAATCTTTCACTATTTCGTGACCTTTTGCGACGCGAAGGTTTCCCTGGCCTCCCGATCTGAGGGCGATCCCAGGGGCTTCCATCGCAGGGTCAGGGTCTTCCATCAGCTAGTTCGGCGGTGATCCAGTCGATAAATTGTCGGGCGGTGCGCCCAGATCGGCCATTGTGGCGGGTGGCCCACTGGAGTGCCCTCGCCTGGAGGTCGGCCTCGTCGAGGGACACTCCTGCCTGTTTGGCCAAGTGTTGAACAATGGCGAGGTAGGTGGGTTGGTCGGCAGGCTCGAAAGTGAGGGTGAGGCCAAAGCGATCACTAAAGGAAAGCTTTTCCTGCACCGTATCCCAGGACTGGACTTCGTCTTGGTCGCTGGGGCGGGGGCGGTCGCTGAAGTATTCGCGCACCAAATGGCGGCGGTTGGAGGTAGCATAGACCACCACATTCTGAGGTCGAGCGGTCACGCTGCCCTCTAGCACCACCTTCAGCGCCTTAAAGGCATCGTCGTCCTCCTCAAAGGACAGATCATCCACAAAAATAATGAACTTTTGGGGGGCGCTACGCAGCCGATCCACAATCTGCGGTAGGGCTTGTAGGGCGGGTTTGGGCACCTCCACCAGCCGCAATCCCTGCGCCCCATACTGATTGACCAACGCTTTGACCAAGGAGGATTTACCCGACCCCCGGCTACCGTAGAGCAACACATTTAAGGCGGGATAGCCCCGCAGCAGGGCCAGGGTATTTTGCTGTAGTTGTTGACGGGGATGGTCGTAGGCGGTGAGGGACTCTAGGCACACAGGGTCGGGATGGGCAACGCCCTGGAGGGCATTCCCCTGCCAGGTAAAGACGTGATACTGGGCCAATCTACCCACCCCTTGCTGCTGGTAGTGGGTGGCTAGGGCGTCGATCTGGTCAGGCCAGGGCTGGAGGGAGGCAAAGGTGAAGGGCAGCGGAGCGGGATCCATCTCCCAGGCCACCGGAGGCTGGTCTAGGCCACTCACCACCTGTACCCACTCGGCCACCTGGGGGCTGGTGAGGGCGCTGAGATCTTGCAGTAGGGCCAGATCGTGGCAGGCCGCTTGGACTAGGGCCGCAGGAAGTTCCCCTAACCCCCGGTGCTGCACCTGCTGGGTGAAGGGATTGTCGGCGTAGGCAATGCTCCGTTGGAGATAGCTCGACCAGGTTTCTTGGGCGGTGGCTAAGGCTTGGAACCAGCGGCCATAGGATCCTAGGCTTTCGATGGTGGATTGGCTAGCCACCGCCTCCAACAATTCCACAAAGGCTTGACCCACCCGATCTTGCAAACTATCGCCGTAGATCAGCAGTTTGGCCAGTGCCTGACGGTAGTGTTGAATCTCCGCCACGATGGTGGTTGGAAACTGGGTCATAACGTCGCCTTTGCTAGTCGGAAGGGGGCGGGGCCATCCCCTGGGCCATGGGATCGTTGGTTTCGTAGTCGCCGCAGTCGATGGCCGCTTCGGAGAGGGCGGTTTGGGGATGGAGGGGACACTTCAGAAAGGGGCTATTGGTGAAATACCGACAGTCGGCGCAGGGAATTTGGTGCATTCGCTTGGCCCGCTGCATCCCATCGCGGGTCACGGCGATCAGTTGCCACACGGTTATGCCCACCAGCCCCCAGGCCACCACAAAACACAGCGGCACCAAAAAGGGGCGAATCCAATGAAGCATCTGTACCAACAGTACAAAAAATCCCTGTATGACCTGATCCATATCCAACCCATCCCTCCCAAGGGGGAAACGAAAGCTTGCTCTCACCGAGATGGCGCTGTCCCAATTCAGGCGAATTCGGCGGATAGCCCAATTGGGCTTAGACCCGGATTTTGATCTATCTTTCCAACTTACGGGCAAAGCCCCTGGGGGCAACCCACGCTTAGGAAAACTTCAGGGTTGTGGATTGGGCTTAGCCATGGCTTTGAGCACATCCAGAAATCCGTAAATGGCCGGAGTATGGAGTCCATCGGCGAGAATAGCGGCCCCAATCACCCGCGACAGGGGCTCTGGTAGCGAAAAGACCTGCACGGCACTGGGGATGGGCTCGGCGGCGAGGCGGGGCAAAATCGTGGCTCCCATGCCCTGGGCCACCAGATTCACGATGGTGGTGTCGGTTTCCACCTCAGAAATCACGTTCAGATGATGACCGTGGGCCTGAATATGGGCATAGACATCCCGCATCATGACCCGATCCAGCGGCGGCATGATCATTGGTTGCTGGGTGAGATCGGCCCAGGTCAGATGTTGACTCGCGGCTTGGAACCGAGGTGGCATTAGGGCGACATACTCGTTTTCCAACATGACCCAGCTCTCCAGATCTTCGGCGGCGGGCAATACCGTTAGGCCAATGTCGGCCCTGCCCTCCCGCAACGCCTTTTCCACCTGGCGATAGTTGTCGTGTTCACTGAGGTTGATGGTCACCCCCGGATAGCGGTGGTTGAACTGGGCAATGGCATCGGGTAGCAGATGAATAGCAATGCTACGAAAGGATGCCACCCGCACCTGCCCGCCCTTCAACCCTTTAATTTCCTCGGCCTCCTGCACAATGGCTTCAGATTGGTAGAGCATGATGCGGGCATGGTGAACGATGCGATCTCCCACCGGGGTGAGCCTTGCCCCATGACGACCCCGTGCCACCAACACCACCCCTAAATGATCCTCCAACGCCGCAATACTATGACTCACCGCCGACTGAGACATCTCCAGAGACAGGGCCGCTTCGCTAAAGCTGCTGTGATCTGCCACCGCCACCAACACCCGCAGTTGGGAAAGCTTCATTTGGTTTTGGGGGTTGTCTTTCATGGCTTCCCTAATTCCCTATTCCTGGCTCCCTAATTCCCTATTCCCTGATTTCCTAATCCCTACCCACCTGTCTCCATCTTCAAGGGCTGGTGTATAGTTTTGGTGAATCTTGTTCCGGTTGGATGCGCACTATGGACGTTTCTTCCCAGTTTTTTCTGACAAATGTGCCTTCGGCCCATGGGCTAGAGTCGATTCTTCGCCCCATTGTCCTGGATGACGCCCTCCAGGTTCAGGCTTTTTTACCCCTTGCGACACCGTCCCTTGATGGGGTTTCGGTGTCCTCCGCCATGCCGCAATCTATGGTACTGGCCCAGCAGTTTGATCAGGACATCCTCGGCGATATGGGCAAGCTCTGGAATACATTCATTGAATCGGGCCAGGTGTGGGCGTTGCTGATTGGTATTGCCGTAGGCTACATGGTGCGCGGCCTCACCGCCTACTAAGGGTTTGATCTGCGCCGCCAAAGCCGATTCCCGCCTGATTGGACACCTGAATTACAGAAAGGAGTTCCGTTGGAAACCCCCTCTTCCCAAACCTGGAGCCAGCGTTTTGAGACCGCGCTGCACCCCTCCATTGCCCGATTTAATGCCAGCATCGGCTTTGATATTGCCCTAATCGAATACGACCTCACCGGGTCAGAAGCCCACGCCAAAATGCTGGTGAAGACGGGCATTCTCACCCCAGAGGAAGGGGAGGCCATCGTCAACGGCCTAGAAACCATTCGCCAAGAGTACCGGGAGGGTCGGTTTCAACCGGGCATTGAAGCGGAGGACGTGCATTTTGCCGTGGAGCGACGGCTGACGGAACTGATTGGCGACGGCGGCAAAAAACTCCACACCGCCCGGTCTCGTAATGACCAGGTGGGCACCGATGTGCGCCTGTACCTGCGGGCGGAAATTACGGCTATTCAGGGCCAACTGCGCCAGTTTCAGCAAACTCTGCTCTCCCTAGCCGAGGCCCATGTGGAGACCCTGATTCCGGGCTACACCCACCTGCAACGGGCGCAACCCCTCAGCTTGGCCCACCATCTGCTGGCCTACTTCGACATGGCCCAGCGAGACTGGGAACGGCTTCAGGATATTCAAAAGCGGGTGAACATTTCGCCCCTGGGCTGCGGTGCCCTAGCGGGGACGACGTTTCCCATTGATCGGCAGTATTCGGCGGAGTTGCTGGGTTTTGAGCGGGTCTACGGCAACAGCTTGGATGGCGTCAGCGACCGGGATTTTGCCATCGAATTTGCCTGTGCCGCTAGCCTGATCATGGTGCACCTGTCGCGGCTGTCCGAAGAGATGATTCTCTGGGCTTCCGAGGAATTTAGTTTCGTCAGCCTCAACGATAGCTGCTCCACCGGATCCAGCATCATGCCCCAAAAGAAAAACCCCGACGTGCCAGAACTAGTGCGGGGCAAAACGGGGCGCGTCTTCGGCCATCTGCAAGGGCTGCTGGTGATGATGAAGGGCCTGCCCCTGGCCTACAACAAGGATTTGCAGGAGGACAAAGAGGCCATCTTCGACACGGTGCAAACGGTGCGCGGTTGCCTAGAGGCCATGACCATTCTGCTCTCCGAGGGCGTCACCTTCCGGGTGCCCCGACTGCGGCAGGCCGTCAACGAAGACTTCTCCAACGCTACTGATGTGGCGGATTACCTGGCGACCAAGGGCGTCCCCTTCCGGGAAGCCTACAACCTCGTGGGGCAGGTGGTGAAGACCTCCCTCGCCGCCAACAAGCTCCTGCGCGATTTGACGATGGACGAGTGGAAATCCCTCCACCCCGCCTTTGAGGAGGACATCTACGAGGCGATCACCCCCCAGCGAGTCGTTTCGGCCCGCAACAGCTACGGCGGCACCGGGTTCGACCAAGTGCGCCAAGCCATCCAACGCGCCCAGCAAATTCTGGGGGACGACTAGATGGCCATTAGCCTGTGCATGATCGTCAAAAACGAAGCCGCGACCCTAGGCCAAGCCCTGACCAGCGTCAAGGACGTGGTGAGCGAAATCATCGTCGTGGACACGGGTTCCACCGACGACACCGTTGCCATTGCCCAATCCCACGGGGCCAAGGTGCATTCCTTCCCCTGGGTGAATGACTTCGCCACCGCCCGCAATGCCTCCCTCACCCACGCTACTGGGGATTGGGTGCTGGTCATCGACGCCGACGAAGTCCTCCAGCCGGAAGTTGCCACCCTATTAAAATCCTTGGATCAGGGTCAACCTTTAGGGGACATTCCGGCAGAAAACGTCCTAGCTGTGAACCTGCTGCGGCTGGAACTGGGCGCACCCCAAGCCCCCTACACCCTAATTACCCGCCTATTTCGGCGTTTGCCAGGGATTCAGTTCCACCGCCCCTACCACGAAACCGTAGACGACAGTATCACTGCTCTCCAGGCCCAGGAAACCCACTGGCAGGTGGTCACGCTAACCACGGTGGCCCTACACCACACGGGCTACGATCCGGCGGTGGTGGTGAAGCAGGGCAAGTTTGACCTGGCCCAGCGGGTGATGGAAACCTATCTGGCCGATCACCCCAACGACGGCTACCTGCTGAACAAACTCGCGGCCCTGTATCTAGAATCGGAAAAACCCGATCAAGCCATTGACCTGCTAAATCGCGCCCTGGCGAATCTGGACAGCCTCGATGCCCTCACTCGCTACGAAGTTTTGTATCACCGTGCCCTGGCCCAAGGGGATAGCCACCCCGATCAGCCCGACCTCGCCGCCACCGATTACGAAGCCGCCCTTGCTGAAGACGTACCTGCCATTTTGAAACTGGGCGCTTGGATCAACTACGGCAGCTTGAAAAAAGCCCAGGGGGATCTCCTCGCCGCCGTTGCTTTGTTTGAGCAAGCCATCGCCGCCGACCCGACCCTCGCCATTGCCCACTACAACCTGGGTACCGCCCAGCGGGCTAGGGGATATCTGGATGAAGCCATCGCCGCCTACCGTCAGGCCATTGCCCTCCAGCCCAACTATGCCGAGGCCCACCAAAACCTAGGGGTGGCACTATTCAAACTGGGTCAACTCCCCGAAGCGTTGAATTCCTTTAATCGGGCCATCAACCTCTATGGCACCTATGACCCAGCCACCGCCCAGCAACTCAGACAGGGCGTACAACAACTGGGGATCCCCAGGGATCTACTGGCCGGAGCACAACTGCTATAGCGGCCTTTGGGTTCTGGATAACATTGCCCGCAGCCAGCATGACTGATATCTCGCTATCGCCTATTGGCTGTAGCGAGAATCGTTCCAGTCAAAATCTAGGCCACCATTTTTGGCATCGCTTTGGCCCTGCTTCTGGGCAGACTCTTGGCTATGTCGTCGCTGCCAGGAAATGCTAGATCCATAGGTGCCGGGACGCCAGTGTTGCCCGTGGACATCTGTGTTGTTGACAGGGGCGGTGGGAGCAGTAGCCGTAAACCCAGGGGCTGAGGAAGGCCCAGCATAGTTGCCACTGGAGATGGGACGATACCGCGTGCGGTGGGAACTGTCTAGGCTAGACGCTGATGGTTGGGGTGCCCCTCCAGAACGGTTCGTACCCATGACTTCCCGCAGGCGACTGACAACGCCATCCCAGCCTAAATCGGGCTGACTCAGGATATCGCGCAGGGAATCTAGCACCCCACTGGTCTCATCCTCCTGACCCAGTTGGAGCGGCTCTGAGGATCGAATAGGATCAACCTGGACAGCAGCGATAGCCTGACGCACGGCACTTTTAATTTGGTTGCGGAGTTCTCGCTTGGCCTTTTCGTACTGGTGTCGCCAGCCTTTTTCGCTGGAGGCATAGAGAGCGGGTAGGCGGTTGAGGGCGTAGGTTTCCACCTCCACCACCTTTAGATATTTAGCGACTCTGGGGGGCAGATCCTTCAGTTGCTGCTCCACTTCCTCTGCCACGAGCAGTTCCATCACATTGATGTAGGCCCGACGCGGACTATCTTGGGCGATTTTCATAACTCACGGGATCCTCATAGACGAAATTCAGGTATTGATCAGCCCCCACGGCTCAGGCGCTAGGCGGTCACGGTTCCCATGGCCTCAGGTTTGGGCTTGGATAAAGCCTTTACCTCATTAGCCGCCAGCAGGCTAGGGATAATGGCCTCAGGCACGAGGGATCTCCATCGGCTTAGAATTTGAGCTTGGCGTGGATGATGCAATCCCTGATGGGGGCTCAGTCTTGAACCATCTCGGTAGCACCCCCCTAAAAAGACACCTGTGATGGGTTGGGTGGCTAGGTGGCAAGACAGTGACTCAATGCGCTGAATGATGTGGATGTTTTTATCATAGCCTCCAATTTTAACCCATGGGGACCGGGGTGGACGCCTGACTTGGTGTCGCGGACTAGGGATTGGAGGCATAGGGCGAACGAAATATTTTTTCTTCCCAGAAGCAAAAACATGGTCGAGATGGCATCACAGAACTTAAAACTTCGTTAGCATTATTAATGACGAGCTTAAGTTTTCTCAATGACTCTAACTGCCCCGCAGCGCCTTCTATCCCTTGGCGGACTGGCCCTTAAGCCCAATTCTTCCGCCAATGTTCCTTTTCAGGTTTCCTGGACAATTCTGAGAATTGTGGCTGGAATTGTCATGATTCATAATGGTTTGGACAAGCTGACTAATATTGAAAGCTTCGCCGAAGCCTACGTGGCCTATCTGGGGTTCCCCTTCCCCATCACCCTTAGCTATCTGGCGGCTTTCACAGAGCTGATTGGGGCTCCCCTGGTGGCACTGGGGCTGTTCACCCGTCCGGCGGCCTTGGGGCTGTTTTTTACCATGGGGGTGGCCATGTATCACCACATCAAGGTGGCGGGCTTTAGTATTCCCTACCTGGAATTGTCGGCCCTGTATGCCGCGACCTTTCTGTTTTTCTGGGTGAATGGGGCGGGCGCGTTCTCGGTGGATGCCGTCTTGGCTCGATTCATGGCCGGGGTGCAGCGGAATCAGGCCACTGACCAGCGGGAATCCTTGGAAACGGCCTTCCAGCGGTCTGGCCTGCCCGAAGCCGAAACCCCCACCCGCTAGATCACCCAACTAGCCCCTAGGTTCCCGGCCTCCAAAACCCCGGTTTATAGGTTTCCGGTTTATAGGTTTCTAGAACCCCGGCTACTTGCCCCGTTCATCCGATCTGGATGGTATGGCAAATCAGAAACCGGGGTTTTATTTCAGGCGGCGGTTACGGTGCAGACGGAGGCGTAGCGGTTTAGCTGGGGGGACGACGACCGATCAACCAGTAGGTCATCATTTGGCCCCGCCCCTTAACGGCCACATGGCCCCTGGGCTCAAACAAAAACTTGTCCTTGAGCCTTTCGTAGAATTCTGGAGTCACTTGAATACGCTGGGGAGATCCGGTGGTCTCCATCCGACTTGCAATGTTCACGGTGTCGCCCCAGAGGTCGTAGGCAAACTTGCGACGACCAATGACCCCAGCTACCACGGGGCCAGTGCTAATGCCAATGCGAATTTTGAAGCCTTCGCCATCGGGACGCGGGAATTGCTGGATGGCTTCAGCGATATCGAGGGCAAATTGGGCAATGGCGACATCGTGGCCCTCTTGGGCGGTGGGCAACCCCCCAGCCACCATGTAGGCGTCGCCAATGGTTTTGATTTTTTCTAGGCGGTAGAACTCGGCCAGTTGGTCGAACATGGAAAACACTTCATTGAGCATTTTCACGAGCTGCCGGGGGCTCATTTCGGTGGAGGCTGCCGTGAAATCCACCAGGTCGGCAAACAGAACGCTGACTTGGTCGAGGCTTTCGGCAATGGTGCGCGACCCCGACTTGAGCCGCTGGGCAATGCGGTAGGGCAGAATATTCACCAGCAACCGATCCGCCTGTTGCCGCTGTTGTCGCAGTTCGTCCTCCATTTGGCGGCGTTCGCTAATGTCGTGGACAATGCCTTCGTAGTAGATCAACTGACCCTCGGTATCAAACACGCGCCAGATATCTTCACTGACCCAAAAGGTGCTGCCGTCTTGGCGAAAGACCTCGGATTCGGCATCGGTGATTTTGTCGAAGCGGCTGAGGTAGACCAGGAGTTCTTCCCGGCGCTTGGGTTGCACATAAATCTGACGGCTGATGTCCTCGACGGCGGCGATCATGGCATCGGCAGAGTCGTAGCCATAGAGGCGGGCCATGGAAGGGTTAACACTCAGAAATTGGCCATGGGCGGTAGTTTTGAAAATGCCCACCGTCGAGTTTTCAAACAGACTGTGGTAATTGAGCTCTGCCGTCTGCCGTGCTTTTTCGAGCTGAAGACGCTCCTCCACCTCGCGCTGGAGCTGCTGGTTTTTTTGGTGAAGTTGCTGCCGCTGCTGGGCGAGATAAATCTGATTTTGCACCCGCACCAAGACTTCCTGCACCGAAAAGGGCTTGGCAATGTAGTCGGCTCCACCCGACTGAAACGCCTTCACCTTATCGAGGGAATCCACCAGGGAACTGAGGAAAATGATGGGAATATCGCGGGTGGCTGGGTTGGTTTTCAGCCGCTGACAGAGGGTATAGCCATCCAGATCGGGCAAGACGATGTCTAGCAGGATGAGGTCGGGGATCTGCTGGGCAATGGCGGCGAGACCCGACTCGGCATTGGTGGCTTCGCGCAGACGATAGCCCTGTTGAGTGAGCAGCCGAGCTAAAAGGCGACGGGTTTCCACGTCATCGTCGATAATGACCAAGTCCATGGCAGGTTGGACGAAATCGGGCGATGGATCCGCGTCTTTCACTCAGAATCAACGACCTATGTGAGAGGGCAAGGGACTGATTGAAGTGTAGCCCAAGGGCTCAGGCAGGACGGAATTATCTGCCTCCTGAGAACGCTGTACCGCCAGCGTCGCTATCCCTCAGGACACTTGCGTTAAAATTCTGGTGCCTTGTCTGGCTATCCTACTGGGCAAACTCGGATAAAACAACCGGACAAAGGCATGGAAAGTCGGGTATTTGAGGTGGCCTTGGGCTTGGTTTGACCGAGATCTGGTCACAATTCCCCTAGGACGCATTCTCTCAGGGGCAGTTGATGATTCAAAATAAACCTTATTCCAGTTCAGAGGTGCAGGTTAGCCTGGAAAACGCTACCGTTTTTAAGCCAGACTTGTCACATCTGGGCTTGGGATAGACGGGCAATACTTTTGTTGGACTAGGGAGAACTATGGTTGATTTGGCCTCTCGATGGCAGCGTTTATCGGTATTAGCAATCGTGCGGCGACGATCCTGGCGGCACGTAATTCAGTTTGTGGCACTGTTTAGCCTCTGTCTGGGGGTGGCCTTGGGTTGTGCAGGGAATGATCAACCCACCACCGACACCAGCGGCGACAGCAATGGACGGATTTCTCTAGGGACCACCCTCACCGCCCGCACCCTCGACCCCGCCGATGCCTACGAAACCTTCCCCGGCATTTTGCTGCAAAATTTGGGGGATCGGCTCTACACCTACACCCCCGGCACTACGGACTTGGTGCCTCAACTGGCTACGGCAATGCCTACCCTTAGCGAGGATGGCCTCACCTACACGATTCCCCTGCGCCAGGATGTCACCCTCCACGATGGCACTCCGTTTACTGCCGAGGTGATGGCCTTTTCCATTGAGCGGTTTATGGAAAATGGTGGACGTCCGGCCTACCTGCTGTCGGACAAAATCCAGTCTGTGGAAGCCACGGGTGACTACGAACTCACCCTTACCCTCAGCGCTCCCTTTGCGGCGTTTCCGGCCCTGCTGAGTTTTTCGGGGATCACCCCCGTTTCCCCCGCCAGCTACGAAGTGGGGTCAGGCAAGTTTAACCCCGATAGCTTTGTGGGCAGCGGCCCCTACAAGCTAGCCAGCTTTGCCAGCGACGCCATCAAGCTAGACGTGAACGAAGACTATTGGGGCGAGGCTCCGGCCAACCAGGGCATCGACATCCAAATTTTCACCAGCCCTGCCAACCTTTACAACACCTTTCAAACGGGCGGGCTAGACGTGGCCTACCAAACCCTCGACCCTGAGCAAATTGCTAGCCTGCAACGGGAGGCCGACTCCGGCGGTTGGCAGGTGATTGAGGGCGGCACCAACGTGATTAACTACATGTCCCTCAATCGACGCATTGAGCCCCTGGAGGACGTACGGGTACGGCAGGCCATCGCCGCCATGGTGGATCGGCCCCTGCTGAATGAGCGGGTGTTCCAAGGCCAAGCGGAACCGCTCTACAGCCTGATTCCCCCCAGCTTTGAGGTGTCTCAGCCCGTGTTCAAAGACAGCCTGGGCGATGGCAACTTCGAGAAGGCCAGGGAACTGCTCACCGAGGCAGGATTTTCGGAAACCAACCCCCTCACCGTGGAAGTGTGGTACCCCTCCGCCTCCACCACCCGCAGCATTGTGGCCAACACCCTCAAAGAATCCATCGAAACCGCCCTGCCGGGACTGGTAACCGTAGACATTCAAAACACCGAAGGGGCAACCCTGTGGCAAAACGTGGGCCAGGGCATTTACCCGATCATCCTCTCCAACTGGTACCCCGACTTCTACGACCCCGATACCTTCCTCCAGCCCTTCCTGGGTTGCGAAACGGGCAGCGTGGAGGCGGGCTGCGAAGAAGGGGCATCCCAGGCCAATGGTTCTTTCTTCTATAGCACCGAGGCCAACGACCTAATTGCCCAACAGCGGGCCGAACAAGACCCCGTCGCCCGTCAGGCCATCATTGCCGAACTGCAAACCATGATGGCGGAGGAAGTGCCCTACGTGCCCCTCTGGCAAAACAAGGACTTTGTCTTTGCTCAGGATGGCGTCGGCGGCGTGGCCATCGAGCCCAGCCAGCAGTTCCTCCTCTGGCGCATCAGTCAGTCCTAATTTCTTGGGCTTTGCGTTAGGCTGACACAGAGCTTGGCCCGTACTGTCCCTGGGTGGTACGGGTCGCTTCATCGATAGAATTCTAAGCATTCATGCCCCCGAAGGACGCTTTTCCCATGATGAAACTCCTTAGCCCCCTCATGGCGCTGCTACTGGGCCTTGCCCTCAGTCTTGGTCTCTCCCCCGGCATGGCCCAGGCTACAGGGTTGCAGGGCACCCTGCCAACGAATCCCTCTCTCCACCTGCTAGCGACGGCCTCGGTGCCCGCTGGTGAGGTGAAAAAATTTGCCAAGGCCTACCAGAGCATCCAAACCATTCGCGATGAGGCTGAGGCCGAAATGGCCCAGGCCGTGGAAGCCGAAGGGTTTACGGTGGAAGAGTTTAACGCCCTAGCCGACCAAGCCCTAGCCCACAATCAGCCCCCCGATGATGCCGCCGTGGCGGTAAAGTTTGACAGTGCCATCGAGCGCATTGCCACCCTGCGCCAAGGGGCCGAAGACACTATGGGCAAGGCCATCGAAGCCGCCGGACTGTCCGTTGATCGATTCAACGAAATCCTAGAACAATCCGACCAAGACGCCGACCTCTACCAACGCATCGGTGACCAAATCAACGGTCGCTAGGGGCAGCGATTGCACAACCCGCAGCGGGTTGCGTTGAAGTGGCCTAGGCCATAGCTAGATTCTCGATGAGCGAGGAGACTGGCGTCCCCAGGGTTAGGTTTCGGCCTGCCAAGGCAGGGTTACGTTACAGTGGATCAGGCTTGGGTAAGCTGGGTTGTCGTTCAGGATGCCGATGACCTGTGTTGGATTGTCAAGGATTTTGATGCGCCATGGTGGCTACGTCTTCGCTGTCCGCAGATCGTGAACTGCCCCGCCGTCCTGAGAGTGACTGGCGGCTGTTTTTGCAGATGTGGCCCTACCTCTACAAGCGCCGCCGCATGATGGTGTTGCCTCTGGTTTTGCTGGTGCCCCTGTCTTTGGCCAATGCTCTCCAGCCCGTGTTGATTGGGCAGGCAATTTCCCTCATTCGCCAGGAGCCTGTGATGGCGTTTTTACAGGGGCGTACCCTCCAGGGCGGGCTGAATTTGATTGTGGGCACCCTAGTGGTGACGGTGGCCATTCGTCTGCTGCTGGATGGCTTTCAAAGCTATCTGGTGCAGGAGGTGGGGCAGCAGATCACCGCCGACATTCGCAACGATTTGTTCTCCCACGTCACCTCCTTGGCCGTGCGATTTTTTGACCGCACCCCCGTCGGCAAGCTGATCACCCGCATCACCAGCGACGTGGACGCCCTGGGGGAGGTGTTTTCCACCGGGGCCGTGGGCATTATCACCGACTTGTTTTCCATCGGTGTGTTGCTGGTGGTGATGTTTACCATGCAGTGGCAACTGGCCCTGATGTTGCTGGGGTTGCTGGTGCCTGTGACCGGGCTGATTATTTTCTTTCAGCAGCAGTATCGCAAGGCCAACTACAAGACACGGGAACATCTCTCAGAGCTCAACGCCGCCCTGCAAGAAAACATCGCAGGCATCAACGTGGTGCAGCTTTTTCGGCGGGAACGCTTTAATTCCGAACTGTTTCGGGCCACCAACCAGCGCTATATCACCGCCGTGGATAAGACAATTTTCTACGACTCAGCGGTATCCTCCACCCTGGAGTGGATTTCCCTGGTGGCCATTGGCGGCGTGCTGTGGCTGGGGGGGCTGCTGGTAATGCAGGATGCCCTCACCTTTGGGGTGTTAGCCTCGTTCATTTTGTTTGCCCAGCGGTTGTTCGATCCCCTGCGCCAGTTTGCCGATAAATTCACCGCCATCCAAGCCGGACTCACCGCCGTCGAACGCCTCACCGACCTATTCAGCATCCCTGTCGAAATCCGCGACCCCGCCCACCTCAGTGTCGCCGCCACCGCCCCCCCTGCCGCAGAAGTCACGGCGGCTCAACCCTCGACCCCTGCCCTCCCCGCCACGCCCCCTCTCCCCCTCTCTCCCTCTTCCGCCACCACCCACGCCTCAGAAATCCGCTTCAACCAGGTCACCTTTGGCTACAAGGCCGACGAGCCTGTGCTCAAGGATCTCACCTTCACCATTCGTCCCGGCGAAAAGGTGGCGCTGGTGGGGCCAACCGGGGCGGGCAAAAGTTCTATCATTCGCCTACTCTGCCGTTTGTACGACATCAACAGCGGCTCGATTTTGCTGGATGGCGTAGACATTCGCGACCTACCCCAAGCGGAACTGCGGCGGCGCATGGCCGTGATTTTGCAAGACGGCTTTTTGTTTGCTGGCGATGTGAAAAGCAACATCACCCTAGGGGAGAACTACCCCCTGGAGGCGGTGATCGACGCGGCGAAAAAGACCAACATCCACGGCCTGATCGAGCAACTGCCCCAGGGCTACCACACCGAACTGCGAGAACGGGGGGCCAACCTCTCCGGGGGGCAAAAGCAACTCCTCGCCTTTGCCCGCGCCGCCATCCGCGATCCCGGCATCCTCATCCTGGATGAAGCCACCGCCAACCTAGACGTGGGCACCGAGGCCATGATCCAAGACGCCCTAGAACGCCTGCTAGAGAGCCGCACCGCCATCATCATTGCCCACCGCCTTTCCACCATCCGCAACGTAGACCGCATCCTCGTCCTCAAGCACGGCGAACTGGTGGAACAGGGCACCCATGACGAACTCCTCGCCCTCGATGGCCTCTACTCCAGCCTCTACCGCTTGCAAATGCTGGGGGTTTAATCGTGACGGCCTAGGCTCCCTCGGCCCTAGCGGCGACCAGGTTCTCTAGAGCACCAATGCCCTCAATTTCCACCCGCACTTGGTCGCCAAGGGAGAGGGGGCCAACCCCCGCCGGGGTTCCGGTCAGGATCACATCACCGGGCAGCAGGGTCATGATGTGGCTGATGTAGGTGACCAACTGTCCAGGGTTGAAAATCATTGTTTCAATTGAAGCGGACTGTACCGGGTCGGGGTTGTTGTTCAAAAAAGTTTGTAGGCGGGCGGCGGAGCTAATTTCCCTCACAATCCAGGGGCCAAGGGGGCAAAAGGAATCGAATCCCTTGGCCCTTGTCCATTGGCCATCATGTTTTTGAAGATCGCGGGCGGTCACGTCGTTGGCAATGGTGTAGCCCCAGATTTTGGATTGGGCCTCCTCTAGGGGCACTTGGGCACAACGCTCACCGATGATCAGGGCCAATTCGCCCTCGTAGTCCACCTGTTGAGATTGAGACGGGTAGTAAATGGTGGCCCCCACCGAGGTAACCGTGGTGGAGGGCTTGAGAAAAATCAGGGGTTCTGGGGGGGGCGGTGTGCCCATTTCGGCGGCATGATCCGCATAGTTTTTGCCCACGGCCACCACCTTAGACGGGGCACAGGGAGCCAGAATGGTGTACTGAGTGGGCAGCAATTCCGCCTCTGTGGGCTGGCCCTGGAGCCAGGGGGGCGCATCCAGCACCTGCACACGGCGATCAGGATGAAGCAAACCGTAGTGGAGTTGCCCAAGGTGGGACTGAACTCGAACGTAGCGCTGCGCCATAATACTTGCTAAATCTTGATATAATTGTAGATCCTTGTCTTTACGCTAACCGCAAGACCTCTAGTCCCTAGACCATCCTAGGGAGGCTGCTAGGGGGGAATAAAAGCTGTTTTCAAGGGTGTAAAGGCCATTTTTGTCCATAAGGAGCCTCCATGAAATCATACATGTACGAAACCATGTACATTTTACGTCCCGACCTCAATGATGAGATCGTCGATGGCACCATCGGTAAATATCAAACCATGCTTAAGGATCAGGGTGCGTCCATTCTGGAAACCCAGCACCGGGGCAAGCGTCGTCTAGCCTACGAAATTGACCGCAACCGGGAAGGGATTTACATCCAAATGAACTACACTGGCCCCGGCGAAATTGTGGCTCCTCTGGAGCGGGCCATGCGCTTGAGCGACGACGTGATCCGCTTTTTGACCGTCAAGCAAGAAGCCGATGCCCCCGTCGCCGAAGCCGTCGCTGAAGTCGAGTAGCCTCTCGTTGTCCTCCGTGCCTCTGCCCTAGAGCCCTGGGTTCCGTCTATCAGTGCGGCCCATTAGCGTTTTCTGGCTGGGGAAGGTGAGAAGCCATAGTTCCTTTGGGGCTGTGGCTTTTTTGTGGCCTTTGCCCCCAAACGTTGTCAACAAAGCTGCCCCGCTTCTCAGCCCGATCAACCGTAGGGATGAGGTCTCCTTGGCTGCTGAGGCTGGGCACAAGCCAACCAGATTTAGCCCAAAACAGGTGTGCCGATTTTGGCGACAGGTGCTACATTAGCAGCACTTTGGCACGGCCCTGGGTGCGGGATCACGCCATTGCCCAGGGAAACGTTGGCCAAAATGCCTACCCTAGGCTGAGTTGCGGGCCAGGGGTGCCCTGGTGAAGGCCGAATGGGGCCGTAATTCAAACACATTGGTTCGTTAGTTGGATGGGAGTAGTCTTGTGGCGCAGTCTCCGTACACAGATAGAAATGAGCAACAGGCCGAGGTGGCTCGCCTCACCGCTGAGCTGGAAATTCGCGATCAGCTCGTACAACAGCTTTCCCAGGAGCTCTTTCGGTTGGTGAAGGGCAATGCCGGATTTATGCCCAGCCCTGAGGTGTCTGAGCAACACCAGGCCGAAGTTCGTGCCCTGCGGGATCAACTGCGGGGGGTGGAAAAGCAAATTGACTTTTATCAAGGCCAGCTAGAGGAACGGGATACCGAGGTGGTGCAACTACGCCAAACGGTGCAGGATCTCACCGACCGCTCCCGTATGTTGGAGCAGGTGGTGCAGGAATTGCCGACGGTCTATCGTCAGAAGTTCTCCGAACGCCTGACCGCCGTAAAGCAACGGGTCGCCGAACTTCAGCGGGAGAACCGCCAGCTTCAGGCCGAATTGCAGAGCGTCACCTACCGCCTTGCCATGCGCACCCGCCGCAGTCAACGCCTAGAACTGCCCGCCCTCAGCCAGGAGGGGATGGACGGCCTCTCGCTACCCTCCTTTGGCAGTGCCAGCGCCTAAACCGTTGGCCCAACCCGCCTCCAAGCTCAGCCTGCTAGTAGGCGGGTTGGTCGGGCAGGGGCGGACGCCCTGGGGTAAGAGGGCTCAGTTGTCCGGTATAGACCAAGGTTTGGCGTAGCATGGTCACCACCTCGGCCCGCGTGGCGTCTCGATTCGGCTCTAGGCGCTTGGGGTTGGGGTGGTTGACCACTAGATTAGCCTCCAGGGCGGTGATCAAGGCCGTTCTAGCCCAGGGGGGCACCTGATCCGCATCGAGATAGCCCTGCAACACCCGATCTGGGCTACTGCTAGATTTGAGGTTAAGGCCGTTGGCGAGGGCCAGCATGACCTGGATCCGAGTGACCTTGGCCTCCGGGCGGAAGGTGCCATCGGGATAGCCCGTCAGAAAACCCGTGGCAATGGCCGATTGGATGTGCTGGATAGCCCAGTGGTTGGGGTCAACATCGCCATATACGGTGGATGGGGCGGTCTGGGGCGACAGGACAAAGAGGTGACTGAGTTGGGTGGCAAACTCGGCCCGCGTCATCGGGTCGTTCGGGCGGAAGGTGCCGTCTGGGAAGCCCTTAATCAGGCGTCGCTGGGCGAGATCCTCCAAAATGGGAGCCACCCAGGCGGCTTCATCACTATCACTAAAGTAGGGGCGAGGCGGCTGGCTGGGCGCATCGGGCCACACCTCCTGGGGGGGGAGGGGCTGGGGCAATAGCAGCGGCGGAATCTCTAGGGGTGGGGAGGACGGGGTATGCAGGGCAGACAGCATCCTCAAGGGATTGGGCAAGCCGGGAACGATAACCTGGTCAATGGGACTCTCTAGACTGGGGGCCACTTGGCTTTGGGCGCTAAGACTCTGCCAACGCCAGACAAAGCCAGTCATTCCCGTACCCAGGCCCAACAGCACAATGAGGGTGATGGGTTTTGGCTGAAGACTTCGCTTCAGGATTGGCCAGGACGGCATGGGCACCCCCCACAAAACACGCAAGCTAAGGCTAGCGTAGATTGTGGAGTTTGGCGTCATTGGGCTGGGTGAGCGGCCCGCCAGGTTTGGTTAGGCCATACGTCCCCGATCATTGCTTATAGTCTATACAATGGGACTCCAAAGGGTGCCAAAGGTGAGAAAGGTTTTCAATCGCGCTCTATTCATCGCGTATAGTCTATAGGTAACAATGATCCAACGTTTCAATGGCCACAAAAGCATGAAACAGTGTATCGGGCAACTTGCCGTCTTCACGATGGCCGCGATGGTGGGGGGATGGTTCACGGCTTTCCCCCAGGGAGGCGCGACAGAGGCTATGGCCAAACCGACTAGCGGTCAGCCCGATAGCCGTTCTACCATCACCTCATCCACAACCCCATCGGTTTATCTGCCCCAGGCTCCGGTGTTGATGCAAGGGGTGGTGGCTCCCCTAAATTCCTTGCGTCTGATGAAGCGAGCCTTAGCTAAGGCAGGAGATGCCTCAGCCCTTGTGAATCTGCCACTACTCGCTATCCTCAATGAACCGCTGAAAACCACCGGACTTGGCCCTATCCAAATTGGCATGACCCTGGACGATCTAGAGGAAATTGGCCTGACTCCCATTCCCTTAGAAGGCAGTGGCGATGGCGTGTGCCAGTACTATCGAATTAAGGGCAACAGCGAACCCATTGGGCTAATGGCCATTGGCGGTCGAATTCTTCGCATTGATGTGTGGCCCGGTAGCATCATCGAAACCCGCAGCGGCGCAAAAATTGGCTCCACGGAGGCCGAACTTGTCCGTCTCTATAGGAATCAGCTAGAGGCCACGGCCAACCCCGTCACCCTTGGCAAAACCATTGTGTTTACGCCCCGCGATCCTGGTGAAGATCTATTTCGCCTAGTCTTTGAAACCGATGATCGGGGGGAAGTGGTGCAGTATCGGGCCGGACAATTTCCCTCCGTTACCTGGCCAGGGGGATGCCTCTAGGGGGCTGGGGGTTAACCTTGGCTACGGTTCGTGTGGCGGACAATCCAATAGCTGATGGCCAGGGAAAAAATGGCAATGGCTAGACCAATTAATGTGGTGCCTGAGATTTGATTGAGGTCAAGAATAATAATCTTTCGTCCTACGGCGGTTAACGCAGTGGCAATGACCAACTCCACCTGAACCACATGACTGCGGATATAGCCCGTAATGTTTTCTAGAATTTCTAGGGCAATTAAGATACTCAGGAAAAACCCAAAAATATCAATAACAGGCTGTCCCAAAAATGTGCCAGGGCTAGTGGTAAGAATAGAGTGCACGATCACGATGCCTAAATCGATGACCATGGCAATAATAACCACAATCATCCCCATGGACAGCACCTTGGAAATGGTGCCTTCAAACTGATGGAGGCGTTTGAGAAAAATATCGTTTTTCAATTGTGTAAGGAGCTGTCTAGCCGAACGAGCCATCGGTACAAGGGGTTTAGGGAGGCAGAAATGCCTAAGGTCTAGATGATTCTACCGGATCGCGTTGAACCATAGCGGCTCGCTGGGGGGGCGCTTCCCCTAATTTTTCTAAGGTGTCTAATTGAACCGAGGACGACAGAGGAACCACCTGCACCGCACAGGCCTTTAGCTCTGGCTGGAGAGAAATGGGACAGGCGCTGGGGTGGGTGAGGGCGTTGCATTCGGCGGATTCGGCCCAGAGGGCTCCCCAGTGCATGGGCACAAACAGGGTGCCGGGGCAAATGTTTTTGGTCACCAACAGGGGCAAACGGGCCATGCCACGGGCAGATTTCACCTCCACCCAGTCTTGATCGGCAAGCTGGAGCCGTTCGGCATCGCGGGGGTGCATTTCTAGAAACGGCTGGGGGTGCATTTTTTGAATTTTGGCGATGCGTCCGGTGCGGGTTTGGGTGTGCCAGTGGCCATAGAGCCGCCCGGTGGTGAGGACGAAGGGATAGCGGTCATCCACAGGTTCGGCCAACCCTTTTTCGTGGTAGGCCATGAATCGAGCGCGGCCATCGGGGTAGTGGAAGCGGTGATCGGTGTAGAGGCGTTTGTTGTGCTTGTCGGGGGAGGTATCGGGATTTCCCTGACTTGGACAAGGCCACTGAATGGGGCGGGTGGCGAGGTTTTCGTGGCTGATGCCCGTCATATCGCAGGGACGACCCTGGGTGATTTGCACAAATTCCCGGTGGACTTCGGCACTCGTGGCGAACCGGAACTGCTCAGCAAAGCCCAGGCGGCGACCGACTTCAGCAAAAATTTCCCAGTCGGCACGGGCCTCTCCCACCGGGGGCCGAAAGGCTTGGCAAAGGGTGACGGTGCGTTCAGAATTCGTCATGGTGCCTGTTTTTTCGCCCCACTGGGCCGCTGGCAGCAGCAGGTGGGCATAGGCGGCGGTTTCGGTGGGGTAGTAGGCGTCTTGGTAAACGGTGAAGGGGGATCGTTGCAGGGCGGCCTTGGTGCGGTTCAAGTCTGGCAAGCTGACCGCTGGGTTGGTGGCGGCAATCCATAGTAGCCCCACTTGGTCATGCTCTAGGGCGGGGATCATCTCGCCCACGGTTAGGCCACGGGTGGGGGAAATGCGGCCTTCGGGTAAACCCCAAAATTGCTCGATGTCCTGGCGGTGCTGGGGATTTTTCACCAGGCGATATCCCGGCAAAATGTGGGCCAAACCGCCTGCCTCGCGGCCTCCCATCGCATTCGGCTGTCCGGTGAGGGAAAACGGCCCTGCCCCTGGTTTGCCGATTTGCCCCGTCAGCAGGTGCAGGTTAATCAGCGAACAGACCTTGGCAGTGCCCTCGGAGGACTGGTTCAGCCCCATCGACCACAGAGAGAGGACGTTTTGGGACTCGGCCCAGGTGCGGGCGGCGGTTTCTAGGTCGGTTTCGGGGATGCCGCAGCGCTCGGCGACGATGCTGGGTGCGTAGTGGCGCAGGACTTCCCTATAGTCCTGAAAACCCTGGGTGGACTGGTCGATGAAGCCCCGATCCAACGCGCCCCACGTCAGCAGCAGGTGGCCGATGCCGTTCAGCAGAGTGATGTCGGTGCCGGGACGGATGGCCAGGTGCAGGTCGGCGACCTGGGCGGTTTCGGTGCAGCGAGGATCCACCACAATTAGCTTGATATGGGGATTGCGCTTGTGGTGCTTGCGCAGACGGTTGAAGACAATGGGGTGACATTCGGCGGTGTTGGTGCCGATCAGGAAGGCGCAGTCGGTAAGGTCGAGATCCGCATAGCAGCAGGGTGGCCCATCGGAACCCAAGCTTTGCAGATAGCCCGACACCGCCGAGGACATACAGAGCCGCGAGTTGGCGTCAAAATTGTTCGTTCCCAAGCAGCCCTTAATCAGCTTTTGGGCGACATAATAATCCTCGGTTTGGAACTGCCCAGAGCCGTACATACAGACCCCATCCGGCCCTAGGGTGTCTATCACCTCGCGAATACGGTGGGTGATGGCGTCCAAGGCCACATCCCAAGACACCCGCTCAAAGGGCGCATCCAACGACTCCCGCAGCATCGGGTACAGCAGCCGATCCTGGTCGATGGATTCCGCTACGGTGGCCCCCTTCACACAAACCATGCCCTGGCTGGAGGGATGGGCACGGTCGCCCCTGGTCTGCCAGCGTTGGGTTTCCGGCGATGCTTCGGGGTTGCGGGACTGGGGCACGACCTCCAATCCACACCCAACACCGCAATAGGGACAGAGGGTTTTGTGAGGGGCCGTCATAGCTATCTATGTATAGGAATAAGAAGGAAGGACTGAGAAGGATAAAAGAGGCTAGGAAAGGGGGAAATCCTATGCTAGGCTGCAAGCATTAATGCAAACTGTGTGTCCCTGGCGCGAACGATAGCGGCAGGGCATTTTTTTGAAACCCTCACCCCCTGAGTCTCCCTCTCCCTAGAGTTACCGCTCATACACATCTTGTTTTCATGCCGTAAGTCTTGGGAGATCCCCCTAAATCCCCCTTATGAAGGGGGACTTTGACTCCGGTTCCCCCCTTAAAAAGGAGGGCTAGGGGGGATCAATTCTCAGCACAAAGCAGGCTAGAGACTGATGTATGTTCGGTAGCCCCGTGGGAGAGGGGTTGGGGGGGATGGCTACTCCATCGTTACCGAGACCTGACCCACGAAGGCATCCTCACCGGAGCGGGGTTGGGCCTGGAAGTGCTCCATCAACAGGGTTTTGAGGACATCGGGCAGATCGTCGCAGGGGATGCCCTGCATGACTTTTTCGCCGAGGTGGGCGTCTTTGCCGACCTTGCCGCCCATGAAGATATCCACGCCTTCCAGGGTTTTGCCGTCCTTGCGGACTTTGGTACCCATCAGGCCAATATCCGCCACCTGGGGCTGGCCGCAGGAGTTGGGACACCCCGTCCAGTGGATGCGAACGGGGTTGGGTAGGGTGAGTTCGGCATCCAGAGTCTTAGCGAGAACCTGGGCGCGTTGTTTGGTTTCCACCAGGGCAAAGTTGCAGAATTGCGCCCCGGTGCAGGAGACCACGGATCGCGCCAGGGGGGACGGATCAACGGAGAACTTCTGTAATAAGGGTTCTTCCAGCAGCACGGGCAAGCGGTCATCGGGCACGTTGGGGAGGATCACGTTTTGCTCCACCGTCAGCCGCAATTCGCCGTCACCGTAGACTTCGGCCAACCGAGCCAATTCGTAGAAATCCTCAGCCCAGAGGCGACCGACGGGCACATGCAGTCCCACATAGTTCAGCCCCGCCTGCTTTTGGGCATAAACGCCGATGTGATCGCGCTTATCCCAGTCCATTTCGTCCTTGTCGGCGGCGGATAGAAGGGGCTGGCCGTAGGCCGCTTCCACCTCCGTGCGGAAGCGATCCAGGCCCCATTCGTCGATCAGCCACATCAGGCGGGCTTTTTGGCGGTTCACCCTGGGGCCGTTGTCGCGGTAGACCTCTAGGATGGCGCGGCTGAGGGCAACCACGCTGTCATCGGCGGGCACCCAGGCCTTGAGGGGAATGGCGGCCTCGCAGCGACGGGCGGAAAAGAAGCCCCCCACCAGCACGTTAAAGCCGAGAATGCCTTCCCGAAAAGCGGGGACAAAGGCAATATCGTTAATTTCGGCGTGGATAGAGTTGTCGCGCCCACCCTCGATGGCGATGTTGAATTTGCGGGGCAAATTGCTAAATTCAGGATTGCCCTGGCCGTTGCCCGTGATCATATCCTGGATGTTTTGTACCAGTTCCCTCGTATCGATTAACTCATCGGCATCAAGGCCCGCAACCGGAGAACCCGTGATGTTGCGCACGTTGTCCATGCCGGATTGAACCGAAGTCAGCCCCACCGCCTCTAGCTGACTAAAAATATCGGGAATATCCTCTAGCAAAATGCCGCGCAGTTGAAGATTTTGCCGCGTTGTAATGTCGGCACTGCCATCTTCACCATAGCGTTGAATGATGTTGGCCAAGGTGCGGGCTTGGCGACTGACTATTACCCCGTGGGGGAGCCGCAGCCGCAGCATGAATTTACCAGGAGTGACAGGCCGAAAGAAAATGCCCAGCCACTTGAGGCGATGGGTTAAATCGGTCTCATCCACCGCTTCCCAGCCAATTTTGGCGAAATGATCTAGATCATGCTTGACCAGCAAGCCATCCTTTTCGGCCTTCAGTTTTTCAAACTTATTCTGTTTCGTGCTAGCGGCTTCGCTAGTCCTATCCATAGAAATAGTCACAGGCACACCGCCTTAAGAACAGTCAACAACACAATGAAAACCCATCAATAAGCGACATCAAAATCTAGATTTCCGTAGATGTATCCAGCGTTTCAATGCCATTCAAAGGGACCGTTGGATAGATAGCGAAAGCACTAATGAAGTGGATAGGAAATATTTTCCACTCCTAGAAAACTCTTTAAATCATTCCGCGACTTAGCATAATTACCATAAACGGCGCATTTCCAAGGGTTTTGTATCTCTCAATACGCTTTTAGGCGATCCATGCAGGTCATGCAAGATTCAATTGCGCGACCTGCATAGTTGTATGCCGTCATCGGCTATCAATAGATACAGGCGGGCTTCGGGAACTGGCCCCGCGTCCCCGCGCAGTATTGCGGCGCATCCCACGCCGATAGGGAGAAAGGCTTTGCTAGATTTTGTTGACCCCTCGGCTTCATCCCAGACGTCCCTAGAGTCCCAATCCAGGGTCGATAGCCCCCGATACCGGGTGAATTTGAGGCAGGGTAGCTTTGAGGATCGGTGGGAAGCCGTCAAGCAGATTCCCCGCCTGGGTGAGTCCGCGATTCCCGATCTGATCGCTATGCTGAGGGATGAAACCTTGGTCTGGGAAATCCGCTGGTTCTCGGCCCGCAGCCTAGGAAGCTTTGACCACCCGATGGCGATTACAGCCCTAATTGACGCCCTGGGCACCGCCGACCAGGACTTGCAGGAGGCGATTATCGATGCCCTCGGCCACATTGGCCCTAGCGCGATTCAGTCCCTCAGCACCCTGGTGACCGAGGCGACTTATCAAACCCTGGTCATCGAGGTGCTGACCCGCATTCCCCACCCCGCCACCCAGGTTCCCCTGGTTGCCGCCGTTGACCTCACGACCGGAACGACCCAGGCCAAGGTGATTGAAGCCCTGGGCCAGTTCGCGGATCTTGACCTGCTGCCGATTTTTACCCAGGCGGTTCAAAACAAGGCGTCCTCGGTGCGGCTGGCGGCGCTGCAAGGGTTGATTCGCCTTAGAACGCAGGTGGATGAGTCGGGCTGGGTGGCGTGGATTCAGCCGTTGGTTCAGGATGTGAACCCCACCGTGGCCCAGCGGGCGATCCATGCCCTCGGACGCACTCCTCACCTAGCCGCCACCCGGACGCTCCAAGGGTTGCTAGAGGCCATCCATACCCCAGAACCCCTCAAAATAGCCGCTTCCCAGGCCCTCGCATGGCAGGGCACCGCCGCTGCCCTAGCGGTGTTGATCCAAACCTGGGACACCTTGGGCCAAGATACTCGCATCGCTCTGGTGCAGGGGCTTTCCCAAATCACCCACCCTGGCCTCAAAACTCAGATGAGCCAACCAGTGCAGCAATGGTTAAACACCCTTCCCGCCACGGCAGATCACAGCCTCCTGCGCCGCAATTTAGTGATGTTGCTAGGGCAAATTGGCGATGATACGGCCCTCCCCATACTGCAAACCCTGAGCCAGGATGCCGATGCGGGGGTTCGTTTCCATGCTGAAGCAGCCCTGCGCTCAACCCCCGTTCTAAAGCAGGGGGCTAGGGTTCGGATTTGACCTAAATTGGTCTAGCTGATCGGCTTAATCCTGGGTTTTCCGCTGGCTGGGGCGGCTGCGTTGCAGGTTGTAGCGCTGGGACTTCGACAGCTTGCGAGCGCTGGCAATGTCACCCTCGCTAAATCGGGCTTCGAGATCATCCAGGGCCATGCTCTCCTCCGCCAGCACCGCCGAAGGGGGGCAAGCGGCCATAAAGGTCTGGGCATTTCGGAGGGAACCCATGGCTTGGGCATAGTCGCCCTGATCGCTAAAGTGAATAGCTTCCTCCCTAGCCCGTGCCGCCATCAGCAGGGCTACCTGTTCCTGCACCTCGGCTACCGCTGGGAAATCGCCCAGTTGCTCGGCCTTAACCACGGGCATCGAGAAGGTGGCGCGTAATACTTGGCGTTTGGGCTGGGTGGGGTCGTCCCAGGCGAGGCGGATATCGCCCAGGTCTGTCTCAGCATCCAGGGCAGGAATTTGTAGCCGCATCACCACATTGATCGAGCTTCCCAAGACCAGGTTAGGCAGCTTGTAGCGTTGGGTAGAGGTGAGGTCGAAATCGTTCAGGACATCCTTCACCACGGCCCCATGCTTGGGTTTTAGGCCCAGGCTCACCCGATGGCCCACCGTGGCCGATAGCCCATTGAGTTCGGTCTGAAAAATGTCGGGCAGTTGCTTGGGCGATTCGATGTGGTAGAAGTTGCCGTCGCCGCTGCGGGCCATGGCCTCCATCAGGTCTTCGCTGTAGTCGTTGCCGACGCCGAGGGTGGTGGTGCTCACACCCCGTTGGGATAGCCCGTGGACATCGTTGGCGATGGTGTCGGGGTTGGTTTCGCCCACGTTGGCCAAGCCATCGGACAGCACCAGCACCCGGTTTAGGTGGTCGTTGTGGAGATAGCTGCTCACCTGAAGACCGCTTTGCACCCAGCCCTGGTGGAGTGCTGTACAGCTTCCGGCCTGAATCTGGCGAATTTTAGCCAGCATCGCGCCTTTATCCGTGGCCAGGGTGCTAGGAACAAGGACGCTCACATCGCTATCAAACATCACCACACTAACCCGGTCGCTGGGCAGCAAATTTTCCACCGCAAAGCAGGCCGCTTGCTTGGCATAGTCCAGCTTGGCCCCGCTCATAGAACCAGAACAGTCGATGGCCAGACCTAGGTTCAACGGGGGCCGATCCGTGGTGATTTCAATCTCCGGCGGCGTAATGCGAATCAGCACATCCAACGTCGTCGAGCGCTGGGCAGCAACGGCTCCATGCATGGGAATGATGGTGATGGTGGGTTGAGGAGCAGCGGTAGTCATGGCAGTGTTCTCCCTTTAGAAGAGGATGGAGTAGAAGAAGATGAACGAGGCGACCACGCAGTAGATGGTGACGAACCAGAGGGCGACAAACCGGAGGACGATGTCAAAGCCTGGGCAATCAGTTGTAGTAGGGCATCCCGCTCCTGGGGCGTAGTGGGATATCTAAAGTCTTCCCGAATATGGAGTTCCAATCCCTCCAGCAGGGGATGACGCACCCAGTGGGAAGCGGATGGGGCCGGCGGGGACGGGGACGGGGCAGATCGGGGGGCCATCCCCACCACCGAGGTTGGCGGCAACGGGGCCGATGGTTCGGCAGATCGGGCTTGCACCTTGGCTAAAAACGCCAGGGCCGGATTCGCCGCCTCCACGGTTAACTGAGCACCACCTTGCAGCAGCACCTCCAGGTCTTGATTGGTTTTAGTGGAAATCAGTTGCCCGATGGCACCGGAACCGTAGCCCTCCGCCAGCAGCCGCCGCAACACCAACAACTGCAATAAATGACGGTAGGTATACCGCGCCTCTCGCCCCTGTTTGAGGGGTTTATCGAGCAGGCCGCTGGTGCTGTAGTGACGTACTAATCGGGCATTGACGGTTTCTTGTATCCGACTCTCTGCACCACCGTCGGGCAAGAACTGGGGTAGAAGCTGATTGGCCACTTCCACAAAATCATCCAAGGCCCACTGGGCATCTTGGTCAGCAAACCGCTGAAGTTGGTGCATGACTCTAATTTAATTCAGACAATTCTCAATGTCAATAACAATCTTGGCTGTCAGTGTTGCGAGGACGCCCTAGCCGTTTTCTGTGGCGATATTGACCGCTGGCCTTGGGGAGAATCCCTAAGCAATACCCCCCGCCATCGTTTTGATTGCGAGGGGTAGAGTGGGGCTAACATCAGAAAAACCCGATGTCGTCTAGGGCCAATTTGGGAGTTAAGGGCTTACAGGGTCAAGGACTGGGGGTTGTTTTCGATCACGTCGGCCAAATCCTTGAGGAAGCTGGCGGCGTCGGCTCCGTAGATGATCCGGTGGTCGCAGGTGATGTTAACGCGCATTTGCCGTTTGATGCCCATCAGGCCGTCGGCGGTGGCAACCACAGTGGGTTTGGCGGCCCCAATGGCGAGAATCGACCCTTGGCCGGGGGGCAGAATGGCATCGAAGCTATCCACCCCAAACATACCCAAGTTAGACAGGGTGAAGGTGCCGGAGGTGTATTCTTCCGGCTTGAGCTGCTTGACGCGGGAGCGCTCCACCAGGTCGCGCCAGGTGCGGGAGAGAGAGTAGATATCCTGCTGGTCGGCGTTTTGTAGTACGGGGGTAATCAAGCCACCGCCCTCCATGGCCACCGCCACCGCCACGTTAATGTTGGGGCGATACTGCAAGCCTTGGTCGGTGTAGTAGGCGTTGAGGACGGGGTGCTTCTTCAGGGCCACCGCCACCGCCTTGGCCAGCAGCCCGGTCATGGTGACGCCCTTGGATTTGATTTGCTTGTAGAGGGCGTCTAGGGCATCGGTGGTAATGGTGTAGCCGACGTGGAAAACGGGCACCGTCAGGCTGGCGTTCATATTGCGCACCACCGACTGCTGAAGGGTGCTGAAGGGCACCAATTGGCCCAGGGGAGCCGACCCAGCGGCGGGGGCTGGAGCCGGAGCTGCCACGACAGCAAGGGGGGCCGGAGCCGGAGTATTCACGAGGGCCGTGGCGGCGGGGCCAGCGGGGGTGGGGGCCTTGCCAGCGGCTCGTTCCACATCCTGGGCCACAATCCGACCGTGGGGGCCACTGCCTTGCAGGGTAGCTAGGTCTACCTTGAGTTCCTTGGCCAACTTGCGGGCACGGGGGGAAATCACCACCCGACCACTGCGAGGGCTGGCGGTGGATCCGTTCTGGGCGGGTGCCTCAGCGGGAGTTGCTGTCGCGGCCACAGGAGCGGGAGCGGCGGGAGCGGCGGCGGATTCCCCGGAACTCCCCTTAGTAGCGGCCTGTTGTTTGGCGGCCTCTACCTCGGCCTCGGTTTCGGCCAGCAGGGCAATGGCTTCACCCACCGGGGCTGTGTCCCCAGCGTCTACGACAATGGCGGCGAGGATGCCCTCATAGAAGGACTCCACATCCATATCAGCCTTGTCAGACTCCACAATCACCACCGTTTCACCCTTTTCCACCTTGTCGCCCGGTGCTTTCACCCAAGAGACAATTTTGCCTTCGGTCATGGTGGAACTGAGGGCGGGCATGAAAACTTCGCGAATCATGGGGTGACTTCCGAGACAGCGCTAAAACAACAACTTGGCCGCAAGACCGACTATTTATTCTATCCCTAAGCGGATTCCATCCCCAAAAAACTCTTGGGGGTCGAGGGCGGTCTAGTTGGCCTCAGGGCGGGGTGTCTGCACCAGCCGAAACCCGATGTGGGTGGTTCCGGTGTCGGGGGCTTGGGATTCGCGGGCGGCGGGGCGATAGCGGCTGCAATAGTTTTTGGCACAGAGGTAGGAACCGCCTTTGATGACGTGGGTGGCTCCATCCTGGGGCTTTTTGGGGTCGTAGCTCACCGCTTGGGTGGGGCCAGTGGGGTCGTGCTGGTGGGCGAGGTCGTCGTGGTAGACCGTGAACCAACTGGAGGTGAGTTCCCACACGTTGCCCGCCATGTCGTACAGCCCGTAGCCATTGGGCGGAAAGGACATCACCGGGGCCGTGCCCAAATGGCCGTCCGCCTTGGTGTTGAAGAAGGGAAATAGCCCCTGCCAGGTGTTGGCCTGCTTGGCGGAATACTGTTCGCCCCAGGTATAAGTCCAGCCTTCGGATCCTCCACGGGCGGCGTATTCCCACTGGGCTTCGGTGGGCAATTGGCGGCCCGCCCAAGCGGCGTAGGCTTCGGCATCCTCGTAGGCGATGTGGACGACGGGATGATTCTCCTTGCCCTGCAAATCGCTATCTGGGCCAAAGGGGTGTTGCCAGTTGGCCCCCGGCACCCAATGCCACCAGCTTAGGTAGGCCACCTGCTGCACCCCCTCCTCCGGCGGCTGAAACACCAAGGAACCCGGTGCCCGCTGATCCTCCGGCAAATCTGGGAACTGATCCTTTGATAGGGGCCGCTCCGCCACCGTCACATAGCCCGTCTCTTGCACAAAGGCCGCAAACTGGGCGTTCGTCACCTCATGGGGTTCGATACAAAAACTGCTGACGGAGACATCCTCGGCAATTTTTTCCTCCACAAAATCGGAGACCCCATCCCCCATGGTGAACGTCCCGCCAGGGATAAACACCATATCGTTAGGGCAAGGGGAAGCCTCCGCCAACGCTGGGCAAGGGAAGAAGAAAAGGGCAAGGATGAGAAGAACGTAAGGGATCCAATAACGGGGTAGAGCCATGGGGAAATGGAAAATTTTGTAGGGTGCATTCGCGCAGCAATGCACCACTTAGGACATCGGTGCAGAGTGCATCTCATCATTGGAAAAGGGCAATCAACATGCTATTCGTTGGCAAGTGGCGCTTGTGATGGGTTTGGCCCACCCTGTGGGAAGCAAGCTACACCCCCAGCCCCTCTCCCAGGGGGGAGAGGGGGGCCAAAGGGGGACAGCTTTAAAGATCCCAGGGTTCTGACTTGAAAGCAGCGGTAATTCATGATCAGTCGCCTAAAAACCCTGGGATCTTAGCTTCAGGCGGGATTTTCTGCGGTTTTCGTTTGCCGTTTGGCCCAAACGTTATAGGGCAAGGCCGTCACCGCACCGATCACGACGTAGGCGATCACCGTAGGGATAGCGTTTCCGCCTCCGTTAGCGGCAAGGAGGAAGAGGGCGAGTCCGGCGTTGCGGGCGATGGTTCCGGTGGCAACGGCGGAACGCACGGCGATCTCTGGCCCACCGAGGAAGTGGCCGCAGGCGAGGCCGAAGATCACAATCAGCGGAATCGCCACCAAGCCGCGCCATGCGATGGTGGGCAGCACCACAATGCTGATGCCGAGGGCAAACACCAGCAGCACCGCAAACAGCGTACTGGCAATCACCGACAGCAGTTGGCCTACGTTGGCAGCTTGTTCCCCGCTGAATCGACGCAGGGCGATCCCCAGCCCCAGGGGCAAAAACTGGGCGAGAAGCACCTGCTTAACAATGATCAGATAGTCGGCGCTGGCATCGATGGGGGCAAACAGGCTACTGAGCACCCACAGGGTCAACGGCGTAGTCACGGTCGCCAATAGGGCCAGCGTAACCTGAAGGCTAATGGCTACATCAGGATTGCTGCCCGCCATCGCCGCCCGCCGAGACAGCAGGGGTGCCCCCGGTGCTGCTGCCAACACACCCAGGCCCAAGGCCACTCGCCCCACCCCCGGCTGCCCCCCGCTGAGCACCAGATAGCCAATCACCACCGCCCCCACCGGGAACAGCACCAGGGTAGAGAGCAGGGAACGCCTCAACAAACTGGGCTGCTGCCATAGGGTCGCAAGGCTGCTGAGGGAAGTTTGCGCCCCCAGGCTGAGCATCAAAATAAAAATAATTAAAGCCGCCAGGGTAGTGATGACGCGGCTGTTGAGGGTAAACACCTCCGCCATTTGCACGCCCCCCACCGCTAGGGGAATGAAGGCCGCCAGCCCCAGAAACAGCAGTACCGTGGCCACCACCAACCCCTGCGACCAGGTGGGGCCATACTTGTAATCGTCGGATTCAATGGTTTTCAGCATCGTCCAGTGGTTGATAATCGCCATCACCAGCGTCACCAGACCAAGGGTCATCAGGCTCAGGCCCAGCACCCGCTCCTCCGTCAGGCGGTTGATACCGAGATCGGTTTCGGTGCGATCCAGGTAGGTGAACAGGCGATCAATGCCAAAGCCAAAGCTAATCATCGACAGCGCTGTGCGAATCCAGGCCATCAGGGTGCGTTCTTCGGCGGCACGGGTGCGCTCCTTAGCCAGTTCCGTCCGCAGTTCGGCCAGGTCTGTTCGCTCGATGGAAAGCCCGGTGCGCTTCTCGGCCAGTTCGGTGCGCTGTTCCGCCAGTTCGGTACGATTCTCGGCTAATTCCGTGCGTTTTTCGGCCATAGCCGTACGATTTTCGGCCAGTTCAGTCCGTTTCTCAGCCATGACCGTGCGCTGCATGGCGAGTTCGTTGTTATTCGGCAAGGGAGATGGGGGTTCGGTAGAAGACATGGGGGTTCGGGAGTAGGGAGTCGGAATCGTAGGGGCGAGGTCTCCTCGCCCATCTATACCAAAGACAATCCAGCCAGATTTAGGATCAAGAAATCAGGGGACTGATGAGGATGCCGAGGAAGGCGATGCCCCCTAACCCCGTGAGGACGTAGGCCACAATCAGGGACGGGGACTGGCGAGATTGGTAGACCAGATCGTTGCGCTGAATGCGTTGGAGTTGGCGCTGATGGTCAAGGGCGGCGAACAGCATGGCAAAGGTGCCCAGGGCCACAAAGGAGAGGCCCAAAATGCGCGACAGCCGCAGGGGGTTGACGGCATCGCCTAGGGCTTGGTGGATGGCGGCGACGATGCGCTCAATCCCGAAGCCAAAACCAATCAGGGCGAGAGCGGTGCGAATCCAGGCCATGAGCGTGCGTTCGGCGGCGGCGCGGTTGCGTTCTTTGGCGAGTTCGGTGGCGGGATTGAGTTCGGTCATAGGGGGTCAGTGAGCTAATAAACAAGGGTGTTTTTGAATGCTGAATGGTGGATTTTGAATGGTGAACTCTGAATTGTGAAATTTGGGTTTTAGATCGTTAAAAATTAGGCTATTCTCAAAGCAACTCAACATATCCTCACGGGATATCCTCACGGGTAAGGGAGAACGGGGGCAATGACAGATTCGACACCACAAAAACCCATTAACACCACCAATGAGCTAGCCAAGGAACGCAATCGGGCAGCGGCGGAACGGACGATCAATGCCTGGTTGGGAATTTGTCTGAGTTTGATCGGTTTCGGTGTGGCCTTTGACCAAATTTTTCTCAGCCTAAGGCAGCGCTTCCCTGAGACAAGTTCGACTATTACAAGGGAGGCCGCCACACTGATTGGCATGGGCTTTGTGGAAATAGGACTGGTTTTATTAGGTGTAGGGCTAGTACAACATCGGTTGGCTATTAAAAGCATTGAGCACCCCAATTATGTAATGCTATCGACAAGAAAGCTAAATCGTATCGTCGTTATTGGCATTGTGATTCTTGGTATCGCTGGATTTTTTGCCACCTTATTTTTGATTTAGAGCGTCCTTAATTTAGGCTGTAGGGGCGTGGCTCCTCGCCCACTATCCTTCATACCCATAGCTGAAACCCCAACCAGAAGAACGCCAGAATCCCAACGATAAGTACCAGAAGCCCCGTAGTAGCTCCGAGTGGCCAACGGGGAGTATAACGATACACAGGCGCTTTGAGACGTTGCATTTCACCCTGGTGATCGCGGATGGCAAAGACCAACGTAACGACACCTAAGCCCACTAACTCCAGGCTGAGAAGATAGGCCCAGGCATCGATAAAGCGCCCCCCCGGAGCAATGGCACTCACCACTTGATCGACCCCTACCCCAATCCCAATTAGAGTAAGACTGCTGCGAACAAAAGACAGCAGGGATCGATCTGCGGCCAAGTGATTGCGCTCGCGGGCCAGTTCATCTTGGGGATTAAAATCAGAGGTGGGGTTGGTCATGGGTGAGCACTCGGTGGTGGGGTATCTTTGGGAGGGATTTCCATAAAGTCTAGGGGGCTATCCAGCATATGGAGGGGGGGATAGTTGTGGGTAATGGCCTTCTCACGAAATTCCATTTGAGCTTCAATTTCTTTGTTTAAGAAGTAGTTCAAAAAGGTGCGAATGACAGCAATAACCGAGAGGCGAACAAGCGCTTCATTGGTGGGGGTAATGGCTGTACTCAAAATATCAGCGCCAAGTTGAAATTCTAAGGCTAGGGCCAGCCAAAGACCAAATTTTAGCCGAATTTGAATAAATGGCAGCATCACCCGATGACGATGTTTGAGGATTTTTAGCGCCAGTCGAGCGGTGACGATAATCCCCACAAAAATGCAGATTACTCCTAGGGCTTCTAGGATGGTTTCGCCAAGGGTGGCCAGATGAAAGGAGAAGGTTTCGATGACTTCTAACCAGGGCATGGCTTAACCTCCTTGATGGGGCGACGGGACGGACAGCGAGGCGCTGGATGCAACCTGAGACCGCTCCCAGTCCTGCACGGCTTCGAGGGATTGCCCCGTGGTTTCGATGCGGAAGCGATGGGTGATCAGCGCCGCTAGGACACAAATCGCCGCTAATCCTACCAGCAGGGGCGGAATCCCCCAAGACTTGGCGATAACTGGCAACACAAAGGTGCCCAACACCGCCCCCGCCTTGGCAAAGGAGGCCGCAAATCCAGCCCCGGTGGCCCGCAGATGGGTGGGAAAGACTTCTCCCGACAGCAGAAAGGTGGTGGCATTGGGGCCAGCGTTCATCATCAGGTTGAACACCAGAAATCCCGCTAACACCAGCCCCGTTTCGGCCCCGCTGCCCGCGCTCACTAGGCCGGAGGTCGCCAACAGCAGCAGCCCGACCGCCATGCCGAGGAAGCCCAGGATTTGCAGGCGCATCCGCCCCCAGCGCTCCACCAAGGCCACGGCGCAGAGGAAGCCGACGATCAGAAACACATCCACCAAAGCCGCTCCCTGGGCCGATTTGATTTCTCGCACCAAAAAGTTCGTTTCTGTGGAGAGGGCCAGCTTGGCGATGATCACCGGGGTAAAGATGCCGATGCCGTAGGTGGCGATGTCTTGCAAAAACCAGGGCAGGGAGGCCAGCAGGGTGCTACGGCGATGGGTTGGCGTAAACAGCGTGGACAGGGCGACGGGTTCGGTCTCCGGGGGCGGTTCCTCCTCGGCGGTGATGGTGATGGTTTCACCCAAGAGCTGGCTGGCGGCCTCAGAGGCTTCGGCGTACTCGCCCCGGCTGATGTGGTAGCGGGGGCTTTCTAGTTGGACGCTTAGCCGTACCGCTGCGACGGCTATCGCCAAAACCACGCCCACGCCCAGCATCCAGCGCCAAGCATACTGCACCGCCAGGGGTTCCGGGTCGGGATAGATGACCTGGAACAGCGTGATCACCGCCACCCCCGTCAGCGCTCCCAGCATGGCCCCCACCGCCTGAAAGGTGAAGGCTCCGATCACCAATCGGCCCCGGTAGCGGGCGGGCACGTTTTCGGTGATGTAGGCAACGCTGATCGGGTAGTCGGCCCCGATGGCCACCCCCACCAAAAACCGAAAGGCAATCAGCGAGGCGGCATTCCAGGCCAGGGCCGTCCCCGCTGTGGCCACCACAAACAGCACCACATCCACAATCAGCATCGGCTTGCGGCCCACCTTGTCGGTGATTGGCCCTAGGGTAATCGACCCCACCAGGGAACCCACCACCGCCGCCGTGGCCACCGCCCCCAGGGTGGCGGCATCCAGGCCAAAATCCCGCTTCAGGAAAGGGATGGCGACCCCGATGACAAAAAAGTCGAAGCCATCCAGGGCAATCAGCCCCGCCGACAGCAGCCACAGCAGCCCCATGGCACGGGTGAGGCCCGCATTGTCCAAGCGCTGCTCAAAGGATTGGGGAGGGATCGTTGCCGTCATTCCTCAGACTCCTTGGACTTAGCGCCATCGGCCCCTTCAAATTGCAGCAGGCGGGTACTGGCGGCGAGGGCCAAAATCGACAGGGGAATGACCAAATACGTCCACTCTAGACCTCGAAACGACAGCCGTTCTAGTAGTCCTTTGACAAAGATCACCGTTAACAGCACAATCAGCACTTCCATCAAGGTCTTTTTGAGGGTGCTGATACCGCCCAATTTCGCCCAAGTACCCGCTTCGGTATCAGACTTTTCAAGCTGAATAAACAGTGCATAAATGCCGTAGGCAAAATATAAAAATGCCAGCCCTACCAGAAATTCATCCAGACATTCCAATAGCTCAATGGTGGCCAGTTCTGTGGGAGAAATGCGGCTCCCTTCTATCACAGATTCCTCGGCATTAACAGCCAGCATCACGGCTTTTAGGGTGTTGACGGTGCCAATTCCAAACATCAGCAACGCCCCAATCAAAGACGATGCCACCGCCAGCACACTCATAAAGCGAGTCCAGCGGATGGCCATCACCAAACGAGGCATGGTCGTGGCAGGTTTGGAGGAAGAGGAATCGGTCATGAATCGGTCATGAATATAGATAGGAAAACTCAGCGACGGCTACCAAAAGACTGGCCCTAGCCCTGGGGCAGGTTTTCGGACTGGTGGGTGTAGCTTTTCGTCAGAATATGGAGGCTGACCAGCAGCACCCACAGGGGGAACAGCAGCATGACCCAGCCCAAACTGTTGATGTAGCCAATTCTAAGCAGCATGATGGCGGCAAAGCCAAAGCCGATCCAGGCCGTCCAGCGGGGAATCACCCCCGTTCGCAGAAATAGGGTACAGCTAGAAATCATAAACACCCCGGCCATGCGAATGCTGTAGGTACTGAGGGTTTCGCGGGCGATGATGCGGCCTAGGTCGTAGACAGCGGGCAGATCAGATTCGGGGAGGCGGGTGGTGAGCAAAATCAGGCTACCTGTTACCGCTGAACTAACAAACAGCATGGCCACAAACAGTAGGCCGCTGCCCAGAAACACCGTGGCAAAAAATTGATCCTCCCGCTCCCCCAGCACGTCGCGCACCACCCCCATAAACCACAGGAAGGCAATCCCAGCAAAGGGCACCAGGTTCAGGGCCAGCAGCACGGCGGGCGTTTGGCTGAATAGTCCGCTCTCATTGTCTAAGGGCGTGGGTGGGGTCGCCAGCAAGATGAGGACGGAACTGATGATGAGCAACACCGAAAACAAAATGCCCGCGACGGCAGCCGCCTTGGGGGCTCGTAGGCGAGTGCGAGGGGGAAGCGGGGTATCTGAGGTCATGGGGGGAGCGTCGGGGTGAATGGCCAGCATGGGGGTAGCCCAGATCCTAGGATCTGTAGATCACAAAGTCCCTGAACCCCTCACCCCCAGCCCCTCTCCTTCCTGGGAGAGGGGAGCCGGAAGCCCTTCAAAGTCCCTCTCCCAACTTGGGGGAGGGATTTAGGGTGGGGGCCAAGCTCAGGTCAGTAAGGCGAGTTTGTGATCAAAGGAAGAACCCTGGGATCTCTTTTTCCTGGAATCTCCCGGTTAGTTGCTGCCGGGGGGGATGGATTGCAGTTGTTCTAGCACCTGATCCACCGTAAAGCTGGCGGCCTTTTGGCGGGGTGGATACTGCTTGAAGGTAGACAGAAATTCTGCCACCTTGCCCTGGGCAGGCACCAGCAGGAAGATGTGATCCAAAATCCAATCCCAGTAGGTGTTGGAGGTTAGGGTGGCCCGTTCGTAGGGGTCTGTCCTCAGGTTAAAGATGTAGGGGAAGCGCAGGGGCCGGAATTCCCGCTGCCAAACATCCAGGGTGCCCATGGCGTCTTGCACTTTAAAGTGCAGCTTCCAGTTGTCGTAGCGCATGGCCAACAGGTCGCCATCGTCCGAGAAGTAGAAGAACTCCTGGCGGGGGCCTTCGGTGGTTTGGCCCGTCAGGTAGGGCAGGAAGTTGTAGCCGTCCAAATGCACCTTAAAGTTCCGACCAGCGGCCTTGTAGCCCGTCAGCAGTTTGTCCTTCACCTCTGGGGCACCCGCCGCCGCGAGGATGGTGGGCATCCAGTCGAGGTGAGACATCACGTCGTTCGACACGGTGCCCGGTTGGATGTGCCCCGGCCAGCGCACCATGGCCGGAATCCGAAAGGCTCCTTCCCAGCCGGAGTTTTTCTCGTTGCGGAAGGGGGTCATGGCCGCATCGGGCCAGGAGTTCATGTGGGGGCCGTTGTCGGTGCTGTAGAAAACGATGGTGTTTTCGGCGAGGCCCAACTCATCCAGGGCATCGAGGATTTGGCCAACGTTTTTGTCGTGGTCCACCATCACATCGTGGTAGGGCGACTGCCAACGTCCGGCCTGCCCCACGCTTTCGGGCTTGGGGTGGGTACGGAAGTGCATGTGGGTAAAGTTCGTCCACATAAAGAAGGGTTGCCCCGCTGTCGCCTGCTTCTTCAGGTAGTCTACCGAGCGGTCGGCGATGTCGTCGTCGATGGTTTCCATCCGCTTTTTGGTCAGCGGGCCAGTGTCTTCAATGCGGCCATCGGCGAAGGTGTGCAGCACCCCACGGGGGCCAAAACGCTTGGCAAAGTTCGGGAATTCTTGGGGATCGGGATAGTCGGGCAGTTCCGGCTCTTCCTCGGCATTGAGGTGGTAGAGGTTGCCGTAGAACTCATCAAAGCCGTGGTTGGTGGGCAAAAATTCGTCCTTGTCGCCCAGGTGGTTTTTGCCAAATTGGGCGGTGGCATAGCCCTGGGCCTTCAGCAGTTCCGCAATGGTGGGATCCTCAGGCCGCAGCCCCAGATCCGAACCGGGCAGACCCACTTTGCTCATCCCGGTACGAAACACGCTCTGCCCCGTAATAAAGGCAGCGCGTCCGGCGGTGCAGCTTTGCTCACCGTAGTAGTCGGTAAAAATCACCCCTTCTTCGGCGATGCGGTCAATGTTGGGGGTGCGAAAACCCATCAGACCCTTGGTGTAGGCGCTGATGTCACTCTGGCCGATGTCGTCGCCCCAAATCACCACAATGTTGGGCTTGGTGGGGGCGGTTGTCGCTGCGCTAGGGGCGCTACTAGCCGAGGAATAAGCGGCGGCCATGGCCTGACCATTCCCCAAACCCAGCCAGCTAGAGGGGGCCAGCACCAGGGTGATCGCCAAGGCTCCGGCGATCAAACGAGTCAGGAGGCGAGGGGGAAGCGATCTTCCACGACGCCAAACCTGATGAGAAAAATTACTCATAGAGTTGCGGTCTCCATTCCGTGATTTTGCAATCAACAATGAAATTCAGCAGTGATTGAGTGGATTGTACGCTGAAGTCTTTTGCGGTCACTATTCAAAAAACGCAAGTTAATATAAAACGACAACCGCTTGTGCCGGATGTGCGAAGCCCAGCCACAACGCATCACGGACTGATTGGGCACCTCGATCTCGCGCTCCATAACCCGCCGTGTCAATTGCTCAGTCTCAGTCTCAGTCTCAGGTAGTGCATCTTAGGGCAGGCCAGAGGAAAAGATGGGGTCGCCTTGCTTGGCCCGCTTCTCTCTGAATGCAGCGATCTAATGCGGTGATTGTAGTCACGGAGAACCTGCACCAGTCCCCCATCGTATTAAGGAAATCAACGCCTTCACGGTGCCTTTACAATTTGCCCCTATGCTAGGAGCACCGTGCATTGCGGTGTCCTGACATATTGAGGGAGTGGGCAATGGCGAGTGTTTTTCGGCAACTGAAGGAAACCTTTGGCAGTTTGGGAACCACCCTTACGGACGAAGTACGGGAGAACGCTAGGGCGACGTTGCGGGACTGGTTGGAGGCCAATGAGGATCACCTGAGATCCAAGCAGAGCGGCTTTAACGGCACCATGATGCAGTATTTCCATTGGTATAGCCCTACCGATGGGGAGCACTGGAATCGATTGCGAGAGGAGGCCCCGGCCCTGGCGGAGGCGGGCATTACGGCGCTGTGGTTGCCCCCGGCCCAGAAGGGGATTGGCGGCGGCTACGATGTGGGCTATGGCGTATACGACCTGTTTGACCTGGGGGAATTTGACCAGCAGGGCACGGTTCGCACCAAGTACGGCACCAAGGATGAGTATGTGGCGGCGGTGAAGGCCTGCCGCGATCTGGGCATTAATGTCTATGCCGATGTGGTGTTTAACCACAAAATGGCGGCGGATTTTGAGGAGGAGTTTAACGCTACGCCGATGGATCCCCAAAATCGGTTCCGGGCCTTGGGCGATATGCGGTGGATTAAGTCTTGGACGGGGTTTAACTTTCCGGGGCGGGGCGACACCTATTCCAGCATGAAGTGGCACTGGTACCATTTCGATGCCATCGACTACAACAGCTACGAGCCGGATTTTAAGGCCGTGTGGCTGATGGAGGGCAAAAGCTTTGAGGACAAGGTCAGCCTGGAACTGGGCAGCTACGACTACCTGATGGGCTGCGACCTCGATACCGACCATCCCGAAGTGCAGGGCGAGCTGAAATACTGGGGCGAGTGGATGCTGGATAACGTCGGGGTGGACGGTTTCCGGTTGGATGCCATCAAGCACATCTGCGGCGACTTTTTTGTGGACTGGCTAGATCACCTGGAAAACTATGCCCAGCGGGATCTGTTCTGCGTGGGGGAATACTGGACCTACGACCTGGGTACCCTGAGCTGGTATGCGGGCAACTCTGGCGGACGGCTGAGCCTGTTTGATGCGCCGCTGCACCTGAATTTCTACAGGGCCAGCAAATCCGGCGACCGTTACGACATGCGTACCATCTTCGACAATACGGTGGTGCAGGACATGCCCCTGCTGGCCGTCACCCTGGTGGAAAACCACGACACCCAGCCCCTACAGGCCCTAGAATCCGTGGTGGAAGCCTGGTTTAAGCCCCTGGCCTATGCCCTAATTCTGCTGCGGGCGGAGGGATACCCCTGCATTTTCTACCCGGACTACTACGGTGCCCACTACGTAGATCGGGGCCGCGACGGCAACGAGTACGAAATTTGGATGGATTCCCACCGGGAGATCCTAGACCGCCTGCTGCAGGCCCGCAAGCACTTTGCCCATGGCCCCCAATACACCTATTTCGACCATCCCAACCAGATCGGCTGGACAAGACTGGGCACCGAAGCCAACCCCCGCGCCATGGCGGTGATGCTAAGCAACGGCCCCGGTGGCGGCAAATGGATGGAGGTGGGGCGGCCCAACACGACCTTCTACGACCTCACGGGCCACATCCCAGACACTATCACCACCAACGACCACGGCTGGGCCGAATTCCGCTGCAACGGCGGTTCGGTGTCCGTGTGGGTGGAAGATCATCCTATCCTGCGGGCGTTTCGGTAGGTCATAGACATCGCGCCACGCCATCGCCTACCACTGGCCTAGCCTTATACCAAATCCTAATCGAATAATCCCGATTCCCAGCCCAGCAAACCGTAGGGGCGAGGTCTCCTTGCCCGCTGATACCGGGGGCAAACAAGCCGGATTTAGCCTTAGATCTATCCGGTGGCTGAGGGTCGATCACCCCTCAGATCTACCCTAGGGTATAAATCCTTGTAAATTCAGGGCTTGGGCGGTTGAGGCTCGTTAGACTAGGCGATGACTCAACCCAACTGCCGTTGTCTTAATCCGAGCCTGCTGTGAACCCGATCCCTGCTTCCCCGACCCTAGGTTTGTCCGTGCCTGAGTGGGCTACCCCCAGACAAGGGATATCCCTAGATCTGAGCGAAACCCAGAAATTGCTGGACTGGGCCGAAGCCGTTGGCCACCTGGAGGACACCATCTTTCACCAGGGGCAGGTCTATGCCCAGCGTTTGGGGGCGCACTATCGGGCCGACGGGTTGACGGAATTTGGCTTTTGGACGCCGGAACTGGCCGCTGAGGTGATCCAGTCGGAGCGCACCCTGGAGCTAGAGATTCTGGTACCGCTTCAGCCCATTGACTTTCGGGCCGACCAGCAAACAGTGGATTTTCAGCGGCATCGGATTCCCGTGATGCAGCAGGGGGAATACGTGTGGGCCGTGGTGGCGGGGCTGACGGCAGGCACCCGCGACCAAGCGGGATGCTTCTACTGGCTGCGCTATGTAGACCCGGAGGGGCGAGAGCATCCCATCCGCGATCCCCTGGCCTATTCCTTGCCCTATGGCGTGTTTGCCCCGGCAGAACTCTACGACATGGATCGGCTCCAGCGAGAACGGGCCGATCTGTCCTACCTCCATCGCACCGCTGTCCCTGGGGAGGATGGGGATCTTCCCCGTCTGTCACCCCCGACCAACATTCTGCAAATCCACGTTAAAACCGCCAGCCCAGAGGGTTCTGTAGAAGGCTTAACCCGCATTTACCGCACCATTTCCGACAAGCTAGCGGCGGGGGACGACCTCACCCCAGCAGAAATGGCCTACGTGGGCTACGAGGCGGTACAGTTGTTGCCTGTGGAACCGACCATTGAATATCGGCGGGAAGATACCAACCTGGATCACGAATTCTTTGCGGTGGTGGGCATTAACTATGCCGAGGATCCCGATACGGAAGATCCCGACGATAAGAATCCCGACGCTGGGAATCCCCAGGCGGAACACGCCACTGCTAGGGTCAACGCCGAACCCACCACCCTCACCGTCACCCTACGCCAACCCAACACCCAAAACTGGGGCTACGATGTGCCAATTTTGGGTTCCGCTGCTACTAATCCTGCCGTACTGGGTAGCCTGCGCCCCGATGAAATGGTGGACTTGATTGTGACGCTGCACAATTTTTCCCAGGGGCCGATTCAGGTAATCTACGACCTAGTTTATGGCCATGCGGATAACCAAGCCCTAGAACTGTTGCCCCAGCAGTTTTTCAAAGGGCCAAATATGTATGGCCAAGACCTCAACCACCAACTGCCCCAGGTGCGGGCGATTTTGCTAGAAATGCAGCGGCGCAAAATTAACACCGGGGTGGATGGCATTCGGGTGGATGGCGGGCAAGATTTCCGCTTCTTTAACCCCCTCAGCGGGCGAGTGGAACACGACGATATGTACCTGATTGCCATGAGTGACGTGGTGCAAGACATCCAAGGCCACCAGCGGCTCATGTTCACCATTTTTGAGGATGGTCGGCCCTGGCCAGAGGAGGGCTGGGAGGAAAAATCCACCTACCGCGAATTGATGGAGGCCAAGCCGGGATCATTCCAGTGGGGGCCGCTGGTGTTTGCCCACAACACCCCCACCCTGAAGGGGTTTTGGGACTACAAATGGCCGCGAGTCTGCGAAGTGATTACCCAGGGCGACCACTGGATCACGGGCTGCGGCAACCACGACACCGTGCGGCGCGGCAACCAAATTGACCTCAACGCCGACATCAACTGGAACCTGGGCGACACCCTACCCCGTGCCTTGAACCGAGCCTATAACAATCCGGCCACCCTGCTCTGGGTCTATGGCTTTAGCCCCGGCCTGCCGATGGATTTTCTCAACGCCAGCCTGGAGACCCCCTGGGGCTTTTTCCGCAACACCGACGACCGCTACGGTGTCAAAGTCGTGGCCGAAGAAGTGGGCTTTTTAGACTGGGAAATTGAGCCAGACTTCTACGCCCAGCCCGATACCTTTCCCCAACTCAAAGCCCTAGGATTTGACAACCTCACGGCCCTCAAGGGGTTTGCCAAGGCGCTGCAAGCGGCCATGGTGGAAACCGACTACGACCTCGAAGCCGTCGCCCAGATTTGCCAGGGTTGCCTCGGCCAAGGGGCCGATCATCAAACCTGTGCCCTACCCGCCCTGAGGGATATCAATCAGCCCGGACTGCCAGACTTTTTGGCTAACCTAGATGTGCCTCGCCTCAAGCAGTTCGCCATGGCCTTCATGGAAGATGGCCACGATAGCTGCAATGTGGTGCATTCCGCCGATACCCTTGATCCTGCCCTGGCCCACTTTTTCCTCTCCCTGCGCCAATTTCGGCGGGATCGGCCCTGGTTGCGGCAAAACCTCAGTGGCAGTGATCGCTTCAACCGCATTAGCGAATCCACCTACACCCTGTTCTACGGCCATCGCACCCAGGATCGCTCCCTGGAGGAAGGCGGGCTAGGCCAGTCCCGTTCCCAGACCAATCCCCAGGCCAATTCCCCAACCGTGCCCCAGTCGGTGGTGATGATCACCCACATGGGCGGCGACCCTGTCACCGTCACCCTAGGCGACTGGCTTCAGCTTGACCTCAACGAGTGGCAGGTGGCCCTGGCAACCCCTGGTTTAGCCCCCGATTCCCTCCAGCGGTTCGAGATCAAGGACGGCGAAGGGCTGTTGCTCGTCCCCGCCGCCCTCACCCTAAATCCCTCTCCCAACTTGGGAGAGGGACTTTGAACAATTGACTGCTTCCCTATCCTTCCTGAAAACCCTTGGGGACGAGCCCTAGCCAAGATCGCCAAGGATTACTGTTTGCGGGTGTTGTCGGCCATTTGCAGGCTAAATTCCGCCTGGGTGAGAGTTGCCGCCACTTGGCAAGCCACCTCTGGGGAGAGACTGGGCTGGGTTTCGGCCAAAAACGTAAGGTAGCCCTGGAAGGTGCTGGTGATGATCAGTTTGTTTTGCTGCATGGTGAGATCTCCTGGGAATAGCGGTCGCAAGGGGCAGACCCAAGGCCATGCACCCCCTGCGAGGACGCCGAATTCAGGACTATACTGTAACCCGGCATTCCTGCGCTTCGAGCTTTTTTAATGGCAGATTTAATCCTTTTTTGGCATCGTCGCGACCTGCGCTTGGCCGATAATCTGGCCCTGACGGCAGCACGGCAACGCAGCCCCCAGGTGGTCGGGGTGTTTTGCCTCGATCCGGGCCTGCTGCAACGGGACGACGTGGCTCCGGCACGGGTGGCCTATATGATCGGCTGTCTGGCAGAACTGGAGCAGCGCTATGCCGAAGCAGGTGGATCGTTCGTGATTATCCAGGGCGATCCGACCCAGACAATGCCTGCGTTGGCCCAGGCATTGGGGGCCGCAGCGGTGTACTGGAATCGGGATGTCGAACCCTACTCTCGCCAGCGGGATAAGGCCGTGGTGGACGCCCTAAAGGAAATCGGCGTGGGCTTTGAGACGCGCTTTTGGGATCAACTGCTCCACGCACCGGGGGAAGTGCTCACCGGGGCAGGCCAACCCTACACCGTCTACGGCCCCTTTTGGAAAAACTGGATTCGGCAGGCCAAGGCCGATCCCCTACCAGCCCCCAGCGGGTTCACGCCCCTCAGCGAGGCCCAGCTTCAATCGGCCCAGGCGGCGGGCTGCCTTCCACTGCCTAGCGCCCAGGATCTCGGCTTTGGGTGGGATCAGGGCTTCCCCATTGAGCCGGGAGAACGAGCCGCCCTAGCAAGGCTGACGGAATTTTGCGACGATGATCGCCTGATTGGCACCTACGACGACCAGCGCAATTTTCCAGCGGTGGAGGGCACCTCCCGCCTCAGTGCCGCCCTGAAGTTTGGGGCAATTGGCATTCGTACCGTGTGGGCCGCCGCCACCGAAGCCTACGACCGTTGCCGCAGCGATGAGGCCCGCCAACAGGTTCAAACCTGGCAGCAGGAACTGGCTTGGCGCGAGTTCTATCAACATGTTCTCCATGCCTTCCCCACCCTGGCCGATGGCCCCTACCGCCCTCAGTGGCACACTTTCCCTTGGGAAAACAACGCCGATCACTTTGCCGCCTGGTGCGAAGGCCGCACGGGCTACCCGATTGTGGATGCTGCCATGCGTCAACTCAACGAAACTGGATGGATGCACAACCGCTGCCGCATGATTGTGGCCAGCTTCCTCACCAAAGACCTGATCATCAACTGGCAGTGGGGCGAAAAATACTTCATGCAAACCCTGGTGGATGGCGACCTCGCCGCCAACAACGGCGGCTGGCAATGGAGCGCCTCCAGCGGTATGGATTCCAAACCCCTACGCATCTTCAACCCCGCCAGCCAAGCCCAAAAGTTCGACCCCGATGCCGACTACATCCGCCAATGGGTGCCCGAATTACGATCCCTCGATACCCAAGTACTCGTCACCGGAAACATCCCTCAACCCATTTGTGGACACCTAGGCTACCCCACCCCCATCGTTGATCACAACATTCAGCAGGCGCTATTTAAAGAAAAATACAAAGCCCAAAAAGGCTAATGCACCTTCCCCTTGAATAGCACTTCACTCACCCTACTACGGCTTTTGAAAAAGCTGTACTTCATTACGGCAGGGTAGCGACAAACGACTGGGTTTCCGGATCAGACAGAAAGCCTTCGTCTTTGGCGGCTTTGCAGTCTTGGTAAAACAAGAGGTCTTCAATCTCTTGATGCCTGCGGGTGATAAGGGCAGCTAGAAAACTCTGCTGGCTTCGTCGAGTAAAGCCTGGAAGAGGTTGTAGACGTATTGGCGCATCAGTTAACTTCACCTACATCTCGCAGCACAGCCTCAACCAAACTAAAGCGAATATAAATACCGTTGTTCTGCATGGTTTGAATATAGGGCTTTAACGCCAGTATCAAGCCTGCTTTCTTGGCGCGGCGCAAAATACCTAAGGTGCCAATGCGGCGGATAGCTAACCGCTCAGCAACCCGTCGGGCTTGGGCATCGTCTAGTAACACGGTGCTATTGGGGATGGCTTGGGCCAGAGCAATAGCTTCGGCTTCACCCCGATCAACCAAGATCAGCAAGGGTTCTAACATGGCTGGTTCTGGGGCTTGAATTGTTAGCCATGGCACCTGATTCACAGCCTGTGCCCCTGGTAAACCCATTCCTCTAACGGTGACTTCATCCCAAACAGCTGGCGGGGCAAAAACATGCTGAAAGAGCTGAGGCAGTAGGTCAAGTTGCTCGATGATGGCCAGGGCGATGAGGGGGCTGCTGTCGGTAACGATGGCAGTGTTAGTCATCGCGGAGTTCGTCGGCGATTTGGTCGTTGTCTAGGTTAATGACAGGTATTTGCAGCCGCCCTAGTTCGTACATGAACCGGAGTTTGTCCATACCGCAAAAGGTGGCGGCTTTGCCTAGAGAGAGGCGGTGTAGCTCGAAGAGTTTGACGGCGAGCAAAAAAGCTAGCTCAACCTCAAGCGCTTGGGGCGATTTACCTGAGGTGATGAGTAAGTCGTCGGGGTAGGGGATAGAGAGGCTGCGCATGGTGCTATCAGATGCCTTAGACCGGATGGAAAGTGCTGATATCTAATTATCGCTATGATACCGTCGCTGGAACTAGCGCTACCGCCAGGTTGAGCAAATACAAAGCCCTTCAAAGGCTAATGCACCTTCCCCTTTGAAGGGCGCTTCACTCGCCCTAATACGGGCTTGACCTGAAAACGTAGATATCTGGCTGGCCTTCCTGGCATTCTTGCGTCTGGGAACAGCACTTCTATGGCCGTTTTTTAGTTCATGAGAACTACTAAAGCGGGTACTCCATAGAAAATAAATTTTTAGTGTGGGTAGTGATTCTGGGAAAAAAACGGGAACACTCTAGCTAGCAGCGTTAGCCAAGGGCAGTCAGGTGTCCGTGGCGCTAAGGCTGCATCCAGAGAACCATACCGTTACTCTCCGTAAAAATCATGCCCAGCAGATCTAGAAGTACAACCCAGTCAAAATCTAGGACAACCAAGAAGGAAGCTGTACCCATTCAGCTTAATTCCTATGTCAAAGATGAAATTTCACGACTATCAGAGCAACATGGATTAACAAGTCAGTTCCTTGAGGAATTTGCCCTATTCGTTATTGAGAACCACAAGAAAAAAGAACCTAAGCCTGCCAAGATAAAGCCATTGACTTTAGCCCAACTCAAGGATGTAATTTACAAACACTTTCACGTCAAAAGCACCCCTGAGCTTAAAAATTCAGGATCTTTCAAAATGGCTATCGATGGAATGGATAGCCTGAATCTTGCTAAGAAAGAGGGGTGGGAAATTCTCTATCGCAAGTTTATCGGTATTCTTCCAGGAGAAGAAAACCAGCAAGGTTATGGATGCATTAATGGCATCAACATTTTCAACTACTTTAGACCCTGGCAGGTTTTTGGACTAGATCCCAGTGTTGCCACACCGCAAGATATCAAGATCGCCTATCGAGATCTTAGCAAGATTTATCATCCTGACAATTCAGAAACTGGTGATCCAAAAATCTTTGATGCAATCACTATTATGTACAAGAGCATTAGTGCGGAAGCTTAGTCATGACATACAAGAACTCAGGATTCACGATTAAGGAAACAGAGCTTGCAGAAGTTCTAGAAATTAGTCATCAAGAGCTTGATGAAGTCATCAAATTCTTTGATTCTGATCCGAACGATCAATGGGAGCTTAAGGAAAATAATCACTTCATCTTCATTAACAAAAGCATAGGAATTCGCCTTTTCTCTGAACAAGGTGCCTATGCTATTGCCAAATACATGGATGAAAACGCTCAAAAAAGCTTTTGGGACATTATCAAAGAGTTCCTGACCAAACACAAGGAGAAAATTCGTAATGCTTTTATTAGTCGAAAAATTCAAGAGAATTGTAGCTCTCTGACCGTCAGAAATAATCGTCACTTTTTATCCAAAAAAGATATCGTCAATATTCTTTGCACAAGTCCTGCAAGATTCAATAAGGCTTTCGAGGATATCAAAAAAACATCCAATCCTCTGAAAATATATGAGGATTTTGATGATATTGACGGTGTTCGATACTACTCTCTATCAGGATTCTATAAAATCTCGAACCATTTAGGATCAACTTTGACAGTCAAAGATCGGCGAAGCTGGTGCGAGGCCATTGAAATCGTTGGCAAGAAAACATTCAAGCTGATTATTGATAAGCAAACTGCTTTCGAGGAAGAAGTCAAGAGTGCGATGAAAAAAGCAAAATCTAGGGATAAATCTACTTGCCAGATTACTGGGAAAAAGCGTGACAAGTTTAACCAATTAATCAATATCTCCGCTCACCACATTTATTCCAAGGCGCATTATCCTCATGTGGCGACTTGTCTAGATAATTTGATTACGCTCAGTGAGGAAATTCATAATGAATTCCACGCATGGAATGGTGGCTTTCAAAAACCTTGTACTGCTGATGATCTGATTCGTTTTGTTAATGAACTATATCCAGATCGATATGAAGTGATATTGCGCCTAAATGATGCCAAGAAAATTTTAAAGGTGTGAGGCACTGAACAATGCTTCAGATTGTAGGCTGATCGGGTAGCATCCAAGACCACTTCTCGATGTTGGGTTGCGCTTCGTTGAACCCAACCTACAAACTCTAGAGGCTATGGCCCCTCTATCCTAGGCAGATCGAGCACTCAATGTAGAAAGGCCATCTTGTCTATCTGCGGGGCAGGTCAGAGACTTGTTCTCACGGTACAAGGACACAACTTGAGGAGAGAGGGCTGGAAGCCTGTCTTGTAAAGGGTTGGTATGAGGAGAAATAGGGCGGTGAGCTAGAAATTACCACATCCCTACTCTCCTTCCCCATAACTCAGACTAATCGACTTATGCTAAATCCGGCTTATTTACCCACAGTATCAGCGGGCGAGGTCTCCTCGCCCCTACGGTTTGTCCGATTGAAATTTACCCGCCGATGACGGTGAGCTATCTCCAACTAGTCGCCAAGGCGGTATAACATCGGGTATCCGCCCCTCGCCCCCTTGCCTAGAGGTTGAACCCCGCCGTGCAGTTTTTTCAGCAAGCCCAGCCGCCCCTGCGTTTTTTGCCGCCCCAGCCCAGTCGGGCCGTTTTGAGGGCGACCCAATGGCTCACACCCTACTGGCTGCGCTGGCGAGAAAATTTGCAGCGGGTGGAGTCCCGCAACGTCGATCCGCTGGTGTATCTGATGCGGGATTTCCAGGCTCAGAAGCATCGTTTTCTGCTGGCCTTTCGCCATCCCAGCCCCCAAGATGCCTTTTGTATGGCCCATCTGCTGTGGTACGACGTGCCCCGGCGGGCGAAGGAGCTAGGGGTAGCGCTGGATTACCCGGTTCACGCCCATTTTATCTATGACCGAGGCATTCCCCTATGGGCGGGGGATTGGGTGGGCGGGTTCTACTCGCGCCTAGGCGGCACCCCCATTCAGCGAGGCAAGCTGGATCGGCAGGGATTGCGCTCGGCCCGCCACCTGTTTGCCAACGGGGAATGGCCCATGGCGGCGGCTCCAGAGGGCGGCAACAACGGCCACACCGAACTGGTCAGCCCCCTAGAACCAGGCATTGCTCAGATGGGCTTTTGGTGCGTGGAGGATGTGCGGCAGGCCGGACGCTCGGAGCAGGTTTCGCTGCTTCCGGTGGGCATCACCTATCAATACACACCGCCTCCATGGGAACGGTTGGATCAATGGCTCGACCGACTGGAGCAGGAAACGGGGCTGTCGGCAACTCAGGATCAATCTGCCCAGCCAGGGGAAACGGCAGGGGCCGCTCACCTGGGGGCGACGGCCTTGATCGTCACCGATGCCATCATGCAGCGCCGCTACCAACGGTTGCTGGCCCTGGGGGAACACCTGCTAGGGGTAATGGAGGATTACTATCAGCGGGTGTATCGAATGCCTGTGGCCACGCCCCCGGCCCCCTTTGCGGATCGGCTGGAGGTGTTGCGCGATACGGCTTTGCAGGTGGCCGAAACCTACTTTCAACTGCCCCCCCGTGGCAGTATGATCGACCGCTGCCGTCGCATTGAACAGGCGGGCTGGGAGCGCATTTTTCGTCAGGAATTGGGAGACGATCAGCCCCTCTCTGCGGTGGCCCGTGGTTTGGCCGACCGAGAGGCCGAGGAAGCCAGTCTGCGGATGTGGCATATGCGGCTGGTGGAAAACTTTGTGGCCGTCACCGGACAATACGTGCGAGAACGCCCCACCGCCGAACGCTTTGCCGAAACCCTGATGATCGTGCGGGATATTGTGTGGCTGATTAAGGGCGAAAATCCCTTCCCCCGGCCTAAGCTTAGCCCCCAGGTGGCCACCGTCACCGTCGGCGAACCCCTCTCAGTCAGCGACCGCTGGTCGGACTACAAAGCAGGGCGCAAACAGGCCGTCGCCAACCTGACCAGCGATCTACAACTAGCCTTAGAAAGCATGATTCCCCGACCTCATCTCTCGGCATAGCGGGTAGGGGATCTAGAACTGAGCTGGGTGGTAGGCGGTGCCCCTCCTACGGCTAAATCAGGCTCACCATGCGGTCGATGGCCTCGGTTAATACTGCGGGGGGATGTACTAGGGCCATCCGCACATAGCCTTCTCCGGCTTGGCCAAACCCGACTCCGGGGGCTAGGGCTACGCCTGTCGCTTCGACTAGCTTGAGGCAAAAGTCGATGGAACGCTCGGCCCAGGGGTGGGGCAGCTTCAGCCACAGGTACATGGTGGCCTCTGGGGCGGGAACCTCCCAGTCGTGGCGGTGTAGGGCGGCGATGGCGACATCTCGACGCTGGCGGAAGGTGTCGATCATGTGCTGCACGGTGTCTTGGGGGCCGGAAAGGGCGGCGATGGCCCCCCGTTGGATGCCGGGGTATTGGTTAAAGTCTACGTTGGCTTTGATTTGCCGAAGGGCTTGGATTAACTGGGCATTACCAATGGCGTAGCCCAGCCGAAAACCGCCCATGCCGTAGGACTTTGACATGGAGAAAAATTCGATGGAGACAGTTTTGTCTCGGTCGGCCTGGAGGACGGAGACCGCTGGCTTTCCAGTAAAGGTGAGGTCGGCGTAGGGGAAATCGTGGGCGAGGACGATGCGGTGCTGCTGGCAAAAGGCGACGGCCCGCTGCCAAACGTCTAAATCGGCGGTGGCGGTGGTGGGGTTGTGGGGATAGCTGAGTACCATCAGCCGGGATTGAGCGAGGATTTCTGGGGGGATATCCTCAAAGCGGGGCAGAAACTGGTTTTCTTCTCGCAGGGGCATGGGGTAGATGTTGCCGTTTGCGAGGTACACTCCCCCAGCATGGGAGGGATATCCCGGATCCATCAGCAGGGCATAGTCCCCAGGGTTGAGGATGGCGAGGGGCAGGTGGGCGGTGCCTTCCTGGGAACCAATCAGTAGCAGCACCTCGGTTTCGGGATCGACGGGCACCCCAAATTTGGCGGTATACCACTGGGCGACGGCTTCCCGAAAGGCTTGGGTGCCAGAGAAAAGGCAGTAGCCGTGGGTGCTAGTGTCGCTCAGCGCCTCACCGATGGCCTGGGTAATATGGGGAGCGACGGGCAGGTCTGAGGATCCCAGGGAAAGATCAATGATGGTTTGCCCTGCCGCCCTTGCCTTAGCCTTGGCCCGATCCATATCGGCAAACACGTTGGCTTGAAGGGGCTGCATACGCTGAGCCAGGGGCAAGGTGAAATCCACAGTAGTACCGTAACGGATGTGAAGGGGGGTGTCCCTAGCCATCATATAGCAAAGGTTATTCAGATCAGGTTGACCCACTAGGGTCAGAACGGTTCTAGGCTAGGAACAATCAAGCTATATCGTTGCTAGGTTTGTGTTGTCTTGGTCTAGCATGACCTCATCGCTGAGTTCGCCCCTTGCCCCTTGCCGACGCTTTCCCTGTCATGACTAAATCTCATCCTGCGGCCCTTGGGGATGCTTACCCAGCGCTGCGCAACTTCCTAAAGCTGACGGCACTCACCCTAGAGGTACCGCAGGTGGCGCTCACGGTGCAGGTGGGATCTCGGCCCTACAGCACTGGAGCCCTGAGTTATGGCCCCATAACCCAGGTGGTGCTGCGCCAAATGTTGGAACAACCCCTGCCCGCCTTGGCTCCCATTACCGCCGCCCTCTCCCTCGGCACCATCTACCGAGACCGTCCTCTCGGTAGCCCCTCCGGTTCCCAGACAGATCCTCAGACAGCCCTCCAAACTGACCCCCAAACTGACCCCCAAGCCGACCCCCAATCCGACCGTTCCCAGGCGGTCAATTCCCAGGCGGCCCTGGTAGGTCGAATTCACCCCCCCAACACCTCTGTCTACTTCACGCTGTATGTTCCGGGCATGGTGGCGGAATCTCTGGCGGTGGCTCAGGTCAAAACCCTGGCTTATCTCAGTCAGCAGTTGATGCTGTGCCTGCGGACTGCGCCGCTGCCCGCCGCTCTGGTGCCGCCCCCCTTGCCCTCCCAGATTGAGATTCCAGACAAGCCCGTCCTTCCCGAACAGCCCAGCCCAGATTTTTTGTCCCGTGTGGTGTCGATTAACCCACCCCGTCCGGTGAGCGAAAGCCGTTTTACCCCTCGCTTGCCGAGCCTGGTGGCCCTGGTGGCCCAACTTCAAGCTTGTCTCTCCTACGAACACCTCGGTCAACTGCTAGGGGATTACCTACCGCCTTTTTTCCCACACCAAGCGGGGCAGCTTGTGCTTATTTCCGGCACACCCTCCCAGGCGAAGGTGCTGGCCCACTGGGGGCAAGATCCCCACATGAAGGCGATCTTTCAGCAGTGCCCGCTGGTCACGTATCCGGCCCCTTCTCCTCAGTTGGGGATCTGTGCCCGGTGCCACCTCATCTCCACCGATACCCTGGATACCCCGTCCACCCACCTCAACATCACTTGCACCGTCCTGGGGCACTCTAACCAGGCCACCTGTCTGCTCCAGGTGACCCAACTAGAGGGGGGGCCAAGCCCGGTTCAAGCCACGCTGATCCAAAAGCTATCGGAACATATTCTCTACGTTATGCAGCGCCTATTGGTGCTGGAGGACTTACAAACCCAGGCCACCCACGACCCCCTCACCGGACTACTAAACCGCCGCCCCATGGAAGCGGTGTTGCAAAATCTATGCCAAACCACCAACCGCCAACCGTTGGTCAGTCTGATTTTGCTTGATATCGATCACTTCAAAGCCATTAACGATACCTTTGGCCATCTCGTAGGCGATCAGGTGCTCAAGGATCTGAGTATTTTGCTGAGGGGCCATGTTCGATCCCAGGACATTGTGTGTCGCTATGGGGGTGAAGAATTCTGTATGGTGATGTTCGACACCCCCCTAGATGTGGCGATGGTGCGGGCCGAGAAAGTCCGGCGGGCGGTCAAATACCTCACCCTCACCCACAACGACCAACCCATCGAACCCTTGACCGTTTCCCTAGGTGTTTCCTGCTTTCCCCGCCATGGCGAAGATCCAAAGCAACTGCTGGATCGAGCCGATCAAGCCCTGTATTGGGCCAAATCCCATGGCCGCGACCGCACCGCCAATGCCGATGACGTTCCCGATAAAGCCTAGGAATGTCTAGACCCCATCCGTCCTCAAAAACCCGGTGCCCAATCCAGCCAACCGTAGGGGCGAGGTCTCCTCGCCCGCTGATATCAGAGACACATCAGCCGAATGGCGCGGGCGTAGGTAGAACAGGGCAAGGAGACCTTGCCCCTACGGGGAAACCCCTCGGCAAGGGCTACTCAGTACACACAAGGCCTAGCTATAGACCATGCTCTAGAAAGATCCCCCCTGGCCCCCCTTGAAAAGGGGGGAATTGAAATCAAAGTCCCCCTTTTTAAGGGGGATTTAGGGGGATCGCCCAGGATTTTGCAACTAGCGGCAAAATTTGGGTACGTCGTAGCTTGGCCGGGGGGACGGAATGGTGCGGCAACAAGGGTTAGATGTTGTCGATCTGGGCGCGGAGTTCCTCCAGTTCGGCATCCACTACCGCCGTGTCCTGGGGGGTGGTGGTGGTGTTTCCGGCGGGCAGTTGACCTTGATCCACCGTGCCGCCAGAGAGTTGGGCTTTCATGGCGGCGAGTTCTAGATCCACATCGCCCCCGGCTTCGAGGGACATAAACTGGCTTTCCAGGTCAGCCCCGGCCAGTTCTGCCACGGCTTGGGATTTCGCCTCCATTTGCAGGACTTTTTCCTCCATGCGCTCGAAGGCGGCCATGGCGCTGCTGGTATTGAGGCTGCTGGTGGTGCTTTGTAGTTGTTCGGTAGCCTTGGCGGCACTGGCGCGGGCCTTCAGCATGTCCTTCTTGGTCTTGGCCTCGGCCAACTTGCTTTCTAGGCCAATCAGGTTGCGCTTGAGTTGATCCACCGTGGCGCTTTGGGTATCGAGTTGGGCCTTGAGAGCCATGGCGGTTTCTGCCTGGGTCTTTTTGCGTAGCAAGGCTTGGCGGGCCAGTTCTTCATCGCCCTTTTGCAGAGCCAGTTGAGCCCGCTGTTGCCAGGTGTTGGCTTCGTTGCTGGCCTTGGTGTACTGCTGCTCCACGCGCTTTTGGCTGGCAATGGCGGTGGCCACGGCTTGGCGCATTTGTACCAGGTCTTCTGTCATATCAACAATGGCCTGATCGAGGATTTTCTCAGGATCCTCCGCTGCACTAACGGCGGCATTGAGGTTAGAGCGAACCACTCGGCTAACCCGATCAAATAAGCCCATGATGTCTTGCTTCCTTAAACGGTGTATCGCAATATCTTTTCTAGTCTATCGAAAGTAACCTTGATCGACCGGGGTTAAGATTCGTCATACCAGACGGTACGCCAAGCCTGCTCGGCTTCAGCAATGGACATTTCGCGCTGTACTTTTTGATATTGTTTGCCCACCTTGCGCAGGTGTCCTAGGGCGGTGCGCAGTTTGCTTCGGCCCATGGAGGCTTGCACATCGGCAAATTCCACATCGGCTAGGCGCAGGTTAACGGCGGCTAGGTGGGTCATCATGCCTTCCCTAGGGTCGTCATCGTCCTCCTCGCCTTCGTTCTCGTCATCCAAACGATCCCGGTCGTCGTCGTCCTCCTCCAGGGACTCGTCCATGTTGCCCGCCATGGCCACCAGCACACTCAGCACATTGGGCACGGCTCGCCCCCGCATTGGCCCCATCTCGGTTTCCGAGGCCGCATCCAAAACCGCCTCCGGCAGGTTAGGAATTACCTGGGCTTCTTGAAGTCGTTGGTTCACCTGCTTAGAGAGGTGTTGGAGAATATCGCGAATTTGCTGCTCTAGGAAAATATGCTGCTTGGCAAGGCGAGTTGGCGTCATGTCGTCCCCTGTAAACAGCGGAGCCCCAAAGGTTTCCCCCATCTCCTCGGCTAGGGCCGCCATCACCATCGACTTCAGCAGCGACGGTAGCGGTATCTCCTCTGAATCCTCTGCATCTGAATCCTCTGCATCTGAATCCTCTGCATCTGAATCCTCTGCATCTGAATCCTCTGCGTCTGAATCTGCTTTGTCCTGGGCTGCATCCTCCTGACTGTTGGCCTCTGCGGCGTAATCGCTAGGGTGACTCTGCTCAGGGTCGGGGTTATCGGAATCAGGATGTTCGAGATCGGGATTACTAGGGTCGGGATTACTAGGGTCGGGATGATCGAAATCGGGATTATCAACGGCCTTCGCGACCTCTCCTGGCAGAAACCGCAGGGCCAAATCTGGGCCACCGGGCAAACTGGGAAGCTGCGACAGTACACGGGGATCGACGGGGACGGGGGCGTTCGGGACAGACTCTAGAAGCTGCCCCAACTGGGTTTGGGCCGACCGTCCTAGGTGGCGGACATCCCGCTGAAGCTTCTCCCGCTGAGACACGGACAGGGCCAAAAAGCCTTCGGGATACACCTGGGTACAGAGGTGGTAGGTCGCCATCACCACCTGCCGCTGCACCGCTACCCCTAGACTGTCTAGGTAGCCGGAGTATAAACGGCGAAACTCCGCCGCCAGGGTCACCGTCGCCTCCGTGAGACTCTCAATTTCCCTGCGAATGACTTCTACCGGCCTAACCATAGACGCTCTTTCACCTATACAAAGGGATACAAAGGGATCGCTTACAAAGGGATCGCTATTTTGCTTAGAAATTACTTCACATTACAAAACACTAAGGAACGCAACGCAACGTACCAATCTTCTGGCCGAAAAACAAGGATGCCTGCGGGGCAGGGTAGGATAATTCTGCCAATCTGTTTGTCCCTATCTATGCTGATTATCGTCCTCATTTTTGTTGTCGGTCTTGCGCCAGCCTGCATCTCCGCCTATCTCAGCATTCGCGAAGATCGGGCCGAGAAGGATTGCGCCCCCGTTAGCCAGGGGCCATCCCACCGCAGCCTCACCCGTCTGCTAGAGGGGGATGGTGACCTGCACTATGTGGACGGTATGGGCTACATGATTGGCGATATCACCTGCGATCTCAATGCGCGTTCGCCCTACCTCCGTTGCGCCATCAACCCCATGGGGCCTTGCGATGGGTGCAGTGCCTATGCCCCCAAGGTGTTTGACCGTCAAGTTTAATCTAGGTTTAATCATCGTTCATCATCTGCCCGTATTGCGCCATTGCCATGATTGATGCGTCGGAGGCCGCGCACCCGTGGCTGAGTGATCCTGAACCCGATGTTGATCCGGTGGTGCGGGCCAATGAATACCTGCGCTGGGTGCGCCAACAGTCGATACAGGCCGATTGGATTGCCCTCACCAACGCTGAGGATCAGCACTTGGCCACCCTCACGGCCATGGGCACCTCGATTCACCAGCTTAATCAACGGCTCCACCAGATGCTCGATACCTTGCTGATGGGGTTGCGCCCAGAGGAACGTCCCGTGGTGCAGATTGTGGCCGCCCCCATCGCCCTTAAGGTGGGTGTGGATGGGTTTTGTAATCTACAAACCAGCCCTATTACCCTGATTGTCGATCCCAGTCGTATCTTGCCCGCCGATTGGCCCCACTTGGTCGTCCACGAACTGGCCCATGCCGTGGCCCAGGGCGTTGGCCATGGGCCACGGTTTTTCCAATCGCTCTCGGCCCTCTGCATTGCCCAAGATTTGCCCATTCCCCCCAGCGACAGCCTCCAGCGGGGAGTGTTGCCCTACTGGCCCCCCTGTCGCCCTAACCCTGGGGCCGAGCAATTCTGGTTCCTGGGCCAATGGGTCTAGGTTGCTGGCTTGGGTGGAGTCCCTAACCACACCCAGGGGCAAAACCCAGGCGTCCCAGGCTGGTCGTTGGGTGGGACAATAGCCATGACCCTAGAACCTTGATAACGGCTATGAAACGTCTCTTTGCCATCCTTGGATTGGTTGCCATGCTGTGGTGGATGGGGGCCAGTCCCGCCGCCGCCGCCATCCCAGAGGATGTTCAAAAATTGCTAGAAACCAACGAATGTCCCGTCTGTATTTTGAACGAAGCCGACCTGCACGGGGCCGACTTGGCCAATGCCAACCTCAAAATTGCGGTGCTGGTAAAGGCCAACCTGGTTGAGACCGACCTGCACGAGGCCAACCTGATGCTGAGCGACCTCGAATCGGCAAACCTGACCGGGGCCAACCTGGCCAATGCCCGCATGAACGGGGCCAACCTGTTGAGGACGACCCTAGCTGGGGCCGATCTGTCTGGGGCCGAAATGACCCAGGCCAACCTCGAAGATGCCGATCTCTCTGGTGCCAACCTCTCCAATGCGGTGATGCTGAGCGTGACCCTAGGATCCGCCAATATGAAAAACGCCAACCTGACGGGGGCCAACCTGCGCGGCGTTAACCGCAGTATGGTGTTGTTCTGCAACACCACCATGCCCGACGGGGCCATCGAAAATCGGGACTGCAAGTAGTCCCTCCCATCGCCCCGACTCGACGGGTAATCCCCCAGTAGCCAACCCGACCGACCGTAGGGGCGAGGTCTCCTCGCCCGCCATGCCAAGGGCAAAGCTACCGGGGGCAAACCAGCCAGAGATAGGATGAAGCCCCCTTTGGGTTCACCCGTCTTGGTCGGGCAACAGCGCTGTAGGGGCATCGGGCTGGCTAAACAGACCAAAGAGCGGCCCCAGCCCCGCCCCAATGGCAAACCCGCCCGCGTGGGCCCAGTAGGCAATGCCGCCCCCTTCCATGCCGATCATGGTGGGGGTTTCTAGGCTCACCAAGCCGTAGACCGCCTGTTGCAGAAACCAGAGACCCAGGTAAAAAATGGCGGGAATTTTGAGGGGCAGGGGCAGCGGCCCAAAGGGCACCAGGGTAAGAATACGCACCTCTGGGAACCGAAAAATGTAGGCTCCCATTACCCCAGCAATGGCCCCGCTGGCCCCTAGGGAGGGAATCGTGGACTCTAGGCCAAAGCCCCACTGCACCAGATTCGCCAATACTCCACAGGTGAGGTAGAACAGCAGAAACCGCAGTGACCCCATTTGGTCTTCCACGTTGTTGCCGAAGATCCACAGGTAGAGCATGTTGCCCAGCAGGTGCAGCACCCCTCCATGGAGAAACTGGCTGGTAATTAAGGTCATCCATTCGGCGGCGTTGGGCACCGATAGGCCCGTGGTGACGCTCGTGGAAAGCGCCTGGGGAATGACCGCCCAGGTTTGGAAAAAGGCATTGAGGTCAGCGGGGGACAGGCTGAGTTCGTAGAGGAAAATCGACAGATTCAGCACAATCAGCCCGTAGGTGATGTAGGGCGTTCGCTGACCGGGGTTATAGTCTTTTAGGGGAACCACCGCGTTTCTCCTCTGGCTGGGCTATCCTCCCTAGGGTAACCCTATCCATCGCCTCGGTTTGGTTGACCCTGGCCGTTGACCCTGGCTATCTATCGCCCATGACGTTCGTTTCGCCCCCCCAAACCCAAGCCCCGGCCCCCCTCAGTGTGGGCGGATTGGTAGACTACATCAAAGCCCTACTGGAGGAGGATAGCCACCTGCGCCAGGTGTGGGTGGTCGGGGAAGTGTCCAGCGCCAACCACCACAGCAAGGGGCTATTTTTTAACCTGGCGGATTTGGACGGCAAGGCCACCATTAGCTGTGTGGCTTGGCGCAGCCAGTTTGCCAAAATCAGCGCCCTGCCCAAGGTAGGGGAACAGGTGACGGTGCTGGGCACGGTGAAGGTGTATCCCCAACGCAGTAGCTACCAAATCACCGTCTGGCAAGTACTACCCACGGGGGATGGCCTCAAGGCGTTGCGTCTGCGGCAACTCAAGCAGCGCCTAGAATCCGAGGGGTTGTTTGACCTGCAGTATAAACGGCCCCTGCCCACCCTGCCCCACACCATTGCCGTGGTGTCGTCGCCCCAGGCCGCCGCTTGGGGGGATATTCAGCGATCCCTAGCCCATCATCATCCAGGGCTTCACGTCCTCTTTTCCTCCGCCGTGGTGCAGGGAGACAATGCTCCCGATTCCATCGTCGCGGCCCTGGATCGAGTAGCGCGGGATGGGCGGGCGGAGGTGGTGATTTTGGCACGGGGCGGCGGGGCCAGTGAAGATCTAGATTGCTTCGACGATGAACGGGTGGTGCGGGCGGTGGCCGATTGTCCCATCCCGGTGGTGACGGGCATTGGCCACCAGCGGGATGAATCCCTCTCCGATCTTGCCGCTGACCTGTGCGCCCATACCCCCACCGCCGCCGCCCTCGCCGCTGTCCCCGCCCTGGCTGATCTAGAGTCTGCCCATCGCCAGCGGGTCAGCCAGGTGCAGAACCTGGTCATCGAAGCGATCACCGCCGCCCAGGACGACCTTGACACCCTAAGCCAACGCCTGCAACGGCTGCGGCTGGATCAACGGCTGAATCAACAGCAGGAACGGCTGAACCAACTTAAACGTCGCCTCAGCCAAGGGGTGCAGGTGGAACTGCGCCGCGCCACGGAACGCTGCCAAGCCCTCCGCGCCCATCTGATGACCCTCGACCCCGATACCGTGGTTCGCCGAGGCTATGCCCTGGTTAAAGACGATGCCGGACAACTGGTGACCCAGGCCGATACCCTCTACCCTGGCCAATCGCTCCAGATTCAACTGGCCCAGGGCCAAATCACAGTACAGGTGGTCGCCACCCAAGCCGACTTGCACCCCCCTAAGGATTCGCCTTAGATGGCGTTTGAAAAGGGGGAAGGGTGTAGCTGATTACACCAGACGCCGAACCATAATTCGGATCATGGCAATTTTGACCATGGCCTCCTTCGGACGAAATACCACTTCCACAATCCAGCCCAAGGTGTCCATCGTCTATTCACTCAAACTGATCGCGGGTCAAGTTGCTGGTGTAAGCTTTAGTCATGGCTCTCACGAGGCTAAGTGTTTCTACTTCAAGCCTACACCGTGTGAGCTTTTTTACTGGCTACGCCGCTTTTCAAACGCCCTCTTAGATCTATGGTAGCGGAGTCCCCAGATCCCAGGGGTCTGCTATCTGCCTCACGTATCCCAAATTCCCCCCGATAGAACCCTGGGATCTTTTCTCACCGTAAAAGGGTGCCTGGTATTGGGTTCTGCTTCGCTGCACCCAATCTACTTACTAGAATCCAAAATCGATGGATCCTCCTTCAAGCACAGTATTTACTCGACCCCAGCGCCGAAGTCGAAGCAGCCGTAGCGGATTTTGTGCAGTTTTTGCAGGAATATGGCGAACTGTAGGGTGGGCATTGCTCACCCTAATACTAATACCAGGAGTCAATGAGGCGGATTGAGTATAAAACCAGATCCTTCTCCAACCATGACACTGAATCAACTCCAGTGCCCAAGTCGAAGGGGAAAGGCGACCATGGGGCGTATTTACCAAGTTTTCGGTTGAAACGAGTCATCATTTAGGATGACAACGCTATCTCCCGACTGCGCCATGACAAATAACCCCTTGCGGTAGGCATAGCGGGCCACCTCATTGGGGACCACCATACCAGCCACGGCTCCCATGGTCTGTACGTCGGCATAGCGGGGCATCAGGCGCTTAAATTTGCTCAAGCGTTCTAGGTGTTCATCCACGTCGGGTTGGGTCAGTTTACTTTTCACCTCCACCAAAATAGCTTCCGTTGTATCCACAACCAGGAGGTCGATTTCAAGACCTTCATCCCCGCGCTGGACGGCGATTCCGTCATGGAATTCATGGACAGCAATGCCCCGTGCTTGAAACAGACGCACGACCGCAGGGCGCACCTGCCATTCCACAAACTCGCCCAGGCGGTTGCCCAGCTTGCCCAGTTGCTCGTTGAACTGTTGGTTCTGCTGCCGCAATAGCCGCTCAGTTTCCTGAAAGCGTCGCTCGGTTTCCTGAAAGCGTCGTTCAGTCTCCTGAAAGCGTCGTTCGGTTTCCTGGGCTTGTCGCTTGGTTTCCTGGGTTTGTCGTTCGGTTTCTTTTTGGGCTTCGGCGAGTTCGCCCAAAATGCGCCAGACTTCTTCGGAGGTTGTTGCCATTGGCGTTGGCTCTCATTCGGTTTTAGGTCGCTAGGATCTATGGTAGCGGGTGCAGAGAGCGCCCGTATAATGGGGGTATTCGGTGTTTGCCTGCCAGGTATGAACCGCTGGGTTAATTTTCTCTCGCTGCTTCCGGGCACAATCCTAACGATCCTGATTATCAGTGTCGCTTTTTTGAGGGTCTACGATGAAACCGATTTCACCTTCCTCGGATACGTCGCCAACGCCCGAACCTGGACTAACCGAGGTACCGTGGCCGCCCTCGTGGTGGCGCTGGTTGGTTTTTGCGTTGAATGGGACCGTCGAAATCGAGAAGCAGCACGCATTGAGAATGAACGAGCTGAGGAAAGAGCGCGAAGAGAGGAGGAAGCTCGACGAAGAGAGGAGGAAGCTCGACGAAGAGAATCGGCAGACCTACGAGCAGCGGATGAGCGAACTGAGGAAAGCGAACGAGCGGCTAGCCGAGCTCGAATCCAAAATCGATGGATCCTTCTTCAAGCACGGTATTTACTCGACCCCGGTGCCGAAGTCGAAGCAGCCGTAGGGGATTTTGTGCGGTTTTTGCAGGAATATGGCGAACTGTAGCCTAGCTAGGGGGTGCATTGTGGCTAGAGCAGGAGGGTGAGCAACGGGCAAGCAAAATTGAGCAGCGAATATACCCTATGCTAATCTGCGGGAGTAGCCTCATCGTCATCAGTTCGGTAGCGAACGGAAACAGATCCTCGCTCTGCCCAAAGGATTTCTGCGCCTAGGCTTTCTAGGCGTTCAATGGCTAAGTCAAAGGTGATGTCGTCTACGGCGTTAGTGGCTACTTGTATCCAGCCACTAATTTGGGCCTCGCGACTGGAAGGGTTTTGGGCGAGAAACGCTGCCGTTTGGCGAGATAATTGCGCGACGTCGGGGTCATTACTCTGGTCGGCCCAATCTGCGGCTATTTCAAAGGATTGTCTAGCCCCTTCGCTGTCACCTAAAAACAACAGTTGATCAATTGCTTTGTTGCGCCAGACAAAATAGCTATTTTCAGGTATTTGGGGCGTCATGACGGCCAAACCTCGATCCATGATCTCCACCGTGCGTTCTGGCATACCTGAATAGATGGAGATGCTGCTAGACATATAGAGATACGGCATAAAGAAGCGCGGATCTCGATCAACAATAACCTCAAAAAACTCTGGGCTGAGGCGATAGCCCAGTTGACCACGTACCTCCATATTGCCAAAGTATTGCAGGAAATTAAGAAAAGTCCAATTAGCAATCATATTGTCATAGCCAAAAGTTGGCATCCGACGCCGCAGCAATAGCTGAGCTTGATCACGCTGATCTTGAAGCTGCAATATGGGCAAGGGCTGGGCATCAGTGGACTGCATGATTTGTAGCCGCTGCCCTTGCAGCCACACCACCGCCAACAACAAGCCTGCCCCCAGCGACCAGGGCCAAAAACGACGTAGCCAAAGGGATTTAAACATAGCCACCGCCATGATAAACATGACAAACAGCCTCAATAATGTTTTTGAGACAATTGAGGTTCACGGTAGTTTTGATTGTTAGGGCCATAGGGGGCTGGTTGTGAGGTTAGTGCTGCTGTTCGGCTCTCGTCAATATGGATCTAGATTTGTTCAGGGAGGACGTAGAGAAACACCTCTAGTTTACCAAGGGCATCGGCAACCTGCTGAGCAGCGGATTCTGGGGGAGTGGGTTCTAAGGTGATGAGGTTGATGGGATGGATGCGCTGCCAAAAGTTGACTAGGGCAGTGAAGGGTTGGGGGCCATCCCAAAGTTGCAGCAGCAGGGCAGCGACGTCATAGCTAAGGGTGACTGGGCTTAGGGTTGGCAAACTCAAAAAGGTGCTAATCATAAACGGCCCATTTTGCTGAATGGCCTCCAAAGCAGCTTTCTGAAAGGCCTCTGTGCGTAGTTGAGGATGTAAGATAACCTGGGATCTCAGCCAATCCTCTAATGTCCATTCGGCTACAGGTAATAGTTCTGGGCTCTGTCTGGGGTGGGTACACCAGAAGTCTAGCAGCCGATGTACTGGGTGCAGAAGTTCATAGGTAGTTAGCAGGGTTTCCAGCGTACTTTCCGCCAAGCCCATAGCCAGATAGCTCGGCAAATTATCTGGTTCTTGGAACAGATCCTCCACATTCCAATGTCGCCAGTTGACCATGCTGATAAATTCTAGACCTGCTCGCTGGATGCCATCGAACATATCACTAATGCGGTAGCCTTTATCTCCCTTTAGCAGATGATTAGCTAACAGAAGCTCTTTATTAGCTTCCTCCTCAAGATCTTCCCACTTAGGGTTCCAACCAGTGCCTTGTTTAAGAAATACCTCCGGTCTCAGGCTTTTCATAATTTCAGTAAAGATGGGGATGGCCATATCTGTTGCATCCTCTTCCATTAGCCCAATAAAGTTAAGGAATTCTTGCACTTGAAAGAAAAGACGGCGCTGAAGGGCACTATGCAAGTTAGCACGAATGATTCCTTCCGGCTTGAGAACAGACTTGAATGCTGATAGACCTTGGGCAATATCATCAAAAAAGTAGAGGGTCTCATCACAGTTAATATAGTCAAATTGGATGCCAAGTTGCGTGACCTCTTCAATGGAAAGAACGTGAAACTCGGCGAGATCTTGATAACCGTGATAAGCGAACCGCTGCTGGGCTAGTTCAATAGATTTGGGCGAGAGATCAATCCCGACAATTTTAGCAGCAGGGTTTGCCTTAGCAAGGGCGAGAGCTTTATAGCCAGTGCCACAGCCCGCATCTAAAATTACCTTGCCAGCGGTTTCTGCAACACGGCGATTTCGCAGATAGTAGGGGGTGACTAAATTGAATATAAATAAATCATTGCTCGCTTCCCTAGGATCAGCATCGATGGGAATGCGGGGATAGGGACCAAAGTCGAACTGTCGCCGCATTTTCTCCAGGGAATCGGCTTGGTTTTCAGATGGAGGAGTGGTCATTGTTCAGATAATATGCAACGCTGTCCTAATTATATTCTGAGGTTGAGATAAGGCAACACTGAAGATGCCGACTTCATCCCCAGATTGATAAGCTTGGGCAAAGGCAAATAGATAGCGCCTAGAGTTTAGTGTGATCATGATAGAATCGTCAGGCACTTGCCTTCTTCCGACGATCTGCTGGATCAATGTTTTAGCGTTTATCCTGGACACGATACTGCCCTTATGAGTGCAGCGTCGTATTTTTGAGAGCTATGAGAAACCGCCTGTATTCCCATCAAAATGCCTCGCCAACGCTACTCGGCCAACAATCGCCTCACCGTGGCCGTTGTTTAGGTGGCATCAGTGAGATGTGGGAGTGTTCAGGAAGTGGCTCTTTCTAGTGGCATCACCCGATCTCAGGTTAGGCTGCTGGAAAGCTTGTGCGTTGGGACTAAAAAGAAAGACACTCGACTTTAAGAATCGAGTGTCTTTCTTTTTAGTTGACAGAGATAAACTAATGCCACCAGAATGATGACACCATCACCTGGTATTGCCGTTAGTTGATAGCTTCACAGTTCTGAGCAGCAGCGCCTGCAGTCAGTGCCCCGGTAACATTGGGCGTAGGCGCTGCGCCAAGACTACCTTTACAAATTACTGCAGTGGTTGTTGCGCTGCCTCCAACATCTTTCAGCAGATAGGTTAGCCCCCCATAGCCAAGCAGAGCTGTATCATTAGGAACGGCGCGGATCAAGGCAACCAGAGGAATATGAGTCGCTACTGCGGTAGGGGCCGTGCCAGTGGGTGCAGTTTCAGCAGACTCGAACCATCCGTCGCCCCCTGCTCCATAGGTATAAAACTTGGTCGTGGTTTGAATGCCTAGGCCAAGTTGCGCAATTTTGGGGGCAAAGGCGGGGTTCTCTAGGCGGTAGGCTTGTTGGCCACGGTTGAGGGAGCCGACGTAGGTGGTGGCTTCGGATTGGCGGGCGCGGTTGGCTTGGTTGAGGAAGGCGGGCAGGGCGATGGCAGACAGGATGCCGATGATGATGATCACCACCAGCAGTTCAATCAGGGTGAAGCCTTCGTCTTCTTTCTTGTTGTTCAAGAATTGAAGCAGTTTGTAGTTCCAGGTGGATTTCATAATGGGGTGTCTCCTTAGAGAAGCCGTAGAGTTTGTTCGCTTCTTGAACTAACTTACCCACGGGCGGCGGGTTTCATATCATCCCCGGCCAAAAAATTTTCTGAGGAGTGGGTGGGGAGTGCCCTAGGGGCTCAAAAGCCTGTGAAATCAAGCCTCTAGGAATTTATGTGATTTTGTAACGTTTCCTAGAGGGACGGATGAGGTGCTCGATTTTCATCGCCGTGCCAACCGCGACTTCAGAATTGCCGCTAGGGCTTCGGCTTCGGCGAGGGCATCGCAGGCACCCTGCACCACCTCGGCGGGGGCTTTATCCACAAAACCAGAATTGCTGAGGCGACCAGAGAGGGACTTGATTTCGGCTTCCACCTTGCCCAGGTCTTTTTCACCCTTGGCGCACAGGATATCCACAACCCATCGGTTTGCGCGGTGCGGTGAGGGGAGTTCTTCAACCGAAGGGCATGACGCCCTGGATCAATCGGCTACCGGGGTGGAGGGCTTGATACGCCCACAAGTAACCCCGTACTCATTGTACAGGCGTCTTAAATGTCTTAAAAGACAGGTCATCCAGGATATCGGGTTATTTATACTTAAGGGCACCTCGAAAAAACCAGATTTCCCTAGGAGTGACAACGTGATTCCAAGGTTTCCAGCTTCTCGAAAGCTGCCAAATGGTAATTAATCGAGGTGCCCTTAAACTGTTGACCTAAGATTCCAGATTCAGCATCTAGGCTGAAATGTTGCGGATTATCCGGGGTTGAGGGTGATATGTCAAGCTAATATTTAGGCGCAACAAGGCTTCCAGCGAATGAACGACGATTTAGTGATTGAGCGCATCGCGGTGGCACCAGACTGTTCATGGTGATCTCAACAGCAGGAGATGCCGAAGAGATCTGGGACGCACACCTATGAACCTACCGAAATGCCACCGCCTTTCTCGCTGATCTGGAGTAGGAAAAAACACCACAGCTATCTCACGGCCCTGGGGGTGGTGATGTTTGCGGTGCTCCTGACCCTGTTCGGGTGGATTGGTGCCGAGCTAATTCGTTTTGAGTCTGAACGGCACCAACAGCGCCAGATAGAGCAGGTAAAACAGGATCTCGATGGGTTGGCAACGACTCTCAAGAGTCGGATCTACGCGAATATCTTCTCTGTCTCAGGGGTGAAATCCTTGGTGGCGATGAATCCAGAGTTGACCCAGGAGGATTTTAGCCGCGCCATGGCGGTGCAGTTCAAGGAGCAATAGGATCTGCGTAACATCGGTCTGGCCCGCGACATGGTGCTTCGCCTGGTATACCCTATCGAAGGCAACGAAGCGGCCATTGGCCTCGATTACCGCACCGTCCCGGATCAGTATGATGCCGTCAACTTGGCGTTGGAGTTGAATCAGATCGTTCTTGCGGGGCCAGTGGCCCTGGTGCAGGGGGGGGAGGGGTTGATTGCCCGCATACCGATTTATATCCCCGATGCGGCCTCCGGTCAGGAGCAGTTTTGGGGCTTCGCCTCGGTGGTCATGAACGCGGACGACGTTTTTGCGGGCGCAGGTCTCACAGAACAGCAAACCCTGCGCCTCGCCATCCGAGGACGGGATGGCAGCGGGGCGCAGGGAGAGGTCTTTTTTGGGGATCCAGAGGTCTTTGAAAATCAGCCGATCACCCAGTTGGTTGAACTTACCTATGGGAACTGGCAGATGGGGGCCTTGCCTGTGGAGGGCTGGACGCAGTATCAGGCGCTGTCCGACCCGCTATTCTGGGTGTATCTCCTGGTGGCCGCCGCCATTCTGGCCTTTTCCGCCGCCATTGTGTTTCTGTTGGCCGCGAATCGAACCGCCGTGGATGCCCTGCAAACGGAGCGCGATCTGTTTGCCGAAGGCCCAGTATTTACCATCGAATGGGCCGCAGAGCATCAAGGTCACTGGCCGATCAAAACGGTCTCCTCGAATGTCGATCAGATTCTAGGATATTGTCCGGCAGAGATGCTACAACCCAAGTTTTCCTATATTGATCTGATTCATCCCGACGATGTGGATCCTGTGGTCGGTCGGCTCAAACACAACATTGCCCAGAACCTTGATCGCTACGAAGATTCCTATCGATTAAAAACCCAATCTGGTCAGTACCTCTGGGTGTATGACTTTACGATTGTGCTGCGCGACGATGCGGGTCACCTAAGCGGTATTCGCAGCTATATGTATGATCAGACCGTGCAAAAGCAGACGGAAGAGGCCCTACGCATTGCCGAAAAACGGCTGGAAAAAACCGCCTATGAACTGACAGAAAATATTCCTGTCGGTACCTATACCATCGTGGAAGCCGCCGATGGCAGCACGGCAAACTTTGCCTTTACGAGTAGTCGTTTTCTGGAACTGATGGGGGTGACCCGTGAAGAGGTCGATGCCGACCCAAATAGCCCCTTCAAGCTTATTCATCCCGATGACACCGATGCCGTCATGGCCCTCAGTGTCCAGGCTTTTCAGGGGAAAAACCCTTTTTTTGCCGAATTCAGAATGCGCTCAGCCAATGATGAGGTCAGATGGATGACCGCCGAATCTAACCCGCGTACTTTGCCCGATGGAACAACCGTCTGGGAAGGGGTGGTGACCGACATTTCCGACCGCAAGCAGGCCGAGGAAGCCTTGAGTGAAAGCCTGCGTCGCTTTAATGATTTGGTGGCCTACGTCTCGGTGGGGGTTTATGTGTTTTGGCTTCGGGCCAATGGCACGATGGAATTTGAGTATGTCAGCGATGGTTGGTGTGAAATGAATCACATCCGCCGAGAAGATGTACTGAACAATCCGATGCTGGCCTGGGATGTTATTCATCCAGACGATTTTGAGGATTTCAAACAATTAAACCAACAAGTCATGCTTGAACGGCGACCATTTGTGTGGGAAGGGCGAATTCTTATCGATGGCAAAGTTCGTTTTGTGCTGATTGAATCCAGTCCAATGTTTTTTGAGAATGGCGATAGTCGCTGGTTTGGCTTCGAGCAAGACATTACCGAACGAAAACAAGCGGAAGCCACCTTACATGCCACCAACCTCGCCCTCGAACAGGAGATCACCGAACGCAGATTGGTCGAACAGGAACTCAAGATCAAGACGGAGATGCTGGAAAGGCTGTCGATGCAGGATGGCCTGACGGGCATTTCCAATCGGCGCTATTTCGACCAATGTGCAGAGTTAGAGTGGCAGCGATCCCGACGCAACGGTCTACCCCTGTCGCTACTGCTGATCGATGTGGATCATTTCAAACAATACAACGACTATTACGGGCACGGGGCGGGCGACGACTGCCTCAAACAGGTGGCCTTGGTGCTGTCAGGCTGCTGCGACCGACCGTTTGATCTGGTAGCGCGTTACGGCGGCGAAGAATTTGTCGTCCTGCTCCCTGAAACGGATATGGATGGCGCACTCCGCCTTGCCGAGAAGATGCGGGCCACGGTGGAAGCGCTTTCCATCCCCCATGCCTACTCTAGCGCTGGTGCGGTGGTGACGGTAAGTGTCGGAGCGGCCACCCACGGAGCAGACCGAGCCAAGAACGATCTACGCCACTTGCAAGATTCCGCTGACCAGGCCCTCTACCGCGCCAAACACCAAGGACGCAATCGGGTTCAGGAAGAAGTCATTGGCGAAGCACCTTTGAACCCCCCAGAAGTCAGTCAAAAATAGGGCTAGAAGAAGTACACAACGATAATTTTTTTGATGCCCACACTAGCATCTACCACACATTTAAAATAAGCAATCATCGGGCACGATCTTCCTGAATCAGGGTGAAGGTATTAGGTAACTGGTGTTGTTCAGGGGAAAAGGTTCTTCGCTGTTCAATCCGTTGTAGAATTTCCACCTGAGTGGGCTTTAGTTGTGCCTGTGTTAAACCATTTGCCTGAATGGTATTGAAGTCTTGTCGAAAATCTTCAATACCATAATGAATGGAGATTTTACGGCTACCCAATATTCGTTGAAATTCTAGTTGGCTTATGCCTACAAACTGGCTGGCTGTATCCAGGGTAATTTTTTCTTGCTGAAACAGCAGAATAGCAATTTCTAGCTTGAGATCAACCTCAGAAATATGTGCCGTTTGCAAAAACTCATCAGAAATGACTAAACTCATGACCTTAACCTCCTGTCACGAAAGGATTCATAATTCTGAGCTTGCCGCCAAAGGGCTTAAATTTGTCCTGTGCTAGAGTCAAGCGCATGGGTGAAGCCACGGCTATCGAGGACAAAACCCGCTACAGCAATTCTAAATGACCGTCAGTTCCCTAATGACAGCATCATTAGGGCTGGTTGTTGCGGATAAAACTGGACAGTTGACTGACTATCCGTGCGGTTACCAACCCAGTGAGGGCACCGACCATTACTGTCGCCAGACAGGTTAGTTGCGCTCCTTGGGATCCGCCAACCCCCAGCACCATGGCGGCGGCTGTTAGCGGCAAGCGATACCCCCCAGCAATAGCGGCGGCGGATCCAGCGGATCCAGCCAGATTCCCCTCAATCCCAAGGGCGGTGGCAAACACTCGGCCACTCAGGTCACCGATTGCCAGAAACGGGACAAACACTCCACCACAGCCTCCAGCTAAAACGGCTGCCGTAGTGGCCATAGCCCGGAGCAGCGCCACAGCCAGCAGGTGGTAAGGGGTTGTTTCCATGGTTTCGGCCCAGACAATCGCGGCTCCTCCAGGCCCAAAAGCCGCTGCTGGGGTTGCAATCCATCCGATGAGCATTGCCAGCAGGAGCATAGCGATGCCACCGATCAGGAGCCGAATAGCTGGCCTCGTTTGCCAGCCTCTGGCCCAGTAGATAGCCTCCCCGGTCAGCGCTGTAATCGAGCCTGAAATTGCGCCAATGAACAAAGCCGCAGCCACCCCGTTCCACAGGTTAGTGGGGTCAGGACTGGGGACAATGAGCCGGATCAGTTGGAGATGAAAGGCAAGATTGATTCTCCATCCAACCAGTCCTCCGGCTAACATCGCCGCCACCCGCTCTGGGGTGGTCGGAACCTTGCGCCGCTGACTCAACTCAAACATGAAGAAACTGCCCACCAGGGGAATTCCCATCAGGGCAGACACCGCCGCCGCACCGCCACCAATCGCCAGAGGCCGCACCAAGGGGCGCAGAGAGGGGAATGCGTTACCCAACCAAGCCCCGGTTGCAACCCCAATATGGGCGGCGGGAGATTCTGTTCCCATCGGTGCCCCCAGCCCAACGGTAGATAGGATAGCCAGGGCACGCAAAGGGGCCAGATGCCAGGGGAAGCGCTCCTCTACTCCAGAGGCTCTCACCACATCGCCAGTTAAATCAGCGCGGGCAATGTCGCGGGGGAAGGAGTACCAGTTGATGAGAGAACCCCAGCGACTAGGGGAAGCCCCTTGGTGGGGAGCTACGGTCTGCACAGGTTGCCCCCTACCCAGTCCAAACAGGATCAGCACGGCTAACGAAACGCCGAGCAGCGGCAGCAGTAGCAACCGGAGGGTACCCAGTTCAGAAACGGTAGTGAGGAGGAGTTTAATCCACTCGGTCAGAAACACCGCAGCCAGACAGCCAACCAAACCTCCCAGCAGTCCACCCAATGTCCAAAGGAGCACCCTGGGCACTGTGGGCGTTATTAGAGGAGTTTGGTTGCTATTGGCCATGGCGTCCCATACCTCGCTTGGGCTACAGCAACGCCAGCCGCGACTTTAGGATCGCCGCCTGGGCTTCGGCTTCAGCGAGGGCATCGCGGGCACCCTGCACCACATCGGCGGGGGCTTTATCCACAAAGCCGGGATTGCTGAGGCGACCAGAAAGGGACTTGATTTCGACTTCCACTTTGCCCAGATCTTTTTCGACCTTGGCCCGTAGTGCATCCACATCCACAATGCCCGTTAGGGGAATGAGGACTTGGACGGTGCCCGTAACGCCAGCAAATAGCTTGCGGGACTCGACGGGTTCCGAGGGCGCTGGGGTTGTCACAACTTCAGGCGTCACCGCTTCAGGGGTGGCGACTTCAGGAGTAACAGGCGCAACCATGGAATCCGTAACGTCAGGAGTCACGCTTTCAGGGGAAACGGGTGCTTGAGCCTTGGGCTTCTCGGCCCCAAAGACGCTGAGCCGCCATTGGTTGATGGTTTGGAAGGTGCGCTGGCGATCCCCTGCGGTCAGCAGATTTTGGGCGATGAAGACCCCCGTCACCCAAATGCCGATCAACTCCAGCAGGCGACCGACGAGGGGCGTGCTGTCGATGGCTTCAATCACGCTGGTGGCCAGTTTGAGGGCAATCACCCCACCCAACAGCCACAGGAAGCTGCGTCCGGGGCGACGGATTTTGGCGATGGCGGTGTTGGCGTAGTGGAGGGGGTCATCCAGCAGGGGCCGGATGGTGTCCCAGAATTCCTTGAATTCGCCTGCCACTTGTTCCGGGGTGGGCGTGCCCGTGGTTGTGGTCGTAACCGGGGTTGATGGCTCGGTGACGGTGATCGAAACAGTGTGTGAGGCTTCGGCGACTTCAACCGCTGCGCTCACGGGGCTCTCTGCCGTGGTTTCGACAGTGGGGCTCGTAGCAGGGGCGGATCCGGCAATCACCAGCTTCTCGATTTTGCCGAGGTCTTTGATGTAGTTGGCGGTGGCTTGCAGGATGTGCCGTTCTTCGAGGTTTTCGGTTTCGAGGATGGTTTCGATGCGAAGACCAGGCTTGATGCCCGCCTCAGCCCGCAGGTTACGGACGGTGCGGACAGTGTTGAATAGCAGGGTGAACTGCTGCTCTAGGTGGTCGTCGATCAGGCTAGAGTCGGCGGCGGGGTAGGGCTGCACGGCTAAAAAGTCGCCTTCCAACTGGGTGAGAGTGTGCCACACTTCTTCGGTGATGTGGGGCATGAAGGGGTGCAGCAGCTTGAGGATGCCATCGAGCACAAAGGCGAGGGTTTGCTGGGCGGTGCGCTTGCTGGTGCCCTCAGTTTGGAAGCGGGGCTTCACTAGTTCGATGTACCAGTCGCAGAAGTCGCCCCAGATGAACTCATAGAGATCCTTGGAGGCTTCGCCCATGCCGTAGGCGTCCAGATGATCCCGCACGCTTTGCACCACGCGGTGGTAGCGGGAGAGAATCCAGCGGTCGGCCAGTTCTAGATTTTCGAGATCCGGTGCGCCTAGGTCGGCGGGGGATTGGCCCCCCAGGTTCATCATCACAAACCGAGAGGCGTTCCATAGCTTGTTGGTGAAGTTGCGGCTGGCTTCCACCGAGACCGACTCATCGGTTTTGCGGTTGTATTCCAGGCGAATATCCTGCCCCGCCCCGGTGACTTCGCGAATTAGGGTGTAGCGCAGGGCGTCGGTGCCGTACTTGTTGATGAGCACTAGGGGGTCGATGCCGTTGTTGGCGGATTTCGACATTTTTTTGTTGTTTTCGTCCCGCACCAGACCGTGGATGTAGACGGTCTCGAAGGGCATTTTGTCGGTAAAGTGCCCCGCCATCAGGGTCATCCGCGCCACCCAGAAAAAGATGATGTCGAACCCGGTGACGAGGGTGGTGGTGGGGTAGTAGGTTTGGAAATCCTTGGCGGATTCGTCGGGCCAGCCCATGGTGGAAAAGGGCCACAGACCGGAGGAAAACCAGGTATCCAGCACATCGGGATCCTGTCGTAGTTCCACCCGGTCGCCAAATTGGGCTTCGGCCTTGGCGCGGGCTTCTTCCTTTGTGGCGGCGACGACGAAGGGCGTGTGGTCGGTGATTTCCCAGTTGGTTTCGCTGATGGCATACCAGGCGGGAATTTGATGCCCCCACCACAACTGCCGCGAAATGCACCAGTCCTTCAGGTTCACCAGCCAGTCGCGGTAGACCTTCGTCCAGCGTTCGGGCACAAAGCGGGGGTCTTGGTGGTTGTCCAAATAATCCAGCGCTTTATCTGCCAGGGGGCGAATTTTCACAAACCACTGGGTAGACAGCAGGGGCTCCACGGGCACCTTACCCCGGTCGCTGTAGGGCACCGTGTGGCGGTAGTCTTCGACACGCGTCAAAAAGCCATCTGCATCCAGGCGCTGCACGACGGCCTTGCGGGCCTCGAATCGATCCATGCCCTCAAAGTCCCGCGCCATTTCGTTCATGGTGCCGTCTTTGTTCATCACATTGATCATGGGCAGGTTGTGGCGCTGCCCCATGGCGAAGTCATTAGGGTCGTGGGCGGGGGTGACTTTCACGCAGCCCGTGCCAAAGGCCGCATCCACGTACTCGTCGCCAATGACGGGGATTTCCGTGCCAATGATCGGCAGGCGCAGGGTTTTGCCGATCAGGTGCTTGTAGCGCTCGTCGTTGGGGTTCACCGCCACCGCCGTATCCCCCAGCATGGTTTCGGGGCGAGTGGTGGCTACTTCGAGATAGCTCAATGGGTCGTCGGTGAAGGGGTAGCGGAAATGCCAGAGGTGCCCGTCGATTTCCTTCTGCTCCACCTCCAAATCCGACACGGCGGACTGGCTAGAGGGGCACCAGTTCACCATATAGTTGCCCCGGTAGATCAGCCCTTCGTCGTAGAGTCGGGTGAAGGCGGTGAGCACCGCGTGGGACAGGCCCTCGTCCATGGTGAAGCGCTCCCGGCTCCAATCCACAGAAACGCCCAGTTTGCGAAGTTGGTTGACGATGGTGCCGCCAGATTCCGCCTTCCATGCCCAGGCCCGTTTGAGGTAGTCGTCGCGGCCCAAATCTTCCTTGGTTTTGCCTTCTGCCTGAAGCTGCCGATCCAAAATTGTCGCCACGGCGATGCTGGCGTGATCCGTCCCCGGCAACCACAGGGTATTGCGTCCGGCCATGCGTTGGTAGCGCACAATGGTGTCGATTAGGGCGTTCTCGAAGGCGTGGCCCATGTGCAAACTGCCCGTCACGTTCGGCGGCGGAATCACCACACAAAACGGCTCACCGGGATGGTCGGGGTCGGCCTTAAAGACCTGGGCCTCTTCCCAGCGGGTTTGCCACTTGGTTTCCGTTTGGGTGGGGTCGTACTGGGCCGAAAGTTCGGGAGTGGGAGCCGTCATCGCAAAACCTGAATCGCCAGGACTACATCATTACAGATTATCGTTCCAGACTATCGCTATGGACAATTCAACGGTCACCATTCGATGCGCCGATGGCATTTCCCCCAGCGGGAAATGACGGATGATCTGGCTCATTGCAAGACCCGTTGCGGCTCCATCGATCTGATACTATCGCCCAAAATTATCCTGATTTTAGGTGTCTCTAGCTGAAAACTAAACTACCTAGCGACATTGTGGCCTCGCCCCCTGAAGCCCCCAACTAGGCCACTATCGCTTTCAATGTGCATCCTTATCTATCATCAGGGGAACGAATCGTGGCGGATCAAACTTGGTTAAAGCACACCGAGCAGGTACTCCTGGTTGGGTCGGGTTTGGGTACCGTGGCGGCCATCGCGGCGCAAAATGTTGCCTTAGCTTCGGCTCCCTTAACAGTGATGGCAGCGGTGGGATTGCTGAATCGTCGCCAAACCGAGCGGCAGTTGACCGAGGCCCAGGAAAAACTCGCCCGCCAGCAACGACAGGCCAGCCATCGCCTCACCAGCCTGAGTAAGCAGGTCACAGCCCTGCCCTCGCCGGAGGCTCTGACCAATTTTCAGCGGTCGGTACTGGATCGCAACAACCGCACGTTTTTGCGGATGTCGGAGGAGATTAAAAGCATTCGACACCACGTCGATGATCGGATGCAGGCGTTGCATCCGCCGGATTTGAGCCAGATTCATCAAGACATTGCCCAACTCCAAGACCAATACGCCCATAACCATACCGAAACCCAAAACCTGACCAGCTATGTGCAACGGCTGGCCACGGTGCCCCGCATTGAAGGGGCAGAGGCCAAGCTCTCCCAGGTGCGGACAAATCTGATGCAGACGCGGGTGACCCTGGAAGCCCTGCGTTCGGAAACTCGCAACGCCATTGCCAGCCTGCAAGACAACATGGCCCAGTTAGAGCGGCGCTCCCAGGAGGCGACCCAACCTATCGAAGCCCACGACCTGCGAGCCGAGGTGGCAGAGATGGCGAAGACCGTGGCCCACTTGGTACCCCATGCAGAGTTTAGCAACCTCGTCAACCATGTGAAGGATCTGACCCGCCAGCAGGCCGACCTGGAACGCGCCCTGACCAAAATTCCGGTGGGTTCGGTGAATGGAATGCCCTCCGATGCCATGGCCAAGGCCGAACACACCCTCGCCGAACTGGAGCGCCTGAGCCAAGTGGTGCATCGACTACAACATCAGGTGAGCCGCCAGGAAACGGCGGGCCACAGTCGCGAACAGGTGCAGCAGGTGGTGTCGCAGTACCTAGGGCAGATGAAGGCCCAGTTGGCCCAACTGGAAGGGATCACCCAAACCTTGGCCGACCGCCAGCGCCAGCTTGCCAACCAGTGGGCCAAAACGAGCGCGGAGGCTGGAGGTGATCCCGCTGCCCGCCAAGGGTTGACCCAACTGGCCAAGCGCTTGCACCATACCGAATCCGCCGTCAAAACCCTGAAGCAGCGCAGCCTGGAGGCGGAATCCCGTACCACGCCAGATAGCCCCTGGATCCTCGACTTTCCGGTTCCCCTCGGCTCTGGCGTTGGAACTAGCGTCCCCACCCCCCATTCGGCGAGTCGGCAAGCCCTAGATCAGGCCCTAGACCAGGCCCAGCGGCGGCTGTTGATCGTCTGGCCCTGGGCCAGCCAAATTACCCTTGATGAGGATCTGTTGAAGCGCTTTACGCGACTGTTGGATCGGGGGGGGCAGCTAGAACTGGGCTGGTGCCACAAGGGAGATGCCCAGGAGGGGCGACTGGTATGGCGCATTAGTCAGCGATGGAACACCGATGGTGGTCATCTAGCGGCCTTGAAGGTGGCCCTGAATCAACTGTTACCCCTGCGCGAACATTATCCGGATCGATTCAAGTTCAAAATCATGGGTTCCGCCGAAAGCTATCTGGTCTGTGACAGCGGCCCTAGTGGTTTCCCAGAGGCGACCACCTATGCCATCGTCAGCCTGAAGGCGCTGCCCACCCACGCCGTCTCTATCCCAGGGGTGGAGGCCAAGCTGAAAACCCCTAACCCCCAAGTGGTGAACGCCCTGGTGCAGCGGTTCCAGGATCCCACCATTGCCCCCAACGATAAGGATGCCTTCTTTAACCGAGGCACCACCCGCCACGACCTGCGCGACCAGCCGGGTGCCATCAGCGACTACAGCCGAGTCTTGGCCCTCCAGCCCGACCACGCCGTGGCCCTCAACAACCGAGGGGCCGCCCGCCTAGAGATGAACCTGGCCGACGAAGCCGAACTAGATTTTACCGAAGCTATCAACCACAATCCACGCCTCTTTGCGGCCTACTGCAACCGAGGCTGGCTGCGCCTAGAACAACGCCGCTACCCCGCCGCCGTTCAGGATTTCACCCGCGCCATCGAACTCAAGCCCAACCTCCCCATGGCCTATGTGTATCGGGGCAGTGCTTTGCAAAAGTTGGGGGATCTGAAGGGGGCCGTGCGCGACTACAGCGACGCCATTGCCTGCGGCGACCCCATTGCCCTGCCCTACTGCTACCGTAGCGCCGCCTACGAAAGCCAAGGGGATGCCGAACGAGCCATTGCCGACCTCGAACGGGCCAGCGTTCACCTAGAGGCCCAGGGAGACTACCAAGCCCTATCCTCGGTGCAGCGCACCCTACAACGGCTGCAAAATCGCACCCTTCAGGCCAAACACTAGGCAAGCCTCATCCCTCCATTCGCCGACTAGGCTCCTAGGCATGGATCCGTTGGGGTGTCCTGGGTGGAAATCTTAAGGAGGGGGGCGGATTTACTGCCGCTGGCGGTGCCTTTGCGATAGAGTTTGCCCAGGGAGACATCCCAGCATTCCATCACGGTAGGACGGTTATCTATGGGTAAGCAGGGCCAGGGGACGCCACTCTCCCCGTCACTTGTTCCTTCATCCTGGCCACAAAAGCGGCGGCTGTTGCGCTGGGTGAAGATCGTCCTCGGTGTGGGAATGATGGGCGGGTTAGGGGCACAGCCCGGACTGGCCCTTTCCACCTCGGTGGGATCGGAAGGGATTGATGCCCGCCGTCTCCATGGAGAACCCTACGGCCTCACTGGGGGAAAAATTGCCATCGGCCAAGTGGAAATTGGTCGTCCGGGGCGGTTTGGTTTGGATAAGGGAACGCCTTCCCCCGTGGCGGTGTGGCGGGTGTTGCAGCTAGACCGCTGGGCCACGGCCAACGACTTTGTGGATGGCCATGCCGCCAATGTGGCCAGTGTGATGATTAGCCAAGACAAAACCCTGACCGGAGTAGCTCCAGAGGCGTTGCTCTATGCTGGGGCGGTGGGCGAATTGGACGGTAGCCGCAGTGCCCAGCCGGAGGAATGTTTGACCACCCAGGCCGTGGCCACCCAAAACAGCGGTGATGTGCGGGCCTTGAACTTTAGTTTTGGTGAGCCCCTCCGGCGCGATCCTCGCCCTAACCCGGTGCTGGATGGCAACGCCCTGCTGACCCAGTGTATCGATTGGTTGTCGCGGCACCATGGGGCACTCTATGTGATTGCGGGCAACCAGGGCCGGGGCGGCATTCCCATCCCCACGGATAACTTCAATGGCCTCAACATTGCCTACTCCCGCCGTGATGCCGATGGCCGCTTCACCCGATTGGATCAGGCCAACCTGGGCAGCGAACCCACGGTGCGATCTCCCCGTTCCCCCAATCCCGAAACCAATGTGGGGGCGCGGCGTTCCATCACCCTCGTTGCTCCGGGTCACGAGATTGAAATGTTTGACCCCGATGGGCGGCGGCGCATCTCCAGCGGCACTAGCTTTGCCGCCCCCCATGTGGTGGGCACCCTCGCCCTGATGCAGCAGTTGGTAGATCGGCAAATTCGGGCTGGGCTGAGCAACTGGTCGGTCAACGGACGACACCCCATGGTGATGAAGGCGGCCCTGATGAACGCTGCCGACAAACTGGAGGACAACGGCGACGGGCTGCGCCTGGGCATGGCCCGTACTTTGGTCGATAGTAGCAACCGCCCCTGGACAGACGCCGACGCCTACCGCGACCGCAAAATCCCCCTCCACAGCGACCTCGGTACCGGACATCTGAACGCCTACCGCGCCTACCAGCAGCTTTTGCCCGGAGCCTTTGGCCCAGAGGGCACCATCCCCGTCGTGGGATGGAACTTGGCGGAGGTAGATCGGGCGGGCACCTCGGTGCATGATTATGTCTTTGCCGAGCCGCTTCGGGGCGGCGGCTACCTCTCAGCAACCCTAGCCTGGGAACGGGTGGTCAACCTGGTAGACGACAACGGCAACGGCCTCTACGACATCGGCGAAAGCTTCCAGGATCAGGGGCTCAACGACCTCAACCTCTACCTGATGCCCGCCGACAGCGACGATCTCAGCCAAAGCCTCTGGTCATCCGTGAGCGAGGTGGACAGCGTGGAGCACATTTTCTATCAAATTCCGGAAACCGGACGCTACAAGCTGAGGGTAATCTATCAGCGACAGGTTCACAATCAACCCACCCAGCCCTACGGGTTGGCCTGGTGGGCGGTGTCGGCCCCTTAGAATGCTTGAGGCCAAGACATATAGCGAATTTCACTCAGTTCAAGGGCATCGCGATGATCCCCCACCCCCCTTAATAAGGGGGGTACAGAGTGAAACTTAGACAGCCAGGTACCGGGGGATCGAGAACGGATCAACGGTGTACCTCCCTCAAGGGATCATCGCTATGGGTGAACCAGTCATGTTGCCTCTAGTTCATCTCCGCTATAATTCACCCCTATGTCTTCACTGACATGTGAGCTTTAGGATGAAAAAACGTGCTATCTGCAATCGAACACTGACATGTTCAGACCAAGAGCTACTGGAATTAAGTCGTTATTTATTAACCCTTAATTCCCAAGTTGGCGTTGATGACATCAACGGAAGAGTGATTCAGCAAGACTTCTTTGATGTAGCGCAATATTTACCCAAGGAGTCTATTGACCTGTTGATCATGGATCCTCCTTACAACTTATCAAAGAACTATAATGGCCATCTCTTTAAAGAAAAAGAGAAAGGAGCGTATCAGGATTGGTTTTTATCTGTTCTAGAGTTGGTCAAACCCTTACTTAAAACCACTGCAACAATCTACGTTTGCTCCGACTGGAAAACATCTATTATTATTGCCCCGTTGCTTGAGCAAGAATTTTACGTTCGCAGTCGAGTGGCGTGGGAACGAGAAAAGGGGCGAGGCTCAAAATCAAACTGGAAAAATAATACTGAGGATATCTGGTTTTGTACCGTTACAGATAAATACATATTTAATGTCGATGCTGTTAAGCAAAAACGAAAGGTCATTGCTCCATACAGACATAAAGACGGCCAGCCAAAAGATTGGCAAGAAGAAGAGGATGGTAATTTTCGATTGACCTATCCGTCCAATATATGGACAGATATAAGTATCCCATTTTGGTCAATGCCTGAAAACACAGATCATCCAACACAAAAACCGGAAAAGCTAATTGCCAAATTAATTCTTGCAAGTTCTAAGCCTGGTGATCTAGTATTCGATCCGTTCCTTGGGAGCGGAACTACGGCAGTCGTTGCGAAGAAGCTTGATCGAAGTTTTGCTGGAATTGAACTAAACCAGGAGTATTGTTGCTGGGCTTTGAAACGCCTAAACCTAGCAGAAAAAGATGCTTCTATTCAAGGTTATGTAGACGGCATATTTTGGGAGAGGAATACATTAAGTAAGCGATCCAAGTAAGGTGAACTATTGGTGAGATCGCACGAGTTTGGTTTTATCGTATCGATACTTTAGGAGTTTATTCCATGGTTGACTACGCCTTGGCCCTGACCTGTGCTCGCCTATGCGAGGAAATTTATCGCGACTTTAGCGGGCTGCGGTTTTCCGCCTATCCCGATGTGGAACCCACCTTCATCGAAAGCCAAGATCAGGGGTTCACCGATACCCAGGCAGTGGTGCTGAATAAGCTCAGTAGTGATCGCCTGTACCTTGTCTTTCGGGGCTCAGATAAATCCATCGACTGGATGAACAATGTTCAGTTTCGCCAGCAGATCTACCCCTACGGTGACAGCACCACCGATGTTCGCTTCCACCAGGGCTTTATGACCGCCTACTTTGCAGTGCGAGATCGGCTACTGGAAACCCTGTCCACCTTCACCGGGCAGCAGGTCGTCGTCACTGGACACAGCCTCGGCGGTGCCCTGGCCACCATCGCCGCCCTCGATCTCCAGTACAATTTTGGCCGAGCCAACGATCTCAACTTTATCGTCAACACCTTTGGCGCACCCCGCGTCGGCAACCAGGCCCAGGTCGAGTCCTACAATCGTCGGGTGCCCAACAGCCAGCGCTTTATCCACGGGTGGGATGTGGTCACCCGCGTCCCCCGCGAATGGCAAGGATTCGCCCATGTGGATCAGGCCATCCAGCTTGGCTCCCGCTTCACCTGGCGCATCCTCAGCCGCCGTTTTAGCGACCATTCCATCGCCGCCTACGTTGCTGCCCTGGAGGAACCTGCCCCCGTCGCCGCCCCCCAGGCCATCGGCCAAGCCCTGCAATAACCCCAACCGAAGCAACACCTAATCAAACGACTTGCAGGCTTTGGCTTAACCCGAACTGGGGTTAAGTACACACAAGCTATCGATGCTGACCTTGCCAGGGATTGATCCCCCCTAGCCCCCCTTGAAAAGGGGGGAACCGGAGTCAAAGTCCCCCTTTTCAAGGGGGATTTAGCAGGGTGGTTTTATGTTAGCCAGCGAAAAACTTTCTGCACTTGATTAGCCAGTAACCGCATGGCCTCAGGCACCGTTCGAGTTCCCATCCGTCGGGCCAGAGTAAA